>DCXP01000025.1:2576-2912 GCA_002327725.1 Proteobacteria bacterium UBA2133
TGAGGCTGCTGCTGGAATATCGGCTGCTTCGCGTAATTCACCCGCTGCGTCCTGCAGTTGTTCGGCGAGTTGAGCGATGGTCTTCAGCCGAATCAACTCGTCGATTCGCCGACGCAGCTCTTCCGAGGCAGTATCGGGTAGCAGTTTCAGTGCCGATTCGATCACCTCTACCCGTTTTATCGAGTCCACACCAAGTTCGGCCTCAAGATCCTGATCCGGATTCAGCATGTCTTCGGGATAGCCGGTGATCTCGCTGACCAGACCAGTCAGAATCTGGTGCATGTTAATGGCTGGCGCCGTTACATTGGCAGTATCCGCCTCTGCAGTAACCGGTGA
>DCXP01000025.1:3231-25020 GCA_002327725.1 Proteobacteria bacterium UBA2133
TGAGGCTGCTGCTGGAATATCGGCGACCGCACTCGCGACATCAGCGTCCGGTATTTCGGTTTCCTCGGCAGAGGCGACTGCCGAAGCCGGCCGCGAAACCATTGGATCAGCATCGCTGACCCTGGAAATCCCGCGAGACAATTCACCAGAAATCTCATCGGGTCCCGGTAGCGAATTACCCCCGGCCGTGAGTGCACCATCCCCCAAAAACGCGCTCATTACCGATTCCTGTACAGCGAGGAACTGACGCATGGTCTCGTGGTACTCCCGGTAGATCTCCGTTAGACCTGCGCTGTCATCGGAATTTCTCCCGTTCTGGTTCATCGCTTGCGCATGAGGTTTCGCGCTGGCAACCCGCTCATCCGGCTCTTGCTTAACTACCGGCTCCTGATCAACGATGGTCGAGTGTGACGACGCTGCGCTATCGGCGGTGAGAAATGGCGCCGTCCCGTATTGGCCACGTGTTTGATCACCACGACGACAGAATGCCCCATTGAGGTACCAACAGAAGTTCGGATCGATTTCTTCAGTGCGGTCAACCAGGTCAACGAGCGCGGGCGATCGATCGCGATACAGGGCAACGACATTATCCAGAAAACCATGGGCCGCCAATTTTCCGACGGTCAGGAGAAATCCCTGCATACCTTCTATATCGCCCTCAACCGATATCGCCGTATGGTCACGGCCCTGCAGAATCTGGCCAGTTAGCCCGGTCAGGGAACGGCCTGGACCGACCTCAACGAATACCCTCGCACCATCGGCATACATCTGCTCTATCTGTTCGGCAAACTGCACCGGCCGCAAAAGATGTTCGCTGAGTTGACTCCGGATTCTGGCAGGGTCAGTGGGATAAGGCGCTCCATCGTGGTTCGCATAAACCGGTATTGCCGGCGATGAGATCTCGGTCAACTGAATAGCATCGCTCAGCGGCCTTGCCGCCGCTTTCATAAGGTGTGAGTGAAAGGCCCCGCCTACCGGCAGCCGGACTGCCCGAATGCCCTGCTGATCAAGAAGTTCGATAGCCTGGTCAACTGTGCTCGCATCGCCGGAAACAACCACCTGCTCGGGGCCATTATCATTGGCCAACACCAGGCCCGGGACCTGCTTCAGCACTGAATCAAGTTGATCGGCTGAGGCAAAAACCGCAGCCATAGTTCCCGAATCGCCATCGTCGCGTCTACAGTTGGCCATCGCCTGACCCCGGCTTACAGAAAGATCAAACAGATCCTTCACGGCCAATACGCCGGCTGAAGCCAGTGCCGGGTACTCGCCATAAGAGTGGCCTGCAACCATGTCAGATCGCAGTCCCAGACGCTGCAACAATCTGAAATAGGCAAACTCTATGACGCCCAATGCCGGCTGCGCGATCTCGGTACGTTTGAGCGCATCAGCGGCACTCCGTTGATCCTGATCGGACCAAAGGGATGGCGGGAATACAAATCTGGATATCTTTTCGCCAAGTACCGACTGACTCGATACATCAGCAATTTCGAGCAGCGCCCGAAATTCCTCAAAGTACACAGCCGGACCCCCGGCCATTCCTGGATACTGCGACCCCTGCCCGGGAAACAGGCAAGCTACCTTGGCTGAATTCGATACACCCTCGACAATATATGCATTGGTCGGCAACGAGACCGGCCCATCATCGGTTAATGCCAAAGCCGCACTCTCAAGGTCTTTTCCCAGATCTGTTATGGATGGTGCAACAATTGCCAGCATCACACCCTGCTCTGACTGGCGTCGGGCCTGCTTGTCGAAATCTGTCGCAAGGGTATAGGACAGGTCACGCGGATTCAGGTCTGGTTTCAACCTGATCAGTTCGGCCAGATTCCGGCAGGTTGCGACCGCAGCAGAGCGATCGCGTGCAGCAACAAGATACAGTTCTGATGTCCATTGGCCGGCGCCATATTCCGCAGGCCTGCCGGACCGTTCAGCCGGATATTCCTCCAGCACAGCATGGGCATTCGTCCCGCCAAAGCCAAAGGCAGAGACTCCGGCACGACGGCAAACTGATGAGGATAACCATGGCCTTGCGGCATGGGGCAAATAGGCGGGGGATTCCGCTCTTTTGAAAACATCTATCGGCTGATCGATACCAGCGTGAGGCGGCAGGGTCCGGTGATAGAGGGCGAGTGATGCCTTAATCAGCCCGACCATGCCAGCCGCGTTCTTGGTGTGCCCGGTAAGGCTCTTTACCGAACCGACCGCACAATCCGACTGCTGGACAGCATCCCTATCCAGCAGCGTAAACAGGGTCTCGGCTTCGGCCTTGTCGCCTACCGGTGTTCCCGTACCATGGGCCTCATAAAGGCCAATCGACGACATCTCGAATCCGGCCTGCGCGTAGGCCCGGCTAAGTGCCCGCATCTGACCCGCCGGTTGGGGCGCCGTCATACCCAGTCCCTTGCCGTCACTGGAAGTACCTATCCCCTTGATCACCGAATAGATCCGATCACCGTCTCTCTCCGCATCGACAAGGCGTTTTAAAACGATAAAGGTGATGGCCTCACCCATAACTGTCCCATCGGCCCCCTGGCCAAAAGGTTGCAACTTCCCGGTGGGCGACAGGGCCCGGGTATTGCTGAACCCAAGAAACTGAAACGGTACCTGCCCCACATCAATCGCGCCGGCCAGAGCCATGTTGGCAGTGCCGTCAACCAGCTCACTGACCCCCATGGCAACAGACATCAGGCCCGATGCACAGGCCGCGTCAAGAGTCACATTAGTCCCACCCAGATCGAAACGGTTGGCCACGCGACCTGCCGAGATATTGGTCAATACGCCGGCAAACGCGTCCTCGCTCCACTCCGGTAGACGGTCCCAAGCCTCACTGTCCGGTTCAATCAGATTCAGATGTGCGCGGGCAATGAGCGAATCGCCGAGCAGGCCGCCGCCGTCGGCCGAGCCAACGATCACAGATGTGTTTTCCCGGTCGAATTCACCATCTTCATATCCCGCATCGATCAGTGCACGGCGCGCCACTTCCAGAGACAACAACTGGGGTACACCGATATGCGGCATCACCTTTGGGGGGATACCATACCGTCTTGGATCGAATGCAATCTCGGGGAAAAAACCTCCCCACTTTGAAAGCGCGGAATCTTTTGCGGACCCCTCCTCCTCATAAAACAATCGCCAATCCCACCGGTCTTGCGGCACTTCGATGATGGCCGAATGACGATCCAGAATATTCCGCCAGAACACGTCATGATGACTCGCACCCGGCACCAGAGCTGCCATGCCAATAACTGCGATATCGGCGGGCGGTCGTTGGGTCACCGGGCTGGATACAACCGGCTGCTTCTCTTTGAATCGGGCGGCAGCATCCTGCGACCCCATTGCCACTGACTCGTGCAGCGCGTTCATAGAAGTGACGCTATGGCAACAGGCAGCTGCCTCCCCGACCATGTACATCCCTTCCTGACGCTGGATATCTTCAGTAACCGCGCGCCAGTGTCCTTGTGCATCTCGCTGTTCACCCTTGGTGGCGATCCGCGAACGGCCGAGTCCAAACAGGTCCAGCTCGTCCCCCAACTGGTCGCCCGAGACACCCTCGCTGATCAACCTGGATCGGAAATGTCCAAACTGCTCTGCCATCGGTGTCTTCGCGACCCGGTAAACATGACCGGGTCGACTCTCCAGAAGTGCCGTCTCGGTACACTCCGTAATAACACGCTGACATTCAGCAACTACTGCGCCGGAATCAACGGCCTCACGGGTCATCAGGTAGGCACTGCCCATGAGCACCCCTGTGCATATACCGCGCTGGGCAAGGGGCGTGGCCAGGGTTGCCGCGCCGGCAGCCGAGCATCGATCATGAATTCCGCCAGCAAACAACACGTGGATATCACCCGCATCGGAACCTGAGACCTGGCCCAGCAGTACATCGCCAAGTTGTTCCCATAACTGCAGGGACCCAAAACGGCCTACGTGGCCGCCGCATTCACGTCCTTCAAAAACAAAGCGGCGTGACCCGGCGTCAAGAAAACGCTCCAACAAGCCGGCCGTCGGCACATGCAGATAGGCTCTTATAGCCTGATTTTCGAACTCCTGGGCCTGATCCGGCCGCCCGCCGGAGATGATCACATAATCTGGTCGGGCCGAAAGAATTTCAGAGATCTGTGCGTCTCTTATATCCCGGGGAGCAAAAGCCAACACTCCGATACCCCATGGCCGCCCGCCCATCAAGGCGGCAGTCGCAGTAAACAAAGACCTCGAATCCTCCCCCGACATGAGGCCGAGGGCCAGCATCGGCAGGGCTCCCGCTTCCGCGACTGCAGCAGCAAACGCCGGCACGTCCGAGACCCGGGTCATCGGCCCCTGCACCAAAGGAAACCGTGTTCCGTGACTTTGGGCCAATGCTGAACCGGGTGCAAAAGGATCCAGCAGCGGTCCGGTTTCAGTCAGCGGCTGAACACGCCCGCTCTGTATCGCTCCAACCAGTCGACCCGTTGACAGGTATCGCTTCGCCAGGTCAATCTGGAATGGCGTCACCGGTTCAAGGTTGCCGCCCTCGTACCCGACAACCGCGCACTGGCTGGCCCCGTCAACTCCCTGTTCCCGCTGCGGCTTAAAGAACCGGGGTGCTTCGGGCATCCCGACAAGCGCATCGTCGAGGACTGCTCCCGCAATTCCCATCGCCGCTAATGCCTGGGTCGCGCGTGGCCCCAGACCGCCGTGGATAAAGACCGGCTGATCTGTAAGTGCCAATGCCCGTTGCGCTGCCACAAATGCACTAACGTCGCTATCTGACTCGGTCACCTCGTTGCCGGCCACGACCCAGCCGCTGACCCGCCCGGTATCAGCCAGGGGATGTTTCACATAGCTTTGCAGATCCGGGGCCGACTCAGGCTGCAATAGCAGCACTCGGCCAGGGCAGTTGATCAGCTCCTTGCAGTCTTCCAACGGTGTTCCAGCCGGCAACTGCACCAAAAGAACGTGTTTCACTTCCTCCGAGGGCTTGGGTACTGAGAGACCACGGGTATCGGACCAATGCATGGCAAGGCCGGGCAGACCGGTTGCCCCCGTGGTCCTTTCAACCAGACGTTCGAATATGTCGGTGACCAGTTTCAGAGGCAGTCTTTCCCGTCGGGTATCCAGCAGGCCCCACCCCCCGGACCTCACCGAAGCCACCGCGACCCCCAAAGATTCCCCAACCGCTGGAGAAAGGGTCACGCACCGAATGCCTGCTTCTTCACTCAACTTCATTGCTACATTACTACCGACACTACCTGCCTAAACTACCCACTTAGCCTGATCACCGGGCCGGCTCACATCACCTTTGGTTCAAGATCCAGTTGATCGTCATAGTGCTCGATCACGTACGTGCTAATCTCGCGTGGCGTCAGTTCCCGGGCATACTCGCCCTCAGGCATCAGCAACGCTTCATAACGGATGCGCCGGCCAAGATACACATCGATTGCAGCTAGCAGATTCATGGTATCAACCGACGATAGTCCAAGCTCCCCCCCAAGGCAAGTATCCAGAGAGACAGTCGCCATCAGCCCCATGTCTTCAGCGACCTCTTCAAGGTAGTCAAGAATCATCGTTTCAATCGATTTTGGATCCGGGTTTTGCATATCAGCAGTTCTTCTTTGAGACGTGTACCCCATTTACCTGCGCCGCTAACTGGCTGTCATCATAACCCTGTCGCTGATGACCAGTATTGCAGCAATATCGTCATTCTCAGTTACCGTCTGCACCGGGGGGATCGGCCCAAACTCAGGATCGCAAACATACCGGGCACGGTATAGGCCTTCTCCTTCGGTGAGTTCAAGATCGGCAGGCGCAACACGGAGATCATGCTCCGCCTCGAACCAGTCACGCAGGACGTCTTTGGCTGCAATCCGCCCCAGCAACCACGATTCACGGCGGTCCTTGGTTTGTCCTGGGATTGACGCAAAGTGGGCCCGCTCATCTCTACTCAGGCAGGTATGAGCCAACACCCTGAGCCAGATCGCCCCGCTCTGGGAGAAATAGCGCTCCGGGAAGCGCTTCACGGTCCTGTGATACCGCGACGAGCCCGGCGCAAGACCTTCTTTACGGATAGTAAGCCGCTTGCCTCCACCTGGCCAGCTAACGGCGGCGTAATAGTCGTTCGGGAAGTCAAAAAATCGGCTTACCATGCCCCGAACCCGGGCAACAATTATTCCTTCGGGGTCGGTAAAATCGAAATCCGCCCGGATATCTTCACCTTTGCGACTACAGTAAGCGATGCACTGCAGCGTTTGCCCCGGCGCAGGTGGTGGACACAACCATTCCATGGATGCCACCCTGGAGGGATAACTGCCAAAGGCAACTGCACCCTGCTCCAGCAACCAAACAGCGGCCATCTGCCCGGTGCTGTCCATGAGGCAGGGCCATGTCTGGGAGACCTGCTGACCGTCCTTACCATCATTCCCACCAAAAGCGGAAGACGCCAAGGTCATACTCAGCTTGGAATCACTTATATAGGCATGATCCTTCAACACCTGAAACGCCGGCCCATGAAACAGACAGTACCGATACAACTCATCAACATTAAAAAGGGGTGTACTAGAGGGTGCCATCGGCGCCACTTTCGGATGCAAAGGTTTGGCACCGCCAAAACGCCGCGCCACGCGAATCTGCGCGGTTATAGCAGGACGGTTCGACTCCTGATGGGTGACGCCTCCAGCCGTCGCATAAAGCTGGCACTCAAAAACCCTTTCCTGTGGCTGTAGTTCAACTACCTTTTGCCGATTCTTTTGCTCACGGACAACCACCGTGATACGCAACTGACCGGTGTCGGCCGTAATCCATTGCAGGCTGTTGATGTTTTCTGCAGAGATCGTCCGGTAGTGGGCTCCGGCAACTTCGATCGCTGAGCGCGCCATGAATTCCACCGATACTGTGAAGGGGAGTACCGGCAGCGGCCTGAGTTCAGGTTGTTTCTCGGATACCACCCTACCAAAACAGTGATCCCGCAGAAAGTGGTGCTTAGTAGAGTCGAGACTCCACTCAACTGTTGTTTGTCCCCCACTTTGCTGCGACCTTGTGGGTGCTTCCGGGCCGTTCTGCAACGCTGGTTCCCGCCGATCAGTTTTATCCGACGAATGCCTTACGGCCGCGCTTTGCGTTCGCCCGCCCGCTGTTTGTCTGAATCTCAGCATTAGGCGCTGCTGTTGATCAAGAAACTCACGCATAAGAGAGAAATGCGCTCTCAGTTCCTCTATTCGCGGCATCCCTGGTTGTGCTTCACTGGGTTGCGGCAACGTCTCCGGTAAAGACGAAGATGGGCCCAGCCTTTTTCTCAAGCCATCAGGTCGCACCTGCGCACCCCGAAGAAAAAACTGCGCTATCAGGCTCTGCAATTGGCGGACCGAATCAACGCCTTGTTTATCTGTCGCTACGGCAAGCGTTCGGCTTCGGCCGATTGTGTCCATGGCGAATCCCGTCAACATGGCACCGGGGCCCACCTCAACAAAAGAACACACCCCTTCTCGGGCCAGTCGAGTGAGCACTTCGTGAAATCTAACGGTCTGGGTCCACTGATGCCCTGCCTGCTCATGGATCAGTTCTGCTTGATCCACCGAGAAAAAGTCGAGCAAACTTCCCGATAGAAGAGGGATATCACCAGGCACCACTTCATGATCTGCAAACGCCATGCGCAATTGTTTAGCCTGTTTGGAATACCAAGGCGTATGCAATGGCTCCATATAGGGCAGCGGCATCGTCACAACGCCGGCTTCGCGGCTCAATTGCTCGGCTGCCGTATTGATCGCACGCGGCTTTCCATAAAGAATGGCATTATGTGCACTGTTATCAAACTGCACGGACAGTGTGTCTGACCATTCGGCCAGCACCCTTGGCAACACGCGACGAAACTCACCATTGACCGCGATCCGTTGGAACGCTTTTTGCGTATTGATGTCATCGGACCAAAGTGCGTAATCTCCAAACCGCTGGAGTATCGAAAGTAGATTCTCCTGATCGGTCCACTTGATGTACCCTCCGCAGATCAGCGCCGCTAGTTCCCCAACGCTGTAACCCGCCGCTACATCACAGCACACACCGATATCCTTCAGCAGACCTTGAAGCAGCACGCTCGAAAGTAAACATGCCGGAATTCCCCGGATCTGCTCCTGGGGCCTTAGGGATAAAGACGCTTCAACACGGTCAGCGTCATTGTCGTTGGCGGATGGCCCGCCCGAGGGTGTCATCCGGCTACTGACAAGAATCTCCAACTCCTCAAAGAGCCCGTCAAAGCCGGGGATTCGGCAGCGCAGACCCTTCAGCATGCCGGGATACTGCGAACCGAACCCCGGGAACAGAAATGCAATTTTGCCAATACCGCCGAGCTGCTCAAGGTCACCGAAATAGATTCCTGAGGGCGTCTGAAAACTCGCTGGTACATTGGTATCGCTACTGAGCCGCTCCTTGACTTGCGAGATCTTTACAGCCAAATCGTCGGCGGAATCGGCAATTATCCCGGCGCGGATCGGTTTTCTACCGGCCTCAATAACCGTGATATCGCTGGCCTGATTCTGCGCGAAATCCGCCTTTGTCAACTTTGAGAGCGAGTGCAGCAGATCAACCCGGTCAACGCCGAAGGAGAGGAAAAGACGGGAGGAACTGGGACCGGGCACTTACAGAATTATCCTGATGCCTGGCTTTGACCGTGGATGGCTACATTACGGTCACAAAATACGTCGGACTTCAACTGCTGGTACATCCTCTACTGCGAATCTCGTAGCACTTCAAACAGACAAAAATACTACCACAGCCGATGAACTACTTTTCTTTTCTGCGACAATACCGGCCATGGAATCCGATCAAAAAATCTGGAGCCTGTCCCGTAACAGCAAAGACTCTTTGCTCAAAGCACTGCAACTGAGGGATTTCCGCCTAACGGATCAGACGGGCCATCTGGATTACCGGATAGCAATACTGGCAAAGCCCGATGATGAATTGCCCGATCGCTGTGATCAGGCAATTTCCCTGATTCGTGAAACCAGTCTCGATCAACTGAATGTGGGCAACCGGATCTTCTTTGGTCACTGCCCGGGATCATGTCGCCACGGCAAACTCGCCCTCGTTTTCCCTGGCTACGGGGCACATTATGACGACATGTTTTCGGATCTCTATCACACCTTCCCCCTGGTTAAAGACTGGTTCGGTAACCTATCCCCGGCACACCGGAAAGCCTTTCAGGCCAACCCATTTCTTTTCGGAAACAAGAGTCAGTCCAAGACTCCCCCAACGAGCGGGGAACTGGTAACGGCGATTCTGGTAATGAATCTCGCCATGTCAAAACTGATTAAGGCGCTGGGTATTTGCGGTGACTGCGCGGTGGGGCACAGTCATGGCGAAAACGCCGCGCTGGCTGCAGCAGGGATGCTGGTAGACCCTGGGGCTCTTTTTGACACCGTTCGCCAAGTGATTGCCCAGGCTGCCGGACGCACAGCACCACGACAAATGCTCGCGATGCGCTCGATACCAGGACTCGATCTAAAGCCGCCGTTACACCTGGCCCTTGATAATTGCCCATCCCAGATCATAGCCAGCGGTCCTGCTGAAGCTATTGCTGGACAGGAGCAGCAGCTCAAGGATGCCGGGGAGTTGTGTTTTCGCCTCGATCAGGTTACAGAGCCGGTACACACTCCTGACTTCCCACTCCTCATAGACGCGCTGACAACGCTGTACCGTCCAATCGAAACACACACACCGGCGTTCCCAGTCTATTGCTGCCAGACAACGCGACCATTTCCTGATCAACACAAACCGGTGGTTGATCTGCTTGCGCGTCAGTGGCGTGAACCGGTTCGCTTTCGCGAGACCATCAAGGCAATGTACCAGGATGGCGTGCGCACATTCCTTGAGGTGGGGCCCGCAGGCAGGCTGAGCGGATTCATCAGGGACACACTGCGTGGCAGCGATGCCGTTACTCTGGCAACCGACCTCGAAAAGCAGGCAGCGAAGAGTCAGATTCAACTCGTCGTCGGCCGGCTTTTCAGCATGGGTTACCCGGTGAATCCCAGTCATGCCATGCTGGCCCCAGGCAGCACAGATGCTGATGCGCCGTGCACAAACGGCACAGAAAAGTTATCCGTCGCGAAAAAACCGGCCAACGGATCGGATCTCCAAAACGAGATCGTGCATCTGGTTGGCGAATTACTGCAGATTTCTGCCCCCAACCTGATCGACCCCGACCAGGGCTTTTTTACCCTCGGTCTGAGTTCTGTTGATGTCGTCTCCCTGGCTGATCGTCTTTCTGAGCGGTTGGGGGAAACAATCGCGCCCATTGCCGCTTTTGACCACCCGACACCGCGCTTGCTGGCGCGATTTCTCGGTAACCCAAATGGCTCCCGAACAGCAGATTCACCAGAACCGTTCATAGCCATCAGGTCCGATGATGCTGTTGCCATCATCGGTATGGCCTGCCGCTTTCCCGGGGGTGCCGGTACGCCAAACCAGTTCTGGGATCTGCTCTCACAGGGTGTTGATGCAATCGCTCCAGCCCCTACCGACCGCTGGGACAGCCGCCGCTATCACAGTGCACCACAACACGACGCGGCATATCACGGGGGATTCTTGAGCGATGTCAAAACCTTTGATGCGGCGTTTTTTAATCTGGCACCACGTGAGGCCATAACGCTCGATCCGCAACAACGACTGCTGCTGGAAGTGACCTGGGAGGCGCTCGAAAACGCCTGCATCCCACCATCTCAACTCAATGGGAGTCCAACAGGGGTGTTTGTCGGCATCAGCAGCCGGGATTATGCCGAGCGCCTGAGTCCTGCCGAACGCATCCGCCAGACGGGGTACATGGCAACCGGCAATGCACCCAGCGCTGCCGCGGGACGGATCTCCCATTTCCTCGGTACGACAGGACCGAGTCTCGCCGTTGATACTGCCTGCTCATCCTCCCTGGTTGCGGTTGATCTTGCGTGCCGGTCACTTGCAGACGGCGACAGTCGGCTCGCCATTGCCGGGGGCGTCAATCTGATTCTCTCTCCCGAGCTGACGACTTACCTGGCATCGGCCAATGCACTGGCCGCGGATAGTCGCTGCAAAACCTTCGATGCTCGCGCCGACGGCTATGTGCGCTCTGAAGGCTGTGGCATGCTGATACTGAAGAATCTCAGTGAAGCCGTGAACCAAGGTGACCCGATACTCGCAGTCATCCGCGGTACTGCCACCAGTCACACCGGCCACTCCAGCGGGCTCACTGTGCCAAACAGTCGCTCCCAGGAAAAACTGATCCGCCTTGCGCTGTCGCGATCTAGTCTGGCGACAGAAGATATCGGCTATGTTGAAGCCCATGGGACTGGAACTCAGCTTGGAGACCCCATCGAACTCAATGGGCTGGCGGCGGTCTTTTCCAATCTGACTTCACTGCCGATCGCATCTGTCAAGACGAATATCGGACACCTTGAAGCCGCGGCCGGTGTGGCCGGTCTGATAAAACTGGTACTTCAACTGCAGCACGGTCAGATTGCACCCCACCTGCATCTCGACACCCCCAACCCGGCGCTGGACTGGGATCAGACCCCGTTTACGGTTCCCCGAGAACTTGTGCCATGGCCTGAGCGTGGAGGCACGCGCGCCGGTGCCGTCAGCTCCTTTGGCATCAGCGGGACCAACGCCCACGTTGTCGTTTCCCAAGCGCCGAAACCGGCCCGCGACACCTTCCTGAAAGATCTCGACCCGCATCATATTCTGACCCTCAGTGCTCGCGATGGCGCAGCGTTGAGCACACTGGCCAAACACTATCAGAGAACCCTTGCAGAACTACCGGATAGCCGCCTGGCCGACTTTTGCTACACAAGCAATGTCGGCCGGCAACATTTCCCACAGCGTATCTCGGTTACCGGCCGGACGGCTCGGGAGATGGCCGATTTATTAGCCGACTCGAGTTTCAGTACAGCTGACCCGTTTATGGGCTGCGTTTTTCTTTTTTCCGGACAAGGCACACAGTATCCCGGCATGGGCCGTGATCTTTATCGCACTGAACCGGTTTTTCGCAACACCTTTGACCAGTGTGCGCAGTACTTTGAGCCAGACCTGAAACAACCACTGCACAAAGCCGTATTTGACCGGGACTTTGACGAACTGGATCAGACCGGCTATAGCCAGCCGGCCATCTTTTCTCTGCAGATGGGTCTGAGCGCATTGTGGGCTGACTGGGGCATAGAAGCTGCCGCAGTTATTGGCCATAGCATCGGCGAATACGCGGCTGCCGTCACTGCAAAAGTACTTAGCTTAACGGATGCGGCCAGAGTGGTCGGTGCCCGGGCCAGATTGATGCAGTCCCTTCCCCGCACCGGAACTGATCGCGGAGCCATGCTTGCGCTTCGCATGAGCGAAGCCGCAGCCAATCAACTGCTTCTGGAAACCTCTGTCGAACTTTCGCTCGCTGCGGTAAATGGGCCCGAGAGTATTGTCCTTTCTGGCCGGAAAACCGCGGTTGACAAGATGCAAACGCTGGCGACCCGACGTGGAATTGACTGCCAGATGCTGTCGGTATCCCACGCCTTTCATTCATACCTGATGACGCCTGTTCTTGACGAATTCGGCGACGTTCTCCAATCGGTCAATCTGCAATTGCCCGCAATACCGTTCGCTTCTACCATGAGTGGGAGAATAGAGGACGAAGCGCTGCTCAACCCCGCTTTCTGGACGAAACAAATCAGCGCGACTGTCCGCTTTGCAGATGGCCTTACCGCGGTTAAAGAGACGAACCTCAACTGTCATCTGGAAATCGGACCTGGGATCACCCTTACCGCCCTGAGTCAGGAGATGATTCCATCGCCGGGCATCCGCCGGCTGTCCTCGTTGCACCCGAAGCGAGACGCCTGCCAGCAAATACGTCGGACCCTCGCTGCGCTATACGCCGATAGGGCGCCGGTGGACTGGAATGCTTTCCACCGCGGGAGGACCAGGCAGCGGTTGACCCTGCCCAATTATCCCTTCCAACGGCAAACCTTCTGGATCGATGATCATGACAAGGGTAAGACGGACACCCAGCGCACAAATTGGACAGAACCAGAAGCAGGCCAGGCAACACCTACTCTGGAGGCGGCGGTCTCAACACAGACCGACCCCGACCCGCTGCGTGCCACCCTTTACGATGATCCCGAGGCCTTGTCGGCTCATCTTCATGAGCAGGTCTGTTTCACTATTGGCCTGGCCAAAGACGCGTCATTCGATCCAGCCTCGTCTTTCGCCGAACTCGGGATGGATTCGATGATGGCGGCCATGCTGGCGTATCAGGTCGGCAATGCACTGGATGTATCACTGGCGGTTCCTGCAGTGGCGCGCTGTCAGTCCTTCAGCGACTTTGTCTCAATGGTCAGTCAAGCACTAAGGGGAATATCCGAAAAGACACTGGCCGGCAGGAACAACCTTGACTCCGACGGACCCACGGAACTATCTGAAGGGCAACGGGCATTGTGGTACCTGTGGCGCCTCGCTCCTGAAAGCACGGCCTACAACCAGTCGCTGCCTATCGTATTTTCTGAAGACCCGGGCGCCGAGAAACTGTCAGCAGCCTGGCGCATGCTGATCCGGAGACACGAGATGCTGCGATGCTGTTTCCCGATCCTTGACGGCGAACCCGTTGCAAAAATTATGCCGGAAGACAGTGACATCGACTACCAGACCATTGAGATTGGCGGACACCCCGATGAAATCTCCGGTCAGCTTGCTGAACATCACGACCAGCCCTTCGATATTGCATCAACACCGCCCGTGCGGGTCCGATCTTTTCATGGTCATCAGGGCGTCACCTTCCTGATTACCATGCACCACATCATTTGTGACGGCTGGTCGCTGGAAATTCTGTACCGGGAACTTACCCAACTGCTCAGCGGACAAACCCTGGGTGCAGATATGAATCGGTACCGGGATTATGTTGCCTGGGAGAGCGCGATGTTATCCGGACCCGCCGGAGACGCCCTGGCAGGGTACTGGCGCAAGACCCTTTACCCACCGCTGCCGATAACTGAACTGCCAACAGACTTTGTGCGCCCCGCTCTTCAGACATATGCCGGAGCACTGCATACGAGAGAACTTGAACCTGCACTCATGCTTGGCCTCAAGGGTCTCGCACGAACCCATCACACGACCCTCTTTACCGTGACCCTGGCGGGGTGGTTCCTCCTCCTGTACCGGTACGGCGGTCTTGATGATCTGCTGGTTTCAACCCCCACGGCTGGCCGCTCACAGTCAGGCCAGACCGGGATCGTTGGCTATTTTGTGAATCCGGTGCTCATCCGTGCTGGAATTGATCCGGCCTGCAGCGTGACCGAATTTCTTGAGTTGATCCGTGATCGTTCGCAAGAGGCCGTGGGGCACGCTGATTATCCCTTTCCGATGCTTGCCCAGCTCGTCAACCCTGTTCGTGACCCGGGTCGGTCACCTATGACAGACATCTCATTCAACTATGTCGCTGATCTGGAAACAATACGGCCTGATACCGCAATCGAATGCGCTATCTTCGACATCCCGCAAGCGGCTGGCAAGTTTGACCTCACGGCAAACATTATTGAACATCCCAATAACCCCAGAGTGTCACTTGGATACAACCGGGATCTGTTCCGACCGCAGACCATTGCGCAGATGGCAATTGATCTCGAAGCCATCCTCAGCGAATTCATCAAAAGCCCCGAACAGGCTCTTGGCACTTTGCCGCTCTCTGGAACCAGCGGGCAGCCTTTGTCGACCCCACCGATATCCGAGCCCGGGCGGGCGCCTACAGTCATTCAGTTGCTGCACCAGCAGGCACAGAAGACGCCTGGACTGCCTGCTGTGTACGCATCAGATCAATCTCTGACTTATCAGGAACTCGACCGCAAATCCGATGCGCTGGCATCGGTCCTGCGCCAAGATCACCCCGATCCGACATCAGCAATCGCCCTGATCGCCCCGCGCAACGCAGCAGCTGTCATTGCCCTTTTCGGTATCCTGAAAGCAGGGGCGCCCTATCTCGCAATAGACCCCGACACACCGCCGGACCTGGTCCGACGCATGCTTAATGAATGCGGGGTACGGACGGTTATTGGCGATACCGGGACGGTTTCGGCAACAGCAAGGGACCTTAAGACTATCGAACTAGAGCATTTACCCTCGCAGTTGACACTCCAACCGCCTCCACCCGGTACAACAGCCGGTCACAATGACCTGGCATATATCATGTATACCTCGGGCTCGTCCGGTGTCCCCAAGGGAGTTGAGGTTTCCCACAAGGCACTGAGCAACTATGTTGAGGGAATCCAACGGGTTCTGGATATCGGTCCTGGTGATGCCTTTGCTCACGTTTCAACCCTTGCGGCAGATCTCGGCAATACAGCACTCTTCCCAACCCTCGCAGCGGGTGGATGCGTTCACATGCTGGACCGGGAACAGATCACTGACATCAACGCGATCGCCGACTACTTCTCAACACACCGGATCGACTACCTGAAGATCGTTCCGAGTCACCTGGAAACGCTACTGCAAACAGGATTGCCAAGTGCCCCGCTGCCCGGAAAGAAGCTGATACTCGGCGGCGAATCTGCTCCGCCCGTATTAATCAACAAAGTCCGTGATCTTGCTCCAAACCTGATCATTATCAATCACTACGGTCCGACCGAAACCACTATCGGCGTACTGACCCATACCCTCACCCCCGAGACGCCATATCAGGGACCGGAGGATTTACCGCTGGGCAAACCTCTGCCCGGTTGCTCCGTGTATCTGGTTAACCAAGATCTCAAGCCGGTGCCTCGGGGTGCGGTTGGTGAGGTTGTTATCGGCGGCAGATGCCTGTCCAGAGGCTACCGCAATCAGGAAGGTCCCACCCGAACGTCGTTCATCGAATGGAATCCAACTGACAACCCTGGAGCCGGTGGCGAACTGATGCGGTCTTACCGCACGGGCGATCTGGCGCGGATGGATCTTGACGGAAGACTGCACTACATTGGCCGCGCTGACCGGCAGTGTAAAGTCCGCGGCTACCGTGTCGAACCGCGTCATATTGAACAACTGATCCTGGCTTTTGGAGAGATCGACCAGTGTCGGGTGCTGCTCGTAGACCGCGGTCTTACCGCATGTATCGTTTCATCGCAGAAGACACAATTCAACGAACTGCGCTCTTTTCTTGCATCCAGACTGCCTGGATACATGGTTCCGGATCGTTTCGTTACGATGCGGGAACTGCCGCTTACCGCAAATGGCAAGGTCAATAATGACGCTCTGCAGGCGGTACTGAGATCTGATCAGGGCGCACAAGGCGCAGGGCAAATGCGCGACCTTACGGAACTCAAGTTAACCCGTATATGGAGAGACATTCTCGATCAGGACGTAAGCGGAATCCGCCAGGACTTCTTTCAGTTGGGCGGACACTCACTACTTGCCGTGCGCCTTGCCTGGCAGATCGAAAAGGAGTTTGCTGTCAGCGTTCCACTTGCTGCCTTCTATTCCCACGCTACGATTGAAGCGCAAGCAGAACTGATTCGGCAGTCGGATCATGTGCAAGACCCGATCCTGGTCGGGTTAGCCCAGGCGGTTGATAGCGAACCGGTGATACTGCTCCCGGGCGCTGGCGGAAATACCTTCTATCTCGCAGGCCTGGCTGCCCAACTTGGAACAAGACATCAGGTCTGGGGCTTACAGGCGCCCGGACAATATGGCAGTGACACCAGGTTACTGACTTCTGTTCCCGCTATCGCGAGCTACTTCCTTGAGGTGCTCGAGGACGCTGGAATGGAAGGGCCGTACCGCTTAATTGGCCATTCCTTTGGCGCCCTGGTTGCCTTTGAGATGGCCTCTCAGTTGTGTCGCCGAAAGGAGTCCATAGCGATGGTGGGGGTTATTGACAATCCACCGCCCGAAAATGATCAAGATAGCGCTTATCAAGGCTGGGACCATACTGACTGGCTGATGCATATTGCCATTCGGATGCAAAAAATATTTGACGCCGAAATTATTCTTGATGCAGATGCGCTACGGGAAATGACCGATGATGAGCAGAATCAATGGTTTGCAAAATCGTTGGTAGCAGCCGGACTATTGCCGAAAGGTACGTCAGCAGACTATCTCAGCCGCTTTATCGAGCTTTACCGTAGCAATGCGATTGCCGGTATGAACTACCGCCCTGGCCGACTTCCCACTGACGTACCGCTGGCGGTTTTTTGTGCCGAAACGCAAGATCCCGAACTTGCCGGGCCAACTTCAGTAGCCGACAGTACGGTTGGGTGGTCCCGGTATACCGAGGGCGTGCCATACGTCGGGCGGGTTCCGGGAACACACATCACCATGCTGCAAGAGCCAAATGTAAACGCCCTCGCCGGGCAGATTACTGCAATGCTGGCCGGGGCCCCAAGAAATGTCTGAATCTCCCAGGACGGCCTTGTTTCGCTACATCTACGGCAACTGGTCAACCATGGTGGTATTTGTTTACGCCGAACTCGGCATTGCCGATCATGTATGGGAGGGTACTGTTACCGCTGATACTCTGGCCGCCGCCACAGGGACTGACACCCAGGCCCTGACCCGGGTGCTCAATTGCGCACAGGCGCTGGGTCTGCACTCGATCAACCCCGACGGCGAGTTGACTTTAGCCCCAACCGGGGAACTGCTGCGAAGCAATGTACCCGGATCGCTCCGGGATGCCGCGCGCCTGAATGGGGCGGATTTTCGTTACCAGCCCTGGGGACGGTTGCTGGAGTACGTGCGCACTGGAAGCGGCCGGGGGCTGTCGCCAACCTGGGAGAAAGGCACCATACCCTACCTCAATGACAAATCGGAAGCCCTGAAGATGTTTGAAGCTGCGATGAGTCAACTGGCCACCCATACCGACGAAGACCAGATCATCGCAAATCAAATCGACTGGGGGCGTTTTTCCAGCATTATTGATATCGGCTCGGGCAACGGCACCCTGCTTGAGGCGATTCTTGGCCGACATCCCGATACCCACGGAACCCTTTTTGATGTGCCGGAAGTCATCAACAACATTTCTACACAACGATCTTTCAACCCGCTGCCGCCACGGCTTCGGTCCATTGCCGGAAATTTCTTTGAAGCGATACCAGATGGCTTTGATGCCTATCTGATGAAAAACATTCTCCATAACCATCCGCAGAGGCAATGCCTACAGTTGCTGCGCAACGTGGCCGGCAGCATGACCCGGCGCGAGACAAGGCTGTTCCTTATCGAGTTTTCCAGGGGGAACCAGAATGGCACCGACATACTCGGGTGTTTCACGGATCTGAATCTGAATCTGCTGGTCGGCGGCTCGGTGCGATCGATCGAAGGCTACCGGACGTTGCTCCAGCATGCCGGTCTACAACTCGGCGCCGTAACGAATGTTCCCGGAACCGAGAGGATTATTCTGGAGTGCAAGGTCTCTGAAGGGAGGTCCGTCTAGCCTGCGCCTAACAACGGAATGGTCAACTGCCGCTTATTCTTGAATAGTACATGCCCCTCACTGCGCGCCGTGCTCAAGGAGAAAGACGATTAGTAAAAGAACGGTTCCACTGACAATGCCAGTCAGAAATGCACCAAATCGCGAATCGCTGACCTCTGACAACTCATAGTGAAAAACATTCAGCAATACGGAACCCGCCAGCAACGACGAGAGAAAAGCCGCTGCCACCGCACTGTGCTCGCCGACGGTAACCCCAAGGCCCCACCCTACCAACAACGATCCCGCCAGAACATAGCGGCCCCAGTGATTGAACAACGCAGATTCGTGAGCCTCATGCTCTGCGTCGATAATGGCAAAATGCAGGCCAATAGCGAGGGTAAACACCAAAGCAGTAACCAGATCGACCGATAACCGCTCTGGCATCGTAAAGGTAATCACCGCGTTATAGATGCTGAACGACCCGATCGAGATCACAAATGACCGGCGGGCGTTTTCAGTGCTCTTCCCCTGCTCTGCCCGGCACCACCGCTTCAGCCCATAAAAAACGGTAAACCCCAGCAACGCGAGCAGGAAAACACCGGTATCAACAAGATGAGATTCGGCGAAATGGGCATGCAGCACCGCGCCCACAGAGTCTTTGCTCTCAACCAGTCCCGGCAGCATGTGAAGAAACACAAAGGCAACAGCAAAACCACCACTGAAGGAAGTAAACCCCGCTTGGGTCATAAACTGCACTCGCCGGAACCGGGGTGCAAGCAGATGCAATGCGACCAGAATCGCTGTCAACAGAATAGAAGGAAGCAGCAAATCTCCACCAAGCGATTGCTCATCCATGTTTTTCATCCTTGTGAGTTTGGCGGACTATCGGGTCTGGAATATTCATGATGGGACGCAGAAAATGAAATACACCGCGCTACCTGGGCAGCATCCTCGGGTGTCTGAACCTGGTCACGGTCGTGCCGTATTATTGTACAGCAACCTCCCGAGGTAGAAGTGTGCAGCGGTTAACCACAGGGCTCGCATTGTGTTTTCACACTATTCATAATTAAGCGTTACCAGGCGCGAGAGAAATAACAACACTTTCCTTCACGCAGCTTTCCGAGAAGCAATGATGATCAGGGTTGCGATTGCAGGTCAAGGACGAAGTGGACATCCGATCCACTATGGGGTGCTAACCAATCGCTTTCGCGACAAGTTCCAGGTCGTCGCTGTCGCTGACCAGATCGAATCCAGAACCCATGAGGCCAACACGGAAGTAGGCGCCCGAACCTATGCCGACTACCAGGACATGATAAGCGCCGGAGGTTTTGATCTGCTGATCAATGCGCTTCCGCCAATTCACCATGTGAGCGCAACCACTCAAGCGCTCGCGTCAGGGGCTCACGTTGTATGCGAGAAGCCTATCGCCCCGACAGTCGCTGATCTTGACCTGATGGAAAAAGCCGCTGCCGAGGCCGGCCGACATCTGATTCCCGTACAGAACAACCGGCCCCAGCCGTTTTTTAGAAAGATTCGAGAAGTCCTCGATTCCGGGGTCCTGGGCAAAATCCTGCTGGTACAAAGCTACTGGGGTTCATTTCGCAGGCGCTGGGATTGGCAGGTGTTCCAGGCCAATCACGGCGGAACCATGTTTAACACGGGACCGCACGCCATCGATCACGCGCTGCTGCTGTTTGGCGACGAATCGGAACCCGAAGTCTTCTGCCGTATGGATTCGAACAACCCTTTTGGTGGTGATGCAGACGATCAGTGCCTGATTACCCTGTTCGACCGGCAGAGAAAAGCTCCCCTGATCGAGGTGCTGATCAGCCAGTATCTGGCGTATTCTCCTAAACGATATAACATCTGTGGCACCCATGGGGGCCTTTCTGGCGGTGAGACAGAACTCCACTGGAAATACTTTCTGCCCGAAGAAGCCCCAAAGCAGGCGCTTTGGGAAAAGTGGTCTGTTGACCGAGTCTACCCTGAAGAAACGTTACCCTGGCGGGAGGAATCGTGGTCACCCCCTACTCTCGGCAATATGCCGGCGGTGGGATATACACTGCAGTCCTTTCTGAGTGGCGTAAAACTCTTCTACGATAACGTATATGACGTTATTGCCTGTGGCGCCGAACCCGAATTCACCGTAACCCAGGCCCGCCGTCAATTGAGAGTAATGGAAGAATGCCTTGAGCAGAATCCGCTTCCGGTCAAACGACAGATTCCAACGAAATAACTATAACAAGGCACATTCACACCAGACTCCCCTACCCTGGTGATCTGGCGCAGCAAATAATCTAGTGCTCAGAATTTAGACGAGACGCCAATAGTCCACTTGATATCAGGATCATCTGTCGAAATGAATGATGGTCCGGAGTAATGATTAATAATGTTAGCAATCTCCAGCCCCCATCGATGGGTCAACTCAAGATCAAACTTGAAGGTATTGACACCCTGAATCCGGTCAGTGCCATCACTCGCGTATATAACCAGGACGTCGCTAACTGTTATCTTGTCACCGATAGCCGTATTAGCGTTAACGCCCCCCCGTAACGCGACGAAACTGTCGTCGGATGACTTGTAGAACTGTTCCGTCATCGCTCCTATACCCACTTCTACCTCAAATAGCGTTTCTGGTTTGCGAACGAAATTGTAGCCCAGAGAACCGCTTGTCACTGTACGCAACTTTAGATCCTGCATCTTATCGTGCTTTATCTCCTCGGCCAGTGCGAGATACATGCGCGGCCTGAAGAAGTAATCGTATTTGGCGGTCCCGCTCCAGTTGTCTTCGACGAGTTGCCCGCTGGCTTCCGCGTAAGTCAGTTGACTAAGCAGTGTCAGCCGATCCTTTTCAGAATCGCGAGTTGAGGTCCCGGAGATGGAAAATCCAAGAACATCGCTACTGCCAGTAGTTTGAGAGCCGCCGATCGTCATTACGTTGTCCCACGCTGGGCGCAAGTGATAGATGCCGTCGATAAATCCAAAATTGAGTTGTCGATCTTTGCCGCCCTCATCGGGTTCAAGCACCATCTCCCCTTTGTCATTTGTGCTGATCTTGCCACGCCAGAGCTCGCCGTTGTCCAGTACCACATCGACCGCATCGTCGGTCTTGATGGACTGGATATCCCATACCGAAATCTTGACTGGATCGAAGGAGTCGGTCTCAAGAAGAAGTGAATCCTTTTCCACGTACACGATCGTCCCCTTGATGACGCTACCGTTTTTCAGGATGACCTGATCAGAGTGATCAGCGGCTGACTGAGATGCTGGTTGCGTGCTTTTTTCGTCAGACGAGTTGGTAGTCGACTGCGCCTGCACTGGATCTAGCAGTCCTATAGCTAGAAAAGCCGCAATGCAGAAAATCGCCTGGGGAATTGGGTTCGATTTATTCGCTTTAAGAATGGCCTGCATAATTAATTCCTCGGAACAAGTTGGGCGGAAGA
>DCXP01000006.1:0-13487 GCA_002327725.1 Proteobacteria bacterium UBA2133
AAAGAAAGCGACCCGGAAAAAAGCCCGACGGCGCTGATTAGACTGCTCACCCGGTCCGCCGGGTCAGTACAAAAGGCGACGGCCTAAGCCGTCGCCTTTTTATTGTGCTGAGCCTGGCTGATAACCGTGCCCCTGAACGGCGCGCACGGTGTATTGCCAGTCGGCGGTCCCCCGAACCTGGACCCGGGGGAAAGTGATGCTGACGCTGAAATCACGGGCCTGTCCCGGCGGGACAATCAGCGCAATCTGCGGGGTGGCGACGCCGAGTACCGGGCAGTTTCCGGCGGTGCGTTCCGAGTCACTATGACAGTCGCGTAACTGGACCTGCAATGTAGCCTCCGATAACTCGGCGTCAGCCGAGCGGTTCTCGAGCCGGCCACTCAAGTCAAAACTGCCCGCGTAGGCCGGGACGATACGGACCATCGAAAGGTACACATCCGATGCCGACATCCGGACAGACTCACGCTCTTTTTCTCCGGGGATCAACTGCAGCATCAGAACCGCGCCCGCTATCAGCACGGCCAGAATACCAAATGCCAGGCGCGGGTAGCGTGCTGCGGTCACCACCAGCGCCAACGCAATGATGCCAATCAGTACCCAGTGCATAAAATGTGTCCCGGTTTACCTTGGATGGTATATATACCATTGTCGCCGGTTATCCGGCGGGAGTCGTCGCCGACCAAACTGCAGCAATTGTCCCTATGCCAACCCCCAACCAAAGCGCAAGCGACAGCGTCGACATTGCTGAGAAAGCGAGGCTGGCCCGAGACGCGGTGCGTGCGTCCCCTGAGCCCGAGGTGCGGCGTTCGCTTCAGCAGCAGGCAACACAACTGCTCTCATGCGAAGATGCGGTACTCGTCGCCCATTACTACGTTGACAGCGATCTGCAGGAGCTTGCTGAAGACACTGGGGGCTGTGTGGCTGACTCTCTGGAGATGGCCCGCTTCGGCGTCACCCATCCGGCCGGCACGGTCATTGTCGCAGGCGTGCGCTTCATGGGAGAGACGGCAAAGATTTTGAGTCCGGAAAAAAGGGTGTTGCTGGTTGAACCGGCAGCGGAGTGCTCTTTGGATCTTGGCTGCCCCGCCGACGCGTTCAGTGCATTCTGCGACCAGCATCCGGAACGGACTGTGGTCGTCTATGCGAATACCAGCGTGCGGGTCAAGGCACGGGCGGACTGGGTGGTGACCTCGTCGATCGCGCTGGACCTCGTGGGCGACCTTTCTGCCAGGGGCGAAAAAATGATCTGGGCGCCCGACCGGTACCTCGGAGACTATGTCAGGCGACAGACCGGCGCTGACCTCATGCTCTGGGAGGGAAGCTGCATTGTCCACGAGGAATTCAAGGGCGAGGTACTCTCCAACCTCAGGAAACAGCACCCGCAGGCCAAGGTTCTGGTGCACCCGGAGTCTCCCGCTTCTGTGATCGATCTGGCCGATGTGGTTGGGTCGACCAGCCAGTTAATCGAAGCGGCACAACAGCTGCAAGCGTCTTTTTTCATTGTCGCAACCGAAGAGGGGATTCTGCACAAGATGCGCCAGAGCGCCCCCGATAAAACCTTCGTCGCCGCGCCGACGGCCGGAGAAGGCGCCACCTGCGTCAGCTGTGCGCACTGCCCATGGATGAAGATGAATGATCTTCAACGCCTGATTGGGGCATTACGGTCCGGAAGCGGCGAAGTGTTCATCGATGAAGAGGTGCGGGCCCGCGCCGCCGTTCCCATCAACCGGATGGTTGAATATGGGCGCAAACGCACATAACCACCCTGTATCGTCATGAGATACCAACGTGGACTTCTGCGTGAGGCGGCGGATCGTACCGGGGTGCTGCTGGTCAATCTGGGAACTCCCGAAGCCCCCACGGTGTCCGCTGTTCGGCGCTATCTTGGTGAGTTCCTGCATGACCACCGCGTAGTGGAACTGACCCGCTGGATATGGTGCCTTATCCTGCACGGCATCATTCTGCGTACCCGACCCAGACGGAGCGCCGCGGCATACACGAAAATATGGAGCGAGACGGGTTCACCACTGATGTCGCTGATGAGCACTTTGGCCGAGCGGCTTGATACCCATTTTAAGCAACACTACGGCAGCAATACCTGCGTTGCCATGGCCATGCGTTATGGACAGCCCTCTGTGAAGCAGTCGCTGCAAAGCCTGGCCGACTCCGGCATGACCCGCATGGTCGTGGTGCCGCTCTACCCCCAGTATTCCTGCAGTACCACAGCCTCTGTCTACGATGCCGTCGGCGAGACACTTCGCGGCTGGCGCAATCTGCCTGCGGTACACATCGTGCGGGACTATCATCTTGCCGAAGGCTACCTGGACGCCCTCACCGCCTCGGTACAAGAACATTGGGATCGGCACGCTAGAGCCGAAAAGCTCGTCATTTCTTTCCACGGCACACCGCAGAGATACGCCGACCAGGGAGACCCATACCACCTTCAATGTGAACGCACCGCGACGGCACTCGCGCAGCGCCTTGGACTTACCCCGGAGCACTGGGTGCTGTCATTCCAGTCACGCGTCGGCCGTGCACCATGGCTACGCCCATACACCGATGAAACCCTGCGTTCGCTGGCCCAACAGGGCACCAGACACGTTGACCTGATCTGCCCCGGCTTTGCGGTGGACTGTCTGGAAACGCTTGAAGAGATTGCAAAGGAGAATGCCGATATCTTTCGCGAGGCCGGCGGTCAGGGTTTCGCCTATATCTCCTGCCTTAATGACCGAACCGACCACGTCAAGGCACTCGCCGAGGTCATCCGTGTCGAAGCCCCCAACTGGTTTCCCGAAAACACCGGCCTGCCTGCCGGGTCATAGCGTTTAACGAACGCCTGATCTCAGGGTGCTCATCACAGGCGCCGTCTGCGGGCGCTGGCGGTGCCAAATCCAGAATGACTCGGCTGCCTGTTCCACCAGCATACCGAGACCATCCACCGCTTGCGCCACGCCCAGCCCCAATGCCCAGCGCATAAACGCGGTTGGCTGATCAGCATACGCCAGGTCGTAGGCGGTGCTACCCGAGTGGAAGACGGCTTCCGGCAGCGCCGGCACTTCGCTGGACAGACTCGCCGCGGTTGCGTTGATAACAAGATCAAAGGGATCAGAAATCTCGTCGAACGCACAGGGATACACCTCGCCGGGTGAGCCGATCAAAGCGGCGAGTTCGCGGGCACGCGATGCCGTGCGGTTAGCGATGACCATGCAGGCGGGCCTGGTTTGCAGAAGCGGCTGCGCAATCCCTCGAGCCGCACCCCCGGCACCGACAATCAGCACCCGTGCATCAGCACAGGAGACGCTGAGGTTCTGTTGCAGATCGCGCACCAGACCAATCCCGTCGGTGTTGTCCCCGATGACCTGATCGTTCTCTGAAAAAGACAGCGTATTGACCGCGTTTGCAATCCGGGCGCGCTCCGATACCTCATCGGAGAGTCGAAAGGCAACCTCCTTGAAAGGTAATGTGACGTTCAGCCCCGCCATACCGCCGGCCTGAAGGTTTCGAACACCCTGTTCAAAGGCGATCGGGTCAAGCGCAATCGCCTCGTAGGCCAGTGATACGTTACACTGGCGGGCGAAAGCCTCGTGGATCTGCGGTGATTTACTGTGCATAACAGGATGACCCACAACGGCGAAGCGGCGTCTGTGGTTCTTGAAGTCAAAAAGATCGGTCATCGGTATGCGGATTACAACGCTGCGACGCGGGGGACTATAGCCGAGTTTGGGACAGCCATCGTGACCCATCACGCCGCGGGATTTCATATCGTCCAAACCTGAAGGTCACAGATGGAATCTCGATCCCCCACGCCACAGCGTGCCGCGCTCGACCTGCCGCCTGAAGTAGAGACCCTGGTGCAGCAACAGCTCACCCGTCTTAAGGACCTTCGGCATCAGCACGGGATGCAGGCCATTGCCCAATCCCAATGGGACGCTTTGCCGGACATCCTGGTGGGCAGCGATTTCATTGCCCGTGCACTGATGGGCACTCGGGCATTGATGGACCACCTTGATGCCGTCGAAAACCCCGCCGACCTTGACCACCTGCGACAACGCGTCGAGGCAATCAGCGGACCCCGTGAACAGGTCGCTGCTGCGCTCAGAAGGGTGCGCCAGGAGGTGATTGTCGGCCTCGGTTGGCGTGATCTCGCGGGTCTTGCACCGCTTCCGGAAGTGCTGGAGACCTTGTCAACCCTGGCCGATACCGCGATCGGCGTGGCGTTGACCTGCGCTTACGCTGAACTGCGGGAACGCTTCGGTGAACCCATCGGCGAAAGCAGCGGTAACCCGGTCCAGTTAAGCGTCCTCGGGCTTGGAAAACTGGGCGGGCGGGAACTCAACATGTCCTCAGATGTCGATCTTGTTTTTGCCTACCGGGAAAACGGCGCGACCGATGGTGCACGATCCATCAGCAACCATGAGTTTTTTATCAAGCTCGGGCAGGTGCTGATTGATATTCTGCAGACACCCACTGATGAGGGCATCGTCTTCAGGGTCGATATGCGGCTTCGCCCCAACGGTGAAAGCGGGCCGTTGGCGCTGTCCTTCGACGCCATGGATCATTATTTTCTGACCCACGGTCGGGACTGGGAGCGTTATGCGCTGATCAAGGCACGCCCTGTCGCCGGCGACATCACCGGCGGCCACGATCTTCTGAAAAACCTTCGGCCTTTCGTTTACCGGAAATACCTCGACTTCGGCGCCTTTGAGTCCATCCGGACCATGAAGACGCTGATCGAACGTGAACTCGCCAAAAAACCGCTTGCAGGTAACGTCAAACTCGGCCGCGGCGGGATTCGGGAGATCGAGTTCATCGTACAAAGTCACCAACTGATCTACGGGGGACGAGACCCTGCGTTGCGTACCTCTTCCCTGTACGACGCACTGGCAGTTCTTAAAGACAGCGGAATTATCCCCGGCAACGACTGCGCGATGATGCGCCGGCACTACGACTTTCTGCGCGTACTGGAGCACCGCCTCCAGATCATGGATGATGCCCAAACCCACACGGTGCCGGTTGAACCGCTTGTCCGGACCCGTATCGCACTCGCGATGGGGTACCCAGAGGCAAAGGCGCTCGGTGCCGGGCTGGCATCAGTCAACGACGATGTGCACCAGTTATTCCTTGCAGTTTTTCATCGCGAGCGAGGACCTCAAGCCGAGGAGAACGATCCGCTTTTTGCCGATATCTGGCAGGACACACTGGCGCCATCGGATCAGGTGGAACAGCTCCAGGCGCTCGGCTTTGGCGACGCGCAGCAGGTACTCACCATGCTGGCCGGCATCCGCCACAGCCGTTTCTATCAGGCTTTCTCGCGCGAGGGTCGTGAGCGACTGGACACACTGATGCCGATGGTACTCAAGACATGTGCAAAGACCGATGACCCGGACACGGCAATCAGCCGGGTGCTGTTTGTGATCGAGTCCATCGGCCGGCGTTCAGCGTATCTCGCCCTGCTGAGTGAAAACCCCCTCGCGCTCTCTCAACTGACCCGCCTGGTCAGCGCTTCCAGTGAAATCAGCCACTGGATCGCCGGGCACCCGGTGATCCTCGACGAACTGATCGATCCGATCGCGGCGGACCAGGCGCAGGGCCACAAAGATATCGCAGAGGAACTGCAGCGCAAACTTGGCTCGCCTGACGGAGATGATCTTGAGGCAGCCATGGAAACGCTGCGCGAGTACCGTCAGGCCTACAGTCTTCGGGTCGCCGCCGCGGATGTCGCTGGGCTGATTGATGTCGATAGCGTGGCGGCATCACTCAGCGCGCTGGCCCAGGCGCTGTTGTGCCAGGCGCT
The DNA here is from genome assembly GCA_002327725.1 of Proteobacteria bacterium UBA2133. Classification (GTDB taxonomy): domain Bacteria; phylum Pseudomonadota; class Gammaproteobacteria; order Arenicellales; family UBA868; genus UBA868. The sequence continues at coordinate 5,795 of DCXP01000006.1, forward strand.
TGCGCTGGCCGAGCGGACACTGAAGACGCGCGAGCGGCCGCAATCGGATACCCAGCTTGGCATTATTGCCTACGGCAAGCTCGGGAGCCGGGAACTTGGGTATCACTCGGATCTGGACATCGTGTTCATTTACGAACAGCCGGAATCGGAGGACACGCCGGCCACCATGGCAAGACGTCACTACTTTGGCAGGCTGGTGCAGCGGCTGGTTCACATACTGACCACGCACACGCCGGCAGGTGAGGTGTATTCGATTGATACGCGGCTTCGTCCCAGCGGCAATGCCGGAACGGTCGTCACTCCGATAAAGGCCTATCACGAGTACCTCTCTACATCCGCGTGGACCTTTGAGCATCAGGCACTGGTTCGCGCCCGGCTGGTGGCGGGAAGCGACGCTCTGAAAAAACGTTTCGAAAACATCCGGCGCAGCATCCTGTGCCGACCACGAGAGGCGGCCGACCTGCAAAAGGCGCTTCGCGACATGCGCCGGCGGATGCGGCAGCACCACGGACACACGAGTAAGCCCGGATTTGATCTTAAGCACGATCGCGGAGGGCTTATCGATATCGAGTTTCTGTGCCAGTACCTGGTACTTCGATTTGCCTCACAGGAGCCAGAGTTGACGGAGTGCCGGGGCAATCTTCAGATCATTTCCAAACTCGCCAATTCAGGCAGGATTTCACACGACACAGCAGCCACGCTTTCGCGGACGCTGCGCCTGTACCTTGCGCAAGGCAACGCCCGCAAACTCAGCCGCCGTGAAGCACGCCTGCCCGCTGAGGCCTTCGAGCCCGAGCGCGAGGCGATCGGCAGGCTGTGGCGCTGCTATCTGGAACCGGATCGACCCTGATCCCGCCAGCGCGGACCTCGACCAGCGAACTGCAGGGGCTTTGATCAGATAGAATTCGAGACCTATCTCGCTCAACTGTGGCCCGAATGACCGACGGTTTTGCAATTTCACTGGTGGTTGGTGCATTTCACCGAGAGGCCTGTGAGGCCATGGTCAGCGAAGCGCTGTCGGTCGCAAAGGCCTTAGCGCTTGATGTGCGTGAGGAGGTCTGGGTGCCCGGATCCATGGAGAAACCGCTGGCGGCAAAGCGGCTGCTCGCACGTGACGATATTGATGCGGTGGTGGTCCTTGGGATCATTGAGCGCGGCGAGACTGCGCACGGCCGGGTTATGGGGCAGGCCGTTATCCAGGCACTTATCCATCTGCAGTTGGAGACCAACAAGCCTGTGGGTGTCGGCATACTGGGGCCGGAAATCCTGCCCGAGCAGATCCCGCCGCGCCTTGCACCCTATGCTCAGGCCGCGGTGCGGGCTGTGCATGCCATGTTGACCGGTTAGCGTCCGGCGTGGGTCCCATCGCTTTGCAGGTTTTGTAATAATGCGCGACCGGCATTCCGTATCCGGGTATCAGGATGAAACTCACAACAGGAAAAGGCGATGTCATTTTCAGATCGTGACGGCGTAATCTGGTTCGACGGCGAGATGGTGCCCTGGCGCGATGCGCAGGTGCATGTTCTCACCCACACCCTCCACTACGGGCTGGGCGTATTCGAAGGCGTGCGCGCCTACCAGACTGACCGGGGAACCGCCATTTTCCGGCTTGCGGACCATACCGACCGGTTGTTCCGCTCTGCGCATATCCTGGGAATGAACATCCCCTATGACGCCAAGACCCTGAATGACGCCCAGGTCGCGGTAGTTCAGGAAAACGGGCTTGCCAGCGCCTACTTGCGGCCGCTCGCGTTTTACGGCTCGGAGGGAATGGGCATCCGCGCCGACATGCTGCAGACCCACGTGGCGATTGCCACCTGGGAATGGGGCGCCTACCTGGGCGAGGAGGGATTACAGAAGGGCATTCGTGTTCGAACCTCATCATTCACCCGACACCACGTCAACATCACCATGTGCCGGGCCAAAGCCTGCGGCAACTACATCAACTCGATCCTTGCGCTCCAGGAGGCGCTATCCGCAGGTGCTGACGAAGCACTGATGCTGGACTCAGCCGGGTATGTGATGGAGGGCACGGGGGAAAATATCTTTGTGATCCGCGATGGCGTGGTCTACACCCCTGATCTCACGTCCGCGTTGGAAGGGATTACCCGCGATACAGTCATCCGCCTAATTGCTGAGGCGGGGCTCGAACTCGTTGAAAAAAGAATTACCCGCGATGAGGTCTATGTTGCGGATGAGGTATTCTTCACCGGGACTGCAGCTGAGGTCACCCCGGTGCGCGAACTTGACGGCCGGCAGATCGGCAATGGCAGCCGCGGCCCGGTGACCGAAATGCTGCAGGCGCGCTATTTCGACTGTGTCCAGGGGCGTGATACCACGCACGACCACTGGCTGACGTTTGTCTGACCCCAAACCAATGAACCCCTCCGACCCGATCGCTTCCGGTCCCGCCCCGGCGCAGCAGATTCGGCAAGCCGACCTGCCGCTGCACTGCCCCCCGGATGACAGCGAGTTGTGGAATCAGCATCCGCGGGTCTACCTGCCCATCAACCCGGGCGAAACAGCGCTGTGTCCGTACTGCGGTAACCGCTTTTTCCTGCCCGACAACGCCGCCTGACAACGGCCTGGTCGCAAGACCCGGGGGCTGAGCATTATCCAGACTGAATCTGCATCCCGGGTGCTGGTCATTGGCCCCGCCTGGATCGGGGACATGGTGATGGCACAGTGCCTGTTCCAGACGCTGCAGTCCAACCGGGCGAACCTGGCAATCTCGCTCACAGCGCCGCCGGCCACCGCCCGGCTCGCCCATCGGATGCCCGAGATCGACGAAATCATTGAAACGCCTTTCCAGCATGGCCGTCTGCACATGACCGATCGCTTCAGGACCGGACGCTCTCTTCGGGGGCGCCACTTTGATCAGGCCATCATTCTGCCAGGCTCGCTCAAGGCTGCCCTGCTGCCGTTTTTCGCGAAAATTCCGATGCGTACCGGCTACCGCAAAGAGCCCCGCTGGGGCCTTATCAACGATCCACGCTCCCGGCCGTCATCCCGGGAAGACCCGATGGCGGCGCGCTTCGTTCAACTGGGTCTTCGGGCCGATGCGCCAGCGGTCACAAACTACCCGCATCCACGCCTCGTTTCCCGTCCGGACAATGTGAAGGAGGTCTTCCAGCGGCTCGGCAAGGACATTGCGCCGGCCCCGGTCATCGCGATCTGTCCGGGCGCGGAATTCGGCCCCGCCAAACGCTGGCCAGAGCGCCATTTTGCCGCTCTGGCTGATCATTACCTGAAACAGGGCTGGCAGGTCTGGCTGCTGGGAGGCGAAGGCGACCAGAAGGTGGCGCGGACCATTATCGGGAACTGCTGTGAGCCGGCACGCTGTGTTGACCTTACAGGCTGCACCCGTATCGATGAAGCCATTGACCTTCTCGCCTATGCCAGCGCGGCGGTCAGCAACGACTCTGGTCTGATGCACGTTGCCGCCGCCACAGGCACACCTGTGGTCGGCATCTTCGGCGCTTCCAGCGAGCATCATACGCCGCCCCTCGGACCCCTGACGGCAGCGGTTGCCCAGCAACTTGCCTGCCGACCCTGTTTTGCAAGGGAATGTCCCTTAGGCCACAAACAGTGTCTGGAAACCCTGGGGCCCGATCGTGTAATCGCGTCGCTGTCGGCCCTACTGGAAAGAGCGGCTGGGTAACCGGTCGATATAATCGGCTGGATTTTTCAAAACTGAAAGATTCGTGAACGCCAAAGCCCAATCCGTACTGGTTACCGGTGGCGCCGGCTATATCGGTGCCCATACCACCCGTCAACTTCTCGCAGCCGGGCACCAGGTGACGGTGGTGGACAACCTCTACAGTGGGCACCGTTGGGCGGTTCCGCCCGAAGCCGACTTTCATCAGTTAGATGCGGGCGACCGCAAGGCCATGACAGGGCTGATGCAATCGCAACAATTCGACGCCGTTATTCACTTTGCCGGACACATCGTGGTTCCCGAATCAGTTGCGAACCCCGGCAAGTATTACCAGAACAACGTAGTCGGCTCGCTTAATCTCATTAAGTGCTGCCAAAAGGCAGATGTCGGTCTTTTTGTCTTCTCATCGAGCGCTGCGGTCTATGGCAACCCTAAAGAGGTTCCTGTCCGCGAAGATGCGCCAACCGATCCAATCAATCCTTACGGGCGGAGCAAACTGATAACCGAGTGGACACTGAGAGACTTTGCCGAGCGCCCCGGGCCGGGCCGACCCATGCGCTACGTGGCGCTTCGGTATTTCAACGTCGCCGGCGCCCGCCTTGACGGAGCCCTCGGTCAGGCAACCCCCGAAGCCACCCACCTGATCAAGGTCGCCTGTGAGGCGGCCTGCGGCAGACGCGATTCGGTCTCGATCTTCGGGACTGACTACGACACCGAAGACGGTACCTGCATCCGCGACTATATTCACGTCGAGGATCTCGCAAAGACCCATCTGTACGCCCTGGCGCACCTGGCAGACGGCGGACCTTCGCAGGTTCTCAATTGCGGCTATGGCCGCGGGTTCAGCGTGCGAGAGGTCTTGGAAACGGTACAGAAAGTCAGCGGTCAGGATATTCACATTATCGAGTCCGACCGCCGGGCCGGCGACCCCGCTGAACTGGTGGCCGATAATCACCTGATCGGCCAGACACTGGGCTGGATTCCAGAGTATGACGATTTGGAGTTGATCTGCCGCACAGCCTACCAATGGGAATGCAAGGCCCCCTGGAACTGAGGATCTGTCGGTAAGGCCCACGCGCGGCGGAATGACGGTTGCCTAAGACGAGACCGGTATCCGATACGCAATAATCCCACGGCGATGAGGGAGGTCGGATAGACAGGTCCACCGGGTCAGAAAACACAGCTGAAGGCGGTTAAACTAGTGTCTGGAGTCTCTCAGATGAGGGGTTCATTCCTGCCATGAGAATCGCGTTCTGCTTATTCGAGTACTCGCCTTACAGCGGGCTGTCGCTCGATTTTCGCCGTATTCTGCAGGAATCTCTTGAACGGGGACACGACGCCCACGTTTTTGTGTCGGCGTGGCACGGGGAACAGTTGGAAGGGGTTCCATTTACGCTTCTGCCTGCCTGGCGATTCGCCCCAAATCATACGAAGAACAAGCAATTTCATGACAAACTGAAGTCGGAACTCAATGGAAACCGTTTTGATATCGTCGTCGGCTTCAACAAGATGCCAGGCCTCGACGTCTACTATGGAGCCGATATCTGCTATGTGCGCCGGACTGAGCAGCATCCCGCCATATTAAAACTTGGCCGCCGCTACAAACGGCGCAAATCATTCGAAGCAGCAGTATTCGGCCTGGAAAGCAAGACACTGATTCTTTCGCTGTCGGAACCTCAGAAAAACGAATACCAGGAGCATTATTTCACCCCGAATGAACGGTTCCACCTGCTGCCACCGACACTGGATGCCCGTTTCTCGCCCATAGCGGATCGCGCTGGAGAAAGAGAAAAGCTCCGCCAGGAACTCGATATTCCTGTCAAAGATCTGTTGCTGATGTTTATTGGGTCGGGTTTTGCGACCAAAGGGCTCGACCGGGTCATTGATGCGCTCGCCAGCCTGTCACAGGACCTTCAGAAACGGACCAGCCTGATTGTTGTCGGCGACGATGACGAGAAGCAGTATCGGAAACAGGCTGAAAGGCTCAAGATTTCAACGCAAGTTCGTTTCCTCGGCGGTCGATCACGAACGGACATCCCCAAACTGCTGGCCGCAGGCGATCTCATGGTTCACCCCGCCTACGGAGACAATACAGCCACCGTCCTGCTTGAAGCCATTGCCGCCGGGCTGCCGGTCATCGCGACCGATGTGTGCGGCTATGCCAGTCACATCAAAGCGGCCGGAGCAGGGACTGTGCTGGACTCACCGTTCGAACAGGACACCTTGAATACCCGGTTGACGACCATGCTGACGTCGCCCGATCGAGCCAGATGGTCCGCAAATGGGCAACGCTACGGAAAGAATCCGGCTCTTTATCAGATGCCGAGTAAAGCGGTCGATGCAATCGAACACCTGCGAAGTGGCCCGCAATCGCCGATAAGCACGGCTACGAGGAATAAGAACATCCGTAATGTATATCTCCGTGAGGATCTCGGCGCGTTTGATTTCGATGAACTTATGGCAATCGGGAAAAGTGAACCCGGCGGACAGTATATGGTCCATCTTGAACGGGACAAGTTAGTCGACGAAGGGCGCCGAACTGTTTCCTTCAGCCACCAGGGACGGCGTTATTACCTGAAGATTCATGACGGTGTGGGCTGGAAAGAAATCGGAAAAAACCTGACCTCCCTTCGGCTACCGGTGCTAGGTGCGGAAAACGAATGGAAAGGGGTGCACCACCTTCGTCGGCAAACGCTGCTACAGAATCTTGGACTGGATACCCTGGAAATTGCCGGATATGGCACGCGCAAACGTCGCCTGGCAAAAGTGCTGAACGATCCCGCCAGGCGCCAATCGCTTATCGTCACCGACGAAATACCAGAGGCTAAAAGCCTTGAGGATCTCTGTAGGGAGTGGGATTGGGAACGCAGCCCACCGAAGACGGCACAGGAGATTCGCTTCAAGCGTTGGTTGATTGAACAACTGGCGCAAACAGCTCGAATCCTGCACAACAGCGGCGCTAACCACAGGGATTTCTACCTTAGTCATTTTCTCCTACATTGGAACGAGAAAAAGGGGAGGGCATCCCCAGAGAACTGTCGGATCTTTCTGATCGATCTGCATCGTATGCGAATCCACAAACCAAAGTTGAGCGCTTGGATTAGGGCTGCGGCACATGGGTTGTTGAAACGTCAGCGGCCGCGGACGCCGCAGAGCAAAACGCCTTCCCGCTGGAAAATGAGAGATGTTTCCGGACTGCACTACTCCAGTAGGAGCCTCGGACTGACCCAGCGCGATCGGTTGCGCTTTATCCGGCTCTACTCCCAGACCAACCTGCGTGAGACCTTGGATCGTGACCGACCATTCTGGGAGCGCGTGGAACGCCGCGCAAACCGTCTGTACGCCGCTGAGCGGCGCCGATCGCCCGACAGCGGACTCGCACCGCCCCGGGCGCTGCACAGCGCCGGCACCCAGCCCTGAGCATCTCTGTCGGGTGACCACGCACTTGGCTGCCGACGTTGGCCTGGCGCAACTCAGAGAGGATATCCGGCCGTGGCGTGCGGACAGACTCCACGGGGCGTATTTATCCCGCTACGATTCCCCCATGCTTCAGAACCTCCTGTCAGATCCAGATGTTGCTTTCGAAGGGCCAGGTGCCGAACTCATGAAAAGCGATGTCAAAACCACGCTTGCCGGCACCTCTTTTGATGGCGCCCGCTTCGTGATCAAGCGTTACAACTGCAAGAACATCTGGCATCGGCTTAGGCTCGCGCTTTCCAGATCCCGCGCAGAGCACAGTTTCTGCTCTGCGCAGCATCTCACCGGGATCGGCATCATCACCACACCGCCCGTTGCCTGGATACAGGAAACCACATTCGGGCTACGGGCGCGATCGTGGTTTGTTTATGAGCATACCGACAACAGCATCCGGGCTGATGCCCTGCACGACGGCTCTGATCCCCAGAAAATCGAACAGATGCTGGAAACGATGGCTCAGAACCTGGTGCTGATGCGACAGCATCGGCTCTCACACGGAGACCTGAAACCGCCCAATTTCCTGATTACTCCAGACCGGACGGTTCTGCTCGATCTTGA
>DCXP01000006.1:13875-83696 GCA_002327725.1 Proteobacteria bacterium UBA2133
TGGATGCGGTGGTGGGAGAAGGACGACCCTCAACCGAAGATCGGTGAAAGGTCCAGAACCCTGCTGAATGCAGCCGGCTTTGCTGTGAGCTGAAGGCCGCTATTTACTCCACCACGCGGATTCGCGCGGCGAAAAACGGATGATCTGAAGGCCCCGCCGGCTGCGACCAGGCATCCTCGATCTTAAGACCGCGAACGAAGATCATGTCTACTCTGCCCTTGTCATCAAGACCAGCGAGTGCATCTTTGGCGTCCGCAGGTATCCAGCGGCGCATCGCGGGATCCTCTTTACCCGCGTTGAAATCTCCCACCAGTACAGCCCGCGGATAACCCGCAAAGGTATGCATCACCGCCTCGAGCGGAACCTCGCCCTCGGCGGGTTTTGACAGATGAGTGTTGATGACCACCAGCGGAAGACCCCCGAGTTCAAAGCGGTATACCGTGAGGTTCCGGTGGGCCCTGCCTGTCGAGGGGGAAAGTGGCGTCGTCTGCCACCCGGTTGCCTGAAAGCGGCTAACCAGGCCGTTACCGCGCTGCGCAAAAAACAAAAGCCGCCTCGTCGGCGAAAAATGAGTTGCCCGGTCGAGCAACCGGCCGAGTCGGTACGCCTGATCATGCCGACGCAAAGGGCTTGTCCCCTCCACTTCCTGCAGGGCAACCACGTCGCAGGCTCTTAGCACATCAGCAATGCGGTCCAGGTTCTTTCTGCCGTCTGTGCCCCGGGCCCGGTGGATGTTGTAAGTGGCAATACTGAGCGTCGGCCCCTGAAATTCGTCAGTATCGCCGTTAGCGTCCAATGCACTACCCCGGGCGCCTCTTGCAGGCCAGGCCCGGCTCGCAAGAAAAATCCCGATCAGTACCAGGGCCAGCAGCACGATCCAGGATGCGTTCATATCGCCACTTCTCGGTCGCTTTGGGGGAGGAGCATCAGCACAAATGGAGGCTTAGGACTTGTTTATACTGCGCCTGTCAGCACGGGGTGATTTGACGAGTGATTCTACCGCGACCCCGTTCAGTCTCTGGAGCCACCCGCCTTAATGAAAACGGCTTTCGCCAGCGACCCCAGGTTCGAAGACCATGATACCGGGCACGGACACCCGGAACGCGCTTCGCGCCTGTCGCATACGCTCGAACACCTTGAAACCCAGTACTGGTTTTCATCGCTGGACAGCGTACCCGCCGTCGATTGTGGGCAGGAGTGGCTGGCATCAGTGCACCATCGCGGGCTGATCGAGCGCGCCCGTGTCAGTTGTGAGCAGGGGCTGCCTTACCTCGACACACCTGACGTTGCCATCTGTGCAGAATCTTTTGATATCGCCTGCCTTGCCGCCGGCACGGTCCTCACACTTGCCGATACTGTCGCATCGGGCCGTACAGATAACGGCTTTGCCCTGATTCGACCCCCGGGCCACCATGCCGAGTACGATGCGGCTCTGGGCTTTTGCCTTTTCAACAATATTGCGATCACGGCCCGATACCTGCAGCGGCACCACGGCCTGGAAAAAATACTGATCCTCGACTGGGATGTGCACCACGGCAATGGCACCCAGCACCTGTTCGAGGACGATCCCAGTGTCTTCTATATCAGCACCCACCAGTATCCGCATTATCCGGGCACCGGATCACGCTCAGAGGTCGGTATTGGCGCCGGCAAAGGGACGACACTCAACTGCCCGATGAACGCGGGCGCAGACAATGATACCTATACTGAGGCATTCACCGAAAAAATCCTGCCAGCCGTCGATCTTTTCAGGCCCGACATTATTCTGATCTCCGCCGGCTTTGATGCACATCAGGCAGACCCTCTGGGCGGCATCAATCTGACCACCGATTACTACGGATGGATGACCGAACGGCTCATGGAATGCGCGGACCGTCACTGCAACGGCCGGATACTCTCAGTGCTGGAAGGCGGCTACGACCTCGATGCGCTGGCCTTAAGCGTCGCTACTCACATCAAAACCCTAACGTCCTTCGACAGCGCCGCCTGACCTGTGATTCTTCACGCCAAGAGTGACAGGATGATCGAAAGCGTGACGACCGAAACCGCGGTGCTGAGCACCACAGCGGTGCCGGCCAGAGCCTGGCCGCACTCGTAACGCTCGGCGAAAAGATAGGTGTTGATGCCCGCGGGGAGTGCCGCCATCACCACCATGACGGCTTGCCAGACCGGCGGCAAACCCAACCGGCCCGAAACCCACCACACCAGCAAAGGCAGCAGCAGGTTCTTGACCACGACCACCGCCAGGGAACGGCTGAGCACGCCCTCGATCGCGTAATAACTGAGGGCCGCGCCCAAAGCGAAGAGCGCGCAAGGCACCGCTGACCGGCCGATCATCCCGATGATCTCTGATACCGGGCCCGGCAGGGATAGCCCCGACAGATTGACGGCGGCACCGAGGCCGATTCCCAACAAATACTGGTTAGCGAAAATGCTCTTGAGCACGGGCCAGCCAATCGGGCCGCGACGATTCCGGTGTTTGGCACGCTCCTGGATGATGATCATCGGCGCAAAAAAGACCGGCGCCTGGAACGCCACCAGAAGAAAAAGCGGTACGGTTGCCGCCTCTCCAAAGGCTGTCAGCACCAAGGGGATGCCGAGGGGAATAAAGTTTCCGTAACTGCAGCCGAACGCAAATATGCCAACTTCGCCCGCAAGCCGGTTTGACGTCGTGCGCATCAGCCAGAAAACCGCCAGAAACGAACCCAATGCACAAGCGAAAAACCCAAGCACGTAACCCCAGGGCATTTGCTCCGGGAGGGTCACAGTACTCATTGCCTTAAACAGCAGCAGCGGTATCGCGATGTTGAACACGTACAGAGACAGGCCTCGCACAGCCGACGAATCCATCCAGCGAAACGCGCCCACCACATAGCCCAAAGCCACAACGCCGAAAACCGGCACGATCACATCAACGACCACCGGCAATATCATGGGTGACCGGTGCGCACCGGCAATTGATCAACGTTCATACGGCTGACTTTAACGGGACAGCGCTCGCACGCATAGCCAGGGCATACCCACCGGGTCAAGGCGTGATTTGCCTTGCGTATGTCGCACGGGTAAATTTAGCCCCTGCCTACAGGTTGCCTGTAAACTCCTGCGGGCAACGGGCATTGACGGGGACGAGTAATCGGGCGCACCCAGAGACCGGGAGGAGCTGGAATCCCCGGGCCGGGTCCTGATGAAGATCACCCCTGAGCCGCTGACCGAACCCTACGGCTGAGCAACAGCCGGACGCAGTAGGCTCAGCCGACTGACCTTCGAGACAGGTCCGGGACACGAAACATGTTCCAAGGCCGGGCGATAGGCCGGGCAAAGCCGGGTGGTACCGCGCGCGAACCCCTCTCCCCGGGGCGGTTCGAATCGCCCCGGAGCAGATGAACCCGGTGAGGGGACCAGAACGCGCGAGCCAGCATGAGTTTCAGCCAAGTCGATACACGCTATGACGGCCCGGCCTTAGAGCAGGGCATTCTTGAATTCTGGCAGGCGCAGGCCGTTTTTGAACAGAGCCTGCAACACAGCGCGGGTCGGCCGCTTTTCACCTTCAACGAGGGACCGCCCACCGCCAACGGCAAGCCCGGCATTCACCACGTCCTTGCACGCAGCTTCAAGGACATCTACCCCCGCTACAAGACCATGCAGGGTTTCCACGTGCCGCGAAAGGCCGGCTGGGATACCCATGGCCTGCCGGTAGAGCACGAGATCGAAAAAGAACTCGGCATCTTCGACAAGAAGGAAATTGAAAAAGCGGTCGGGGTCGCCGAGTTCACCCGCCGCTGCCGTGACTCGGTCATGCGATACATCAGCGACTGGGAGGCCATGACCGAGCGGATGGGCTTTTGGGTGGATCTCGATCAGGCTTACTACACCCTCGATAACCAGTACATCGAGTCTGTCTGGCATCTGCTGAAAGAAATCTGGGACCGGGGACTGATCTACCAGGACTACAAGGTCGTGCCCTACGATCCCCGAATCGGCGCAACGCTGTCTTCCCACGAAGTCGCGCAGGGCTACCGCGAGACCGTTGATCCCTCAGTCACCGTCCGCTTCCGGCTCGTCGACGACAGTGCCTCGTTCCTCGTCTGGACCACTACCCCCTGGACGCTGCCATCCAACCTCGCGCTTGCGGTAGGAGCCGATATCGATTACGTCCATGTTGATCTCGCCGGAGAAACCCTGATCCTGGCAAAGGCCCGGATGAGTGAGGTGCTGGGTGACAGAGAATTCCGGGTGCTGAAAACCGTCAAGGGCAGCGAGCTGGCGGGTCTTTACTATCAGCGGCTTTTCGACCACCTCGATGCTCCCGGCGATATCTGCCGGGTGCTGCCTGGCGACTTCGTGAGTACCGAAGACGGCACCGGTATCGTCCATGTTGCCCCCGCCTATGGCGTCGACGATCTGGCGCTGGCACAGGCACACGGCCTGCCTGTGGTGCACGGCGTTGGCCTGGACGGTCACTTCATCGAAGCGGTACAACCGGTTGCAGGGATGTTCTTCAAGGACGCCGACCCGGTCATTATCGATTGGCTGCGTGAGCGCGGGGTGCTCTTCAAGGCGGAGGAGTACCGCCACAACTATCCCTTCGGCTGGCGGACCGGCGACCCGCTCATTTACTACGCCAAGAACGCCTGGTACATCCGGACCACCGCAATCCGCGAGCGCATGGTTGCGCTGAACCAGACTATCAACTGGGTGCCCGAATCAATCCGCGACGGCCGCTTTGGCAACTGGCTGGAACACAACATTGACTGGGCGTTGTCACGCGAGCGGTTCTGGGGCACCCCGCTGCCACTGTGGACCGATGGCGACGGTGACTACCTTTGCGTCGGCTCGCTGGCAGAACTCGAATCGCTCTGCGGTACCTCGCTCAGCGAAGCCGATCTGCATCGGCCTGCAATCGATGAGATCACATTTACCCATCCTGAAAACGGCCGACGCTATCGGCGCGTCGCCGAAGTCATCGACTGCTGGTTCGACTCGGGTGCGATGTCTTATGCCCAGTGGCATTACCCCTTCGAAAACCAGGAGACCTTTGCCCAGCACTTTCCGGCGGACTACATCTGTGAGGCTATCGACCAGACCCGCGGCTGGTTCTACAGCCTGCACGCCATCGCCGCACTTGTCTCAGACAGCGTGGCCTACCGCAACTGTGTCTGCCTGAGCCATATCGTCGACAAAGACGGAAAAAAAATGTCCAAGTCCCTTGGCAACATCGTCAATCCCTACGATGTCTTCGATCATATTGGTGCTGATCCTTTGCGCTGGTATTTTCTTGCCCGGCTGGCACCGGAAAGCCAAAAGCGGATTTCCGTGGATATCGTCCGTGAGGTCGCGAGTTCCTTCGTCAATACGCTTTGGAACAGCTACGCGTTTTTTACGCTTTATGCCTCACTCGATGACGTCGATCTTAACGACGAGGTTGCGCTTGCCGATCGACCGGAGATTGATCGATGGGCGCTCGCACTGGTGCAGCACACGGTCCAAACCGTCACCAAGGCAATGGATGCCTACGACGCCCGCGGTGCCGGGCAGGCGATCGAGGCCTTTGTTGACCAGCTCAGCAACTGGTATATCCGTCGCAACCGGCGTCGGTTCTGGAAGAGCGAGGCCGGCACCGACAAACAGTCTGCCTACCTCACGCTGTATCAGTGCCTCAACACACTGCAACGCCTGATTGCGCCTTTCATGCCATTCCTGGCAGAGGAGATGTACCAGAACCTGGTACGTTCCCAGGATCCAGGCGCTCCGATCAGCGTGCACATGAGTGAGTGGCCTAAGGTTCCGGATGCGTGGCAGGACACTGCGCTGCGCGAAGCCACCGAGGTCATCCAGGATGTCGTGGCGCTCGGGCGGGCGGCCCGCGAAGCCAGTCAGGTGCGCGTCCGCCAGCCGCTTGCCCGGCTGCTCGTCAGAGTGCCCACCGGCGAGGCGCGTCAGGCCGTGCGGGATCATGAACAACAGGTTCTGGAGGAACTCAACGTCAAATTGCTTGAGTTCATCGCCGCTGATGCCGAGCTGGTGACTTACCGGATCAAACCCAACCTGCCGCGCCTCGGCAAACGTTATGGCAAGCGCATTCCGGCCATCCGGCAGGCACTGGCCGAGGCGGACGGCGCCTCCATTGCCGTGGCCTGCGCCAATGGTGAGGAAGTCACGCTCAAGATTGATGGACAAAGCATCGCCTTTGAAGCCGAGGATCTGCTGGTAGAAACCGAGTCAGCCGAGGGCTATGCCTGCGCTGAATCGGGGGGCCAGCTGGTCGCGCTGGACACTACCCTGAACGACGCATTGCTTCGTGAAGGTATCGCCCGGGAGATTGTGCGATCCGTGCAGGACGGCAGGAAGCAGGCGGAACTTGAGGTTTCCGACCGGATCCGGCTGCACGTCAATGGAACACCGCTGGTCACTCAAGCCATCGATGAGTACCGGGACTGGATCATGAATGAAACGCTGACCGCAAACTGGTCAGAGACCTCCTTCAGTACCGGGTTTTCCCTCGAACGCGATCTCGACGACCATCAGTGGCAGATTGCTCTGGAAAAAACGGACCCGCAATGAGGCTGATGCCGACGACGATCCCGCCCAATATTGGGCGCTGGCCCCAACCTGGCCAACCCGACTCCCATCACCGGCGAATCCCTGCGCAATAAACGCGTAAGCGGTCTGCTAGAATCCCGCCGTTTCGTTACAACATGCTTGAAGTATCACGGAGGAGAAGCGATGGCTAGCAGTTTTCTTTTCACCTCAGAGTCTGTATCCGAGGGTCATCCGGACAAGATGGCAGACCAGATCTCGGATGCGGTGCTGGATGCGATGCTTGCCCAGGATTCCTCGTCACGGGTCGCCTGTGAAACGCTGGTCAACACCGGGCTCGCCGTGATTGCAGGAGAAGTCACCAGCAATGCCGAGGTGGATCTGGCACAGACCGTCCGCGACACCATCAAGGATATTGGCTACACCTCCTCCGAGATGGGTTTTGATTATTCCAGCTGTGCGGTGATGGTCACCCTCGATAAGCAGTCTGCTGATATCGCCCAGGGTGTCAACGAAGGAGAGGGCCTGGACCGTGATCAGGGCGCAGGTGACCAGGGGCTGATGTTTGGCTACGCCTGCAATGAAACCGATGTCCTGATGCCGTTCCCGATCACCTATTCACACCGCCTGGTCAAACGCCAGGCCGAGGTTCGCAAAAACGGCGGACTTCCCTGGTTACGGCCCGACGCCAAAAGTCAGGTCTCGGTGCGCTACGAGGATGGTAAACCGGTCTCGATCGATACCGTGGTCCTGTCGACACAACACAGTGAGGACGTCGATCATGCGACTTTAAGCGAGGCCGTGATTGAGGAAATCATCAAACCGGTGCTCCCCGAACAAATGCTCACAGCGGACACCCGCTTTCTGGTCAATCCGACGGGCCGATTTGTGATCGGCGGACCCCATGGCGACTGCGGACTGACCGGCCGCAAGATCATTGTGGATACCTACGGCGGTTCAGCACACCACGGTGGCGGGGCTTTCTCTGGAAAGGATCCCAGCAAAGTCGACCGCTCGGCAGCGTACGCCATGCGTTACGTCGCCAAAAACGTCGTCGCTGCGGGCCTCGCTGAGCAATGCGAAGCGCAGGTGGCCTACGCGATCGGGGTCGCAGAACCGGTCTCACTGATGGTGAATACCAACGGTACCGCCACCATCGCCGAAGGCCAGATCGAGGCGCTGATCCGGGAACACTTTGACCTGCGACCCAAAGGCATCATCGAAGACCTGGATCTGCTGCGGCCGATCTATCGACCCACCGCCGCGTACGGTCACTTCGGCCGCGGTGAAGACGGCTTCCCCTGGGAACGTACCGATAAAGCGGCTGCGCTGCGGGAGGCGGCTGGCCTTAAGTGAGGGCGGACGCGGTAAAATTGCCGTGAATTCCCCTTAAGCCAGGGTTTTACACTTCGATCCCCAACTGATTACCTTTAGACGTCGCCGAGGAGCGTTGCAACGGGCGCCCGCCCGCCAGGCTCGGCTTTAATGGCGTCTGCCCTTGATCAACGGCGCTCAGTGAACATGGAGACTACCCCATGAGCGCTGTGATACAGCCCCAGTCCGATCAGGACTTCGTGGTTGCCGACCTCTTGCTCGCAGAGTTCGGCCGCAAAGAGATCGCCATTGCCGAGACCGAGATGCCCGGCCTGATGGCCCTGCGGGAGAAGTACGGCCCCAGCCAGCCCCTCAAAGGCGCGCGCGTCGCCGGCAGCCTGCACATGACCATCCAGACGGCGGTCCTGATCGAGACCCTCCACGCCCTCGGCGCCGACGTCCGCTGGGCCTCGTGCAACATCTTTTCGACCCAGGACCATGCCGCCGCCGCCATTGCGGCAGGAGGCACGCCGGTATTCGCCTACAAGGGGGAGACCCTGGCCGACTACTGGGCCTATACCCACCGCATCTTCGAGTGGAGCGACGGTGGTACACCCAACATGATTCTCGACGACGGTGGAGATGCGACACTGCTGGTCAATCTCGGCGCCAAGGCCGAGCAGGATCCTTCTTTGCTGGACAACCCCGGCAGTGAAGAAGAGGTCGCGCTATTCGATGCGATCCGCGAGCGGCTCAAGACCCAGCCCGGGTGGTACTCGAATATCCAAACGAATATTCTCGGTGTGACAGAGGAAACGACAACCGGGGTCAAGCGTCTCTACCAGATGCAAAAAGACGGCGAGTTGTTGTTCCCCGCTATCAACGTCAACGACTCGGCGACCAAATCCAAATTTGACAACCTTTACGGCTGCCGGGAATCTCTGGTCGACAGCATCAAGCGTGCGACCGACGTGATGGTCGCGGGAAAACTCGCGGTGGTGCTTGGTTATGGTGACGTCGGCAAGGGCTCCGCACAGTCTCTACGCGGCCTCGGCGCGACCGTCTGGATCACCGAGATTGATCCCATCTGCGCCCTGCAGGCCGCCATGGAAGGATACCGGGTGGTCACCATGGACCAAGCCGCCAGCCAGGCGGACATTTTTGTTACCGCGACGGGCAATTACCAGGTGATTACGCATGAACACATGTCGCAGATGAAGGATCAGGCGATCGTCTGCAACATCGGTCACTTTGACAATGAGATCGACTGCGCCTCACTTGAACGTTACGAGTGGGAGAACATCAAGCCGCAGGTCGACCACGTGATCTTCCCGGACGGTAAGCGCATCATCCTGCTGGCACAGGGCCGGCTCGTGAATCTGGGCTGTGCGACCGGCCATCCCAGTTTCGTCATGTCTAATTCATTTACCAACCAGACGCTGGCGCAGATTGAGCTGTTCCAGAAGCGCGACCAGTACGACAACAAGGTCTACATCCTGCCCAAGCACCTCGATGAAATGGTGGCACGGCTTCATCTTGACAAAATCGGTGCCAAACTGACAGAGCTTACTGATGAACAGGCTGCATACATCGGGGTTGCAACGGATGGCCCCTACAAAGCCGACCACTACCGCTACTGAGGAGGCAGGCCATCCAAAAAAATGCCCCCGATATCCGGGGGCATTTTTCTGTAGCCTGTCGATAAACTAGGCGGTGATGTCTGGAACCAGCCGGCTTTCGAGGTGGCTGATACTGTCTTTGAGAAACAGTTTGCGTTTTTTCAGTCTTTGCACCTGCAGATCGTCGATCAGCGGATCTTCGGCGATGCTTTGGAGTTCTTCGTCTAAGGCGCGGTGCTCTGATCTGAGCTTTTCTATTTTTGCGCTGAGGTCATGTTCACTCTGTTGCACTTCGGTCATATTAGGTCTGTCTCCCTCACGTACTGACTGTTGGTGAGTTATCCCACACGCAGCGAGACCGCAGACGAAACGGCGACCTCGACGCGGTCACCGCTTGCGACCTCACCGCGCTTGGTCAATCCTACTCCTTTCGCGCAGACATTTCACCACCGGATCAGCAAATCTCTCCCTCGATCTCTGTCCTTCGTCTGGGATAAAATTCTGGCTCAAAATGAAATAGTTACACTGAGATACTCGGGCGCCTTGTCCGGTCTACGCCCCAAACTCAACCACACCGAAATCTTCAATGGATCCGCTCGCGACCTGGGAAAAAATACTGCTCGGCGTCCTCGCGCTGCTGGTCATTCTGTGGTTTTTCCCGGGTATCAAAACGCTGATGAAGGAATCCAGCGATTCGCCGAGCGACTGGCCGGCGGTCCTGTTGCCGCTGCTGGCCGTTGCGGCCTTCGTGGTCCTGCTGATTAGCATCATCTGATGGCGGCGCGACAAAAGAGCGCTCAACGCGTTTACTTGAGGGACTACGCGCCGCCCGACTACCGGATTCCCGGCATTCAACTGCAGGTTGACCTCGACCGGGAACGAACGCGGGTCCGGTCCTGCCTTGCGGTTGAACGGTCCGGCGACCACCAGCGACCACTGGTCCTGCATGGTGAAAAGTTAGACCTGATCAGTGTCAAGATCAACGGTGAAACGCTCGATCCTGCAAAGTGGCACCGCGATGAAACCACACTCACACTGAATCTGCGCGAACCTACGACGACACTTCAGATCGAGACCGAGATAAACCCCGCAGCCAATTCAGAACTCAATGGCCTGTACGCCTCCGCCGATACGCTGTGTACCCAGTGTGAGCCGGAGGGCTTTCGACGTATCACCTATTTTCTGGATCGCCCTGACGTATTGTCCGTTTACCGCGTCACGCTCCGTGCGCTGAAGGCGCAATACCCGGTGCTCCTAGCCAATGGCAATCAGGTGGAAGGCGGCGATGACGGAATACACCACTACGCCATATGGGATGATCCCCACCCCAAGCCCTGCTATCTCTTTGCCCTGGTCGCCGGGCCGCTGCAGTTTATCGAGGGCCGCTTCAGCACGTGCTCCGGGCGTGAGGTGCTGTTACGGATCTACGCGCGTTCGCGGGACATTCCACAATGTGATTACGCGCTGGCTGCACTTCGCGAGGCGATGATCTGGGATGAGAAGGTGTACGGCTGTGAATATGATCTTGGCCAGTACAACATTGTGGCGGTCGAGGACTTCAACATGGGCGCCATGGAGAACAAGGGGCTCAATATCTTCAACACCCGCTATGTCCTCGCGCAGCCGGCGACCGCGACTGACCACGACTATCGCGCTGTTCGGGATGTTATCGGTCATGAGTACCTGCATAACTGGTCCGGTAACCGCGTGACCCTGCGCGACTGGTTCCAGCTCAGCCTCAAGGAGGGCTTCACGGTATTCCGCGAGCAGCAGTTCAGTGCCGACCATGGCTCTGCCGGCGTCAAGCGGATTGAGGATGCCAATCTCGTGCGCACACAGCAGTTTCGTGAAGACATGGGGCCCATGGCCCATCCGGTCCGGCCCGAATCTTTTGTTGAGATCAACAATTTCTACACCCTGACCGTCTACATCAAAGGAGCCGAGCTGGTCCGTATACTCAGCCTGCTGGTCGGCGCCGAGGGATTCCTTCGGGGCTGCAGGCATTACTTTGAGCACTATGATGGCGAGGCGGTCACCACCGATAATTTTGTTGGCGCCATGGAGGCTGCCTGCGGCGTCGACCTCTCCCAGTTTCGCCGCTGGTATCAGCAGGCCGGCACTCCACGGATTGAGGTTTCTGGCAGTTTTGATCCTGACCGGTGCCGCTATTGCCTGCGCATCGCCCAGAATAATCCCGACTCGGCAGGAGAACACCAGCCTCCCCTGCAGATGCCCATCATCGTGGCGTTTTTTGACGCCCAGGGAAAAGCGCTCGATGCCCGATCCGGGGGTAATGCGCGCAAACAGCATGAGCACACGCTGGTACTGACAGACGCCGTTCAGGAATTTACCTTCACGGGTCTCGCAAGCCGGCCGATACCTTCTCTGCTGCGCGGCTTTTCTGCTCCCGTCATGGTCCAGACTGAACTCAGTGATCAGGATCTGGTGGTGCTTGCCGGCCATGATGACGATCCCTTCTGCCGCTGGGACGCGGGCCAGACACTTGCCCGCAAAGAAATGCTTCGGTGGCTCAACGACCCCTCGGTCGGTGTACTGGATGAGCAGTTTGCACAATCCTTCGGCAAGACGCTGTGCGCAGATCTGCCCGACCGTGCCTTCCAGGCGCTCGCCCTGAGGCTTCCCGAAGAGAACTACCTCGGCGAGTTTGTCGATGTTATCGATCCCGAGGGTATCCACCTATCCAGATGGTCCGTGATGCAAGCGTTGGCGAGGCGCTACACCGAGGTACTTCTTGAACGCTACCACGCGCTTGAAGCAAAAATGCCTTACCAGCGCGATTCGGCGAGCGCGGCAGCACGCGAGTTGCGCAATACCTGCCTTGGCTACCTGATGACACTGGAATCGGAGGAGATCACCGCGCTCGCGCTCAAACAGTTGAAAACCGCTGACAATATGACCGACGCGCTCGCCGCCCTGGCGCCGTTGGCCAATCAGACCCTTTCTGGCCGCGACCAGGCGCTCTCGTTTTTCGAGGACCGTTGGAGCGAATTCCCCCTGGTAATGGATAAATGGCTGCGGGTCCAGGCGGTGTCACGGTGCGGGGACACGCTCGCACGGGTCCGGAAACTGACGCGCCACTCTTGCTATCAGCAGGACAATCCCAACAAGATTCATGCCCTGATCGGGGCACTGGCACATGCCAACCCGCTGCGCTTCCATGAGCCAGACGGCAGCGGATATCAACTGGTCGCCGAACAACTGCTCGCAACGGATCCCAAGAATCCCCAGGTCGCGGCCCGGCTGGCCTCGGCCTTCAATCTATGGAGACGTTACGAGCCGGGGCGTCGTGAGCGCATGCATGAGGTGCTGCAAAAAATCAGTGGTACAGCACATCTGTCCCGCGATGTCGGCGAAATCGTCGAACGCGCCCTTGCCGAGCGCTGATGGCGATCGCTAGTTGTGGCTCCAGGCCCAGTGTCCGAGAGAAACCGCCAGCAGCCCCATCATCAGACCAATCCCAATATCAATCACCCGCCAGGTTTGCGGCCGGGAGATAAAGCGGGACCAGTGGGCCGCCCCAAACCCCAGCCCGTAAAACCACAGCAGTGATGCCAAAGCCGCACCACAGGCGAACATAATCCGCTCGCCGCCTGCAAAGCGGGCCGCGACGCCGCCCAGCAGCAGCACCGTATCGAGATAGACATGGGGGTTGAGAAAGGTCACGGCGAGAGCACTGGTGACCGCCGTGCCCAGGGATTCGGCCCTGTCCCCCGACGCCACCGGCAACAGGGCCCGTGGTCGAGCTGCCCGGGCGAACGCCCGGAAGGCAAAGAACCATAAAAACAGCGTGCCAGCCCAGGCGACGCCCTGCAGGATCAGTGGGTCGGCCCGAAACGCCGTCCCCAGGCCACCCGCGCCGACGCTGATGAGCAGAACATCGCCGCCAAAGCACACCGTGCAAACGGCGAAGACATGCTGGCGGGCGAGACCCTGGCGCAAGACGAAGGCATTCTGCGCACCGATAGCGATGATGAGAGCGCTGCCGAGGGCCAGACCTTCCCACAGCGCCAAAATATTCACCGTCGTGCTCCCGCGAATGGTCGGGCAACGCAATGATATGATTGTTCCACGATCTGCTGAATCCTCATCTGCCGTGACTTCATCAAGAAAAAAGGTCTTGCGGCCGTCCAGCCAGGAAGACGTAAACCGGTTTTTACAACAAGCCCGCAGCACTGCGTTACCCGTACGACGCGATCACTGTGCCCGTCTCGTCTTCGGCATGGACGCGACGGCGAGCCGGGAACCGCTGTGGGATCGCGCCTGCCACATTCAGGCACAGATGTTTGAAGCAACCGCGTCGATGGGCGGTCTTGAAATTCAACTGGCCTACTACCGCGGCTATGGCGAATTCAAGGCAGCGCCCTGGGCAGCCGAAGCCGGGGTCCTGCAGAAGCGGATGACGTCCATCCGCTGCGCCGCCGGACAGACCCAAATTGCCCGGCTGCTCAAACATACCCTCGGGCAGGCCCGGACCGCTCAAGGCGCCATCAGCGCACTGGTGTTTGTGGGTGACTGCATGGAGGAAGATCCCGATCAGTTGGCAAAACTGTCCGGGGAACTGGGCATCCTTGGGGTCCCGGTATTTCTCTTCCAGGACGGCGCTGACCCCACCGCAGCGAAGACATTTTCGCATATCGCGAGGCTCACCCGGGGGGCGCACTGCCGCTTCGATGGCAGCAGCGCAGCCCAGCTGCGGGATCTGCTCTGCGCCGTCGCGGTATACGCGGCGGGCGGTCATAAGGCTCTCGTCGATCATGGCAGACGATGCGGCGGCGAAGTGCTGCGCCTGATCAAGCAGCTGGACGCCAGGGACTGATCTTGACGAGAATTTTCCTAGCGCTGGTCGCGCTGGCAGGATTGATGTGGCTCGCTTCCTGGCTGGGAAAGGCCAGTCCCGGACAACGCGCCCGGGCGCTGAAACTGATCGTCCTCTACGGGATCGCCGGCGCGCTGTTGCTGCTGGTGATCACCGGACGAATCCCCTGGATGTTCGCTCTCATCAGCGCCCTCGTCCCCTGGCTGCAGCGATACATGATGGCGAGGCAGGCGTGGAATATGTTCAAGTCGAGCCGCGGCCCCAGCGCGGGCAAAACCTCAACGGTGCAAACCGTTGTGCTACGCATGATTCTGGATCATGACAGCGGCGACCTTGACGGCGAAGTGATCAGCGGCCCTTTCTCCGGCCGCGGGCTCAAGGAGCTCTCGGATGCCCAGCTTTTGGAACTGCTTCAGGACTGTCGCGCGCGGGATGCGCAGTCTGCTGCCTTGCTGGAGGCCTACCTGGACCGGACCCGCGGCGACAGCTGGCGCGATGCCGACGAGGCGGCTGGCCACGATGCGCCGCCTCACGGTCAGGGTGCGATGTCTGCCAGTCAAGCGGCCGAGATTCTGGGTGTTTCAACCGATGCCTCCGATGAGGAGATCACCACTGCCCATCGACGGCTCATCCAGAAGCTGCACACCGACCGGGGCGGCACCGACTACCTCGCCGCACTCATCAACGAAGCGCGCGATACACTCATCTCGGGCAGGTGACCATCATCCCCTCGAAGAAAGCCACCAACCCGCAACCAACCCGCCGGCTCTCCTGGCTCTGCTGGGCTGTGCTGTCTGCGGTGATGCTGGCGGCCGGCCTGGTGCTGGCGCCAGAGCAGATTGATACCCGCAGGTGGTCGCGCCAGGATATCTGGGGGATAGACCGGACCCTGATCCGACGCACCCTGAGTCCTGAAATCAATCAGAACGGTTACCCAAAGAAGATCGTCATCTACCGGGACGGTACCGGATACCAGGCCATGGTCGAATACACCATCGACCCAGACCTGCAGCAGGCAGTCACTGAGGTTTTTGAGAAATACAGCCCCGATTACGGCGTGTTCGTCGCGCTTGACCCCGAAACCGGTGAAATCTTGGCGCTCGTGAATCACCAGCGACGGGGCATCAGCGACCAAAACCTTGCGCTCAGGGCCACCTACCCGGCGGCCTCGGTCTTCAAGATCATTACCGCGGCGGCCGTTCTTGATCTCGGCAAAGCCACCCCGGCCACGGTGATGCCCTTTAACGGCAAGACAACCAGCCTGTACCGAAAAAATGTCCTCAAGCACAAGGACAACCAGTGGACCCGCCGCTACCCGCTGTCGAGCGCCTTTGGCAAGTCCGTGAATACCGTGTTCGCCCGGCTGGGCATATTTTCCGTCGGTGGCGAAACTCTGGTCGATTATGCCGAGGCCTTCGGATTCAATCAGGGTCTCGGTGCTGATTTTGCACTTGCGCCAAGCCAGCTTGAACTCGATGGGAATGATCCCTGGTCGATTGCCGAAATCGCCTCAGGCTACACCCGGAGCACGACGCTTTCTCCTGTACACGGCGCTGTCATTGCAGCGGTGGCTATCAACGGTGGGCGTCTCGTGACCCCTTCGCTGGTACGAAAGGTCGTGGACGACGACGGCTTGATTCTCTATGCTTCAGAGACTGCCCGTACCCGCCCGGTCGTCAGCCACGATGCCGCCCGCAATCTGCAGGTATTGATGCGCCAGACCGTATCCAAGGGGTCTGCCAGTGGGTCCTTTAAAAAGTTTGGCCGTAACGGGTTGCGCTCTGTCGACGTCGGCGGCAAAACCGGCAGTCTCACGGGAGAGAACCCCGGAGGACGATATGACTGGTTCGTCGGTTATGCGCAAAAAGACGGGCGCAAACTCGCGTTTGCCGCCATGTGTATTAACGAGGAATTCTGGTATGTAAAATCAGCCTACGTCGCCCGAAAAGCCATCGAGCACTTCTTTCGTCGGCAGGGCAAGGACTAGTATCCACACCAGCGTGATCACCATGGAGTTCACCCTTGCAGCAATACCTTGATGTCATCCGCCGAGTCCTTGAGTCCGGTCACCGCAAAACCAACCGCACCGGTGTCGACACCCTCTCGACCTTTAACGTCAACTATCAGATCGATCTGCGGGAAGGATTTCCGCTTCTGACCACTAAGGAAATCTCATGGAAAAACATTGTCGTTGAGAACCTATGGTTTCTCTCAGGTGATACCCGCATCGATTTGCTGCGCAAACACGGCTGCCGCTTCTGGGAACCATGGGCGGACGACAACGGGCTTGTGCCAAGCGCCTATGGCAACTTCTGGCGCAACTTTCCCGTGCATGAAAACGGCGAAGCGACTTTTAATGACCAGATCCGCTACGTCATTAACGAACTCAAGGAGCGGCCCCAAAGCCGCCGCCTGGTCGTCTCGGCATGGGCACCGGGCAACGCTCAGACCAGCGCGCTGCCGCCCTGTCATGCCTTCTGGGTACTCAACGTCCAGCAGGATCAACGTCGCGAGCCGTTACTGTGCCTGCACCTGACGCAGCGCAGTTGTGACGTGGCGCTGGGACTGCCTTACAACATCGCCGGTTATGCGTTTTTGCTCGAGCTGATCTCGCGCTTTACCGGTATCAAAGCGGGGTACTTCGGCCACACCCTGATCGACGCCCATATCTACACTGCCAAGCCCGATGGCTCGATGGCAGAGTACGACCATATCCCGGGGCTTGAAGAGCAACTCACGCGCGACCCACGGGGGCTGCCGCGCCTTGAAATCAGTCCCGATATTCAGGCCCTGGAGGATGTTACCGCACTGCTCGAGGCCGATACCGAATCACTGCTGCAGATTTTCCGCCTGCACGATTACCAACCTCACCGCGCGCTCACCTTTAAAGTCGCTGTGTAACGTGCATGACGCCAGCTGAAGGGGGAGCCACGCGAGCCGCTATCGTCGCCATGGCATCCGATCGCGTCATCGGCCGTGACGGTACGCTTCCCTGGCACTATGGCGAGGATTTGAAACGCTTTAAACGCCTGACACTGGGCTCGACCATTGTCATGGGCAGAAACACTTTCGAGTCCATTGGCGCCAAACCGCTGCCGCAACGCGACAACCGCGTGGTCACCCGGTCCCGTTTTGACAACGTCGCCTGTTTTAAATCGCTCGAATCTGCCATCGCCGGTTGCCGGGGGAATATCTGGTTTATCGGCGGTGCCAAACTTTATGCAGCCGCGCTCGATTACTGCGACTTCATCGACATCACCTGGGTACCCGACACCGTCTCGGGAGAACACCTCGTCTACTTTCCGGAACTTGACGAAACACACTGGCGCGAAGGTCCCCGCACACCGCTAGAAGAAGATAACCGTCTGATTTATCAGCGGTTTTACCGGCGTTAGGTGATGGATGTCTCGCCCATTTTCGATGCCTTAAACGATGCCCAGCGCGAGGCGGTAGGCGCCCCGCCTGGGCCGATGCTGGTCCTCGCCGGTGCCGGCAGCGGCAAAACCCGGGTACTGACCTACCGCATCGCCTATCTGGTGCAGGCGCTTGAAACCTCACCCTACGCGATCCTGGCGGTGACCTTCACCAACAAGGCCGCCAACGAGATGCGAAAACGTATCGAGGGCTTTTTAGGGTTTTCGGTACGGGGAATGTGGATCGGCACTTTTCATGGTCTGTCACACCGTATCCTGCGCGATCATCATGAAATGGCCGGCCTCCCGAGCGGCTTTGAGATCCTGGATTCGGATGATCAGTACCGCGTAATCCGGCGTGCCCTGAAAGAGCTTAGTCTGGATGAAGGTTACTGGCCGCCGCGCCAGGTCCAGTGGTTCATCAACAGTCAAAAAGAAGAAGGTCGCCGGCCGTCCCACGTGCGGGATACCGGGGACAGCCATCAGCAGACGCTGATCCGGGTCTACACCCATTACGAGGAGACCTGCCAGCGCCTGGGGCTGGTGGATTTTGCCGAACTGTTGCTGCGCACACTCGAACTTCTGGAGCAAAACCCCTCGCTGCTCGGCAACTACCAGCAGCGCTTCAAACATATCCTGGTGGATGAGTTTCAGGACAGCAACGCCATCCAGTACCGCTGGCTGAAATTACTGGCCGGGGCGCATGCACAGATCACAGCCGTGGGAGATGATGATCAGTCGATTTACGGCTGGCGGGGCGCCCGGGTCGAGAACATGAACCAGCTGCAGCAGGATTTTTCGGGGACCAAGGTGGTTCGCCTTGAACAGAACTACCGCTCCACCGGGAATATCCTGAATGCCGCCAACGCCGTAATTGACCAGAACACCGGACGGCTCGGCAAGAATCTCTGGACCGAGGGCGACGACGGCGAGCCGATCCGGATTTACGGCGCCCTGGACGAACTGGATGAGGGGCGTTTTGTGATTGACCGGATTGCGGCGTGGCAGGGTCAGGGCCGGCGGCGTGACAGTATCGGCGTGCTGTACCGCTCCAATGCCCAGTCGCGCGTTTTTGAGGAGCTGCTGCTATCCCAGGGCATTCCCTACCGCGTGTATGGGGGACTGCGCTTTTTTGAGCGTGCCGAGATCAAGGACGCCCTCGCCTACCTGCGGCTGGTCACCAATCGTGACTCCGACCCGGCATTTGAGCGGGTGGTTAACGTGCCGCCGCGCGGTATCGGTGCGCGTACGGTAGAGATCGTGCGCCAGCAGGCCCGCACCGACGGCTCATCACTATGGACCGGCGCAATAACCCTGAGCGAGTCCGATACCCTGCCCGGCCGGGCCAAAAGCGCCCTTGGTACCTTCATCACGCTGATTGAACAACTGGCGCGGGATATAGCCGATCACGACCTGCCCGAAAAGATTGATCTCGCCATCAGCGCCAGCGGTCTGACTGATCACTATCGCAAGGAACGCGGCGAAAAAGCCATCACGCGCGTTGAAAACCTGGAAGAACTGGTCAGCGCCGGGCGCAACTTTGAATCTGAAGCAGGTAGTGATGACGAGGTCGATGAGCTCTCGGATTTTCTCGCACACGCGGCGCTTGAAGCCGGAGAGGGTCAGGCGGCCGAATGGGAGGACTGCGTACAGCTGATGAGCCTGCATTCGGCCAAGGGTCTGGAGTTTCCCCTGGTGTTCCTCTGCGGCATGGAAGAGGGCCTGTTTCCCCATCAGCGCTCGCTGGATGAGCCGGGCGGCCTCGAAGAAGAGCGCCGGCTCTGTTATGTCGGCATGACGCGGGCCATGGAGCAGCTCTACCTGACCTGCGCGGAGGTCCGGCGCCTGCACGGGCGCGAAACCTCCACCAGTCCGTCGCGCTTTCTCTCGGAGATACCTGAAGATCTCATCGAGGATGTCCGGGCCGGCGCCGGCCTTGCCACCCGAACCATAAAACACGAGCGCCGCGAAACCGTCCCGTCAACGACCGCCGCCAGGCCCGGCGGGGAGATCCGCCTGGGCGGTCTGGTCCGGCACACGAAGTTCGGCACCGGGACGGTGGTGATGGTGGAAGGGCAGGGAGAACACGCCCGGGTGCAGGTGCGCTTTGAGCAAGCCGGCAGCAAATGGCTGGTATTGGCCTATGCCAACCTTGAGGACTGCTGATCCCGGTGCGCAAGCCCCGGTCATGGCAGCCCGGGCGGCGAACCACCGCGCGGTTCAGGCTTTCGCTGATGGCTTGGTCAGTTTTGCCAATGACTTTTGAGCCTTTGCCGAGACCGATTTCCGCCCGTCGTCTTGCAGCCCGTTAAGGAACGGCATCAGCCACCGGCGAAGGCTCGCATCTTCTCTCGCCCACTCGCTCAGTGTATCCATGGTCATGTTGAGCACAATCCAGTCCGAAGCGTGGGCGATGCTCTTTTTCAGAATTTTCTTCGCCTGGCTGAGCTGCGCACCAGACATGTCTTCTTTCAGCCGAGCGAAAAGCTGGGCCAGCGTCCAGTGCACCGAGGGCTGAGGGATTTTCGAGACCTCGTTGAGCAGTTGATCCAGATACGGCACCAACAAGGCTTTGTTCTCCCTGGCAATGCGCTTCATCGCATTAGAGGTGCGCAGGCGCACCACCTCATCGTCACTGCGGTAGCAATCAAAAAGCTCCCCGAATCGCTCGGGCTTTTTCAAAACCGCTTCGACCACGGCCACGGTATCACCCAGAGAATTGGGATGACCGCCTGTCAGGCGCTCTTCAAAGTTTCTCTTTTTCATCCTCGCGTTGATCTCAAATCTTCAAACCCTCAAGAGATACGCCAGCCAAAGCCCGGCAAACACAAAACCGCCGAACCAGATGTTATTCAAAAACGCTTTGAAACATTTTCTGCGGTCACGGTCTTTGCAAAGCTGGTACTGATAGACCACCGTGAGCGCAGCGGCTGCGAGACCTGCATAAAACACCGCCCCCAAATTCAGGGTATGGCCAATCAGGGCGAGATTCCCGAGCGCCAGCGCCTGCAGGAAGGCGTTGATCGCGAGCTCACGCCGGCCAAAGAGAATCGCGGTGGATTTGATGCCTGCCTTCAGGTCATCGGGTCGATCTGCCATGGCGTACATCGTGTCATAAGCAACCGTCCACAAAAGATTGGCAATCAGCAGCCACCAGGCAAGTGGCATCAGCGGGCTGTCCTGCGCCGTAAATGCCATGGGTATCCCCCAGGAGAACGCCACGCCGAGATAGACCTGCGGCAGATGGGTGAAGCGCTTGGCCAGGGGATAGCTTGCAGCGATTACAGCGCCGGCCACCGCAAGCAACAAAGTCTGGCGATTAAGGAGCAGCACCAGGAACAGGGCCAGGATCATCAACACAATGAAAACCACCAGCGCCTCGCGCACCGTGACGGCACCGCTTGCGAGCGGGCGTTCGCGGGTGCGCTCGACCAGTGGATCAAGATCACGGTCAAGAATATCGTTGATGACACAGCCTGCCGCCCGCATCGTGATGACCCCGAGTACAAAAATAACCACGATGCCCGGGCGCGGATGCCCGTCGGACGCGACCCAAAGCGCCCACAGGGTCGGCCACAGCAACAGCAGCCAGCCGACCGGCTTGTCGAGGCGCGCCAACCGCCAGTATTGAATCCACTTTTCAGGCATGTGAAAAAGCAAGACCTGCCCGGAGCCACCGTGCCACCAGCGGTACGACCTGTTCTGGTTGGTCTCGAAGCAAGGCGGTGGCTGCACGCTGCACCGCCGGCAGCAAGGCCCGGTCCCGGGCCAGGTCAGCAATCCGAAACTGCGGTGCACCGCTTTGGCGCGTGCCCAGCAGTTCGCCGGGACCTCGAAGTTCCAGATCTTTCTGGGCGATGGCAAATCCATCGCTCGTCTGGCGCAGCGTCGCGAGACGCTCTTTGGCCGTGCTCCCAAGGGGTCCCTGATACATCAGCACGCAGACCGACTGGCGATCCCCCCGGCCGACGCGGCCGCGCAGCTGGTGCAGCTGCGAAAGCCCAAGCCGCTCGGCATTTTCTATCACCATCAAAGACGCTTCCGGCACATCAACACCGACTTCGATCACCGTGGTCGCCACCAGCACGTCGACCTTGCCCGACCGGAAGGCTTCCATGATCTGATCCTTTTCGGCGGGAGGAATGCGGCCGTGCAGCAGTGCGATGCGAAGCTCGGGCAACTCGGCCTTGAGCGCCTCGGCGCGGCTGCTGGCGGCCTGCACCGCCAGGGCATCGGAATCTTCGATCAGCGGACACACCCAGTACGCGCGGCGCTCGCGGGCGCAGGCTTCGCGAATCCGTTCCTGTACGGCTTCACGGCGCGTATTCGGCAAGACCACGGTCTCCACCGGCTGGCGCCCCGGCGGCATCTCATCAATGACAGAGATATCCATGTCCGCATACATGACCATGGTCAGCGAACGCGGGATCGGGGTCGCACTCATGATCAACTGGTGCGGGACATGCTGATCGGTCTGACCTTTATCCCGCAATGCCAGACGCTGGGCGACGCCGAAGCGGTGCTGCTCATCGACGACCACAAGGCCCAGCCGCTGGTAGGCGACATCATCCTGAAAAAGCGCGTGCGTCCCTACCGCGATCTTTGCCTCACCGCTCGCCAGTTGGGCGCAGACGGCTTTGCGCTCGCGCTGTCCCATCCGTCCGCTGAGCCACACCGGCTGCATCCCGAGTGGCGCGAACCAGCGGCCCAGCACACCGAGATGCTGCTCCGCCAGAAGCTCTGTCGGTGCCATGACAACAGCCTGCTGACCGGCTTCCACCGCAGCCAGCACCGCAGCCGCTGCAACCACGGTTTTTCCACAGCCGACATCACCCTGCAGCAACCGCAGCGAGGGCTGGGCCTTGCCCATGTCAGTCACGATCTCGGCAACGCTGTGCTGCTGGGCTCCGGTCAGCGCAAACCCCAGCTGCTCTTGAAGTTTCGGCCAGAGTTCCGCCGATGGCGGGATTGGGGTCGCGGTCTGTGCGCCGCGGCGCTGGCGGCGCTGGCGCAGCGCCAGGTGATGCGCCAGCATCTCCTCAAAAGCAAGCCGGCGCTGAGCCGGGTGGGCGCCGTCGCGCAGGGTCTCGAGATCAACCTCGGGCGATGGACGGTGCAGCAGCAGCAGTGCTTCCGACAGCGCCAGGTCGCTAAACTCCGCGGCACACGCCTCGCTAAGCAACTCGGGTATCCCCCCGGCGCATAAGCCAAGCGCCTGATCCGTAAGGTCACGCCAGCGCCGCTGGCCGATGCCTTCGGTGGTGGGATATACCGGAGTCAGCGCCGTTTCAACGGTCACATCCTGCAGTCCTCCCAGGACGCGATACTCCGGATGCACCATTTCAAGGCCGGCAGGCCCTGCCCGGACCTCACCATAACACTGGATAAACCCACCGCGGTTAAGGCCGCGCGCCTGGGTGGCGCTGAAATGGAACTGGCGCATCGTCAGACGCCCGGTATCGTCCGAGATCACCGTCATCAGGCTGCGGCGGCGGCCGTAACGGACGCCACTCACCTCAATCCTGCCAGCGATCAGCGCCTCGGTGCCCGGGCGCAGTTCACCGATCGCAGCGAGTCGGGTTCTGTCCTGGTAACGCAGCGGCAGATGGAACAATAGGTCCGCAACGGTAGATATCCCTAAGCCCTCGAGTTTTTCCGCCAGCTGGGGGCCAACGCCCTTGAGGACACCGACCGACGCCTGCGCAGTCGCATCCATCGCGCAACTCTCTGCCGCCGCGGCTAATCGGGCAGGTGTGCTATTGCCTCCACCTCGACCGGTGCCCCCTTGGGCAAGGCTGCGACCGCGACCGTGGCCCGCGAGGGAAATGGCGCTTGGAAATACTCGGCCATAACCGCGTTGACCCTGGCGAACTGCTCCAGATCAACGAGATAAATGGTGAGTTTGACGATATTCCCAAAGGTGCCCCCGGCCGAGTGCATCACCGCAGCAAGATTGTCGAACACCCGTCTCGTCTGCGCCTCGATGTCTCCGCTGACAAGTTCCATCGTCGCCGGGTCCAGCGGTATCTGCCCCGAGAGATAAACGGTGTCGTCAACGCGCACGGCTTGTGAGTATGGGCCGATTGCGTCAGGCGCCTGATCACTGTGAATGGGCTGGTTTGCAGTCATGAAACTTTCCTTATCAGATGATGTTCACTTCAGCCGCGTGATCGCGAGACCCGGATCACCGACCGGCGGGCGCGCAGTCGTCGAATAATGCGGGCGAGGTGCTTGCGGTCGCGCACCTCGATAGTAAACCGGATTGCAGAATTTCGATCGTCGCGGGCGGTCACCAGAACATGGTTGATATTGGAATCTTCTTCTGCGATCACCGAGGCCAGCGTTGCAAAAACCCCGCGCCGGTTCACCACCTCAAGGCGGATATCGGCCTCAAAGGTATTTTTGATGTCATCCGACCATTCAACGCCAATCCACGTATCCGGCCGTTTGCTCTGTTCGCGGGCGTTGGGGCAGGTCGGCCTGTGTATCACGATGCCCCGGCCTCGCGAGAACAGCCCGACAATCCCGTCCCCGGGGATGGGTCTGCAGCAGCGTGCGTAGGAAACACTCATCCCCTCGACACCGCGGATCGGCAGCGGTTCACTTCTGGCGGAGTCGGCACCTTTGGCTTCCGGCAGCAGTTGCCGGGCAACCACCATCGGCAGGCGCCGACCCATGCCGATATCTGTCAAAAGTTCATTCCAGTCCTCAAGCCCGATATGTTTCAGCAGTTGGATTTTCTGATCCGTACGCAGGCGTGTCGTCAGGCCTACGGTTTTGAGTGCGCGTTCCAGAAGCTGCCGGCCGAGTTTGCCCGCGTCTTCCTGATGCTGGTGTTTAAGGAAATCGCGGATGGCCGCCCGGGCCTTTGCCGTGACCACATAGTTCAGCCACAGCGGTGTGGGAACCGCTGAGCGGGCAGTCAGTATCTCCACGTGATCACCGTTACCGACCGGCTGATGCAGCGGCACGGGCTCGTTGTTGATGCGGGCGCCGATGCAGCGATTACCGACGTCGGAATGCACCGAGTAGGCAAAATCCAGCGCGCTTGAACCTTTGGGTAGTTTTTTGATATCCCCATGGGGCGTGAACACATAGACCTCGTCAGGGTAAAGGTCGATCTTGAGGTGCTCAAGAAACTCCGAAGGATTACCGGCCTGATTCTGGGTATTGAGCAGATCCAGCAGCCAGTGGTGGGCGGGCGCCTGCGAGCCGCTGCGCTTTTCGCCGGTTTTGTACTGCCAGTGTGATGCCACACCGCTCTCTGCGGTCCAGTGCATCTCCATCGTCCGTATCTGCACCTCGATGCTCTGGCCGAAGGTGCCAAAAAGCAGGGTATGCAGGGACTGGTAGCCGTTGGCTTTTGGGATCGCAATGTAATCTTTGAATTTGCCCGGTACCGGTTTATAGGTGTTGTGAATCACGCCGAGTACGCGGTAGCAGTCCTCGGCCGAACGCACGATGATCCGGATGGCGAAAATGTCCCGCATCTCTGACATCGGCACCCGCCGTGAACGCATCTTGCGGTACACGCTGTAGATATTCTTCTCGCGGCCCTCGACAGAGCCCTCGATGCCCACCTCCGCAAGTTCAGCTTCGATCTTGGTCACGATCTTCTGGATGATCGCCCGGTGATTGCCGCGGCGTTTGCCGAGCTCCTTGTAGATCGCGTTATAGCGCTTGGGGTAGAGGTGACGGAAGCTCAAGTCCTCGAGCTCCTGGGTCCACGTACGCATGCCCAGCCGGTTGGCGATAGGGGCGAAGATGTCCATGGTTTGTGCAGCAATCCACTTGCGCTTTTCGGGCGTGAGCGCATCGAGTGTGCGCATATTGTGGAGCCGGTCGGCCAGCTTGATCAGGATGACCCGGATATCTTTCGCCATCGCCAGCAGCATCTTGCGGAAGTTTTCAGCTTCCGCGTGCTCGCGTGATTCAAAGTCGATCTGATCGATCTTGCTGACCCCATCCACCAGCTGCGCAACGTCCTTGCCGAAGCGCGATGAGAGCTCTTCCTTAGCGGTAGGGGTGTCCTCGATAACGTCGTGCAGCAGCGCTGCGATGATGCTGCGGCTGTCGAGCCGCATATCGCCGAGAATGGCCGCGACGGACAAGGGGTGGAAAATGTAGGCCTCACCGCTTCGGCGCACCTGGCCCTCATGGGCTTCGGCGCCAAACAGATAGGCGTCGTAGACGGCTTTGACTTCCTCAGAATCCAGATACTGCTCGACGACCGCGAGCAGATCGCTGATCAGCAGCCGGCCCTCGCTGGATTTCGCGGACCTCTGCCGGTTTTCAGCTGACGGGCTTTTCCTCCGCGTCGTCGCCGGTGTTGTCGGCATCGTGCGTTTCCTCGTCACTGGCGGCTTCGAGCGCCTGCGCGACCGGCGCCGATTCGATCAGATCGGCCAGAGCAGCGAGGTCTTCCGCAGAAATCTCGGCCTCGTTCGAATCCTCGGCGTCTGAATCAGACGCTCCGGCCGTCGTCGCACCCGGGGCCTGGGATGCTTCGCCCTCCCCGGGCGCAAATACTTCTTCGAGTTCCTGTCGAGTATCGACCTCTACCTCTTTGAGAATGTCACTGGTCACCAGGCCCTCGGCAATCTCGCGAAGCGCAATAACAGTATGCTTGTCCCGATCCTCGGGCACCAGCGGGTCATGGCCCAACTGTAACTGCCGCGTGCGGCGGGCAGCGACCAGCACGAGCTCAAAGCGGTTGTCGACGTTTTCGAGGCAATCCTCGACGGTAATTCTTGCCATCGGTGTTCTCCAGAAACCATGCGGCCCGGGGCGATCCCGGCAGGGATCAGGGGCGATCTGATGAGTCCTGCGGAACCTTAAGGTCCTCGTTAAAGCCCAATCTTCACAAGGATCGCTAAAGGTCTGCTGTCTTGGATGTTTTTAGTCTAACGTTTTTTGCACAATCTACAAGCGCCCCGACATCAAAACCCTGGCCGGATTCAGGGGCCTTACCGCGCCGGACAAGGGCTTCAAGTTCGCCAAGCGCGGCATCAAAGCCGGCATTGATCAGGATGTGATCGTATTCGTCGTGGTGGCTCATCTCGCTCGCGGCCTCGGAAAGACGCAAGGCGATCTCTTCCGGGGTTTCCCGGCCCCGCGCAGCCAGCCGCTTGGCCAGAACCTCAACTGACGGCGGCAGGATGTACACGCTGACCGCAGCGGGAAAAGCGTGCCGGGCCTGTCGCGCGCCCTGCCAGTCGATGTCCAGTATGACGCTGCGACCCTGGGCGAGCGCCTGCTCTACGGTTTCTCGCGAGGTTCCGTAGTAGTGGTCGAAGACCCGGGCATATTCAAGCAGTTCTTTGTCTTCTACCATCTGCTCAAATACCGCCTGGTCAACAAAGAAATAGTCCACGCTGTCAGTTTCACCAGGGCGCAGCGGGCGGGTCGTGTGAGACACAGACGTGACCATGTCATCACAACGCTCGACCAGGGCGCGGGCCAGGCTGCTTTTTCCACCTCCTGACGGCGCAGACAGAATATAGAGCGTGGGGTTTTGGGCAGGGGTCTTGGCCTGTGCGCCTTTACTCAATGTTCTGCACCTGTTCGCGCATCTGCTCAATCAGCACCTTGAGGTTGACTGAAGCATTGGTCTGTTCGGGATGCGCCGACTTCGATCCAAGCGTGTTGGCTTCCCGGTTCAACTCCTGCATGAGAAAGTCCAACCGGCGGCCGATTGGCTTGCTTTGGCCGAACGCCTGCTCGACCTCCTCAAGGTGCAACTTCAGCCGATCGACTTCCTCGCTCACCTCACTCTTCGCCAGCAACAGTACCATCTCCTGTTCCAGTCGCTCAGGATCAACCTGCACAGCCACTTCGGCAAGCCGCTGCTCCAGGCGCTCACGGTACACCGCACCGATTTCGGGCAGCCGGTCCTCAAGGGTACTGATCGCGTCCGATGCTGCCCTGACGCGTGCCTGAAGCATCTGCACCAAAGCCCCGCCTTCGCGTTCCCGCGACTCTGATAACTGTGCCAGGGCCTTTTGCAGCAGGTTGCCAGCCTCCGAGGCGAGCGCCTGCTCATCCACCGCCGGGGTGGACATCACGCCTGGCCATTTCAGTACCTCGCCGACCCGCAGTGGCTGTACCTCAGGCAATATGCTGCGGGCGCTTTGCGACCAGGCGGCCAGTTGACCGATGCGGCCGGTGTCGATCTGGGGCTCGGCCGACCCTGCCGTCGGCGGCACATATCGAAG
This sequence comes from Proteobacteria bacterium UBA2133, assembly GCA_002327725.1. Classification (GTDB taxonomy): domain Bacteria; phylum Pseudomonadota; class Gammaproteobacteria; order Arenicellales; family UBA868; genus UBA868. Next base: position 41,810 of record DCXP01000006.1, read on the forward strand.
CCAGCCGTCCACGCGGCCGCGGCTGACCACCGCCGCAATGGCATCGCGAAAAGCACCCTCCTGAAAACGAAGCTCTTCCGGAAGCCGCATGGCGACCTCACGGAAGCGATGGTTTACCGAACGCAACTCCCAGGTCAGGTCTCCTAACGGGGTTTGGGACGCGCAGCGCGCGAAAGCCGTCATGCTCTTGGGCAAGTGGGGTCTCCAGTGTTATCGTCTGCCGGCGAGCGTATGCCGGCCGGGGCTGCATCCATATCAGACAAGAAACTATACTGTATTCTCGATCACCAGCGTTTGCCTCTCGCCCGTACAAACCATCACCCACTATGGCAAGCAGACTCCCCCTTCAGACCGGCTATGTGCTCAAGGGTTATACCGTCGGAGAAGTGCTCGGCGGTGGCGGTTTCAGCCTGGTGTATCTCGCCAGCAGTGAACTTGACCGGCGCAAGTTCGTCATCAAGGAATATTGCCCCCAGGATCTGGTTTCCCGCAAACCCGACGGGACTCTGGAGCCCAACGCACCGCTGTCACAGGCACCGTTTCGCAATGGCCTGGAAAAGTTTCACTTTGAGGCGGAGCGCATGAGCACCGTGCGCCACCCCAATGTGATCAGTGTTGCCGAATACTTCGAGGCGAACAACACGCTGTACATGGTCATGACTCACGAGGAGGGTCGTGATCTACGATGGTTCATTAACAAATTGGCAGGAGAACTCGACTGGGACTTTCTGCAGCAGGTGTTTCCGCCCATTGGTGATGGACTCTGGCGTATGCACCAGCAGGGCGTGGTCCACCTCGACGTCAAGCCGGCCAACGTTCTGCTTCGCAGCAGCGGTCAACCGCTGCTGCTGGATTTCGGTGCGGCACAAACCATGGACAACGACGACCGGTTTGGGTCGTTCCAGACCCTGACCCACGGCTTTGCCCCGCCCGAGCAGTATCTCGACGGCGATCTTGGTCCGTGGACGGACATCTACGGCTTGGCCGCAACCATCTATAACTGCATTACTGGTGCTTCGCCGCCGCCGGCCCTGAAGCGACGTGACGGAGCCTCCCTGGAGAAACTGACCGTCTCGCGCTCGGGGGCTTATCCCTATACCCTGCTGAAAGCCGTTGAAGACGCCCTGTCGCTCGATCAGGGACAACGCCCCCACGACATGCACGCCTTTTTGTCTCTCGCTTTTGGCGCTGCTTCGCATACGCCGGCTACCCCATAACGTGTACTGACCCCTTCTGCTGCTGGATCCCGCGACTGAGCCGATCCCTCGGTTTGCCTTGTTTCCGAAGAGTGCTACAGTCCACCCCTGTGGTCTTACCAGATAACCAGGAACTATGGCTCGCGAACGCGTCTGCGATTTCGTCGTCCGGCAGATAGAACAACTCATTCTCGAGGGCGCCCTGAAACCGGGTGACCGGCTACCGGCCGAACGTAAGTTCGCGGCGCAGCTCCGGGTCTCCCGCCCATCACTGCGCGAAGGCCTGCAGATTCTCTCCGCCCGCGGATTGCTGGTGACCCGCCGCGGCGGGGCGACAGAAATCACCGAGAGCCTGGATCCGGCGCTTGAGAACCCGCTGCTCGAGTTGATCAGCGCGTCGCCCGACGCACAGCAAGACGTCATGGAGTTGCGTCACGCCCTCGAGTCGATGGCGGCTTACCACGCAGCGGCCCGGCGGACAGAGATCGATATCGAAGTGCTGCGGACGGCCTACAAGCGGATGATTGGCTCTCATAGTGAGGGCGATGCCGTAGTGGAAGCAACAGCCGATGCGGATTTTCATCTTGCGATCGGTGAAGCCTCGCACAACGTAGTACTGGTGCACGTCATGCGCAGTCTGTTCTCGCTGCTGCGCCGGAGTATTCACTACAACCTCGAGAACCTGTACCAGAGGCCCGACAACTTCAAGCACCTGCGGGATCAGCATTACCACCTGATGAACGCTATTATCGATGGTGATCCAGAGGCGGCCAAAGCGGCCTCGGATGCGCATATCAGCTATGTTGAGAAAACCCTGCAGGACATGAATATTCACCGAACACGGGAGGCCCGAGCGCACCGGCGCGCGACGGGTCTCAGTCTTTCCTGATCGGGCAGACAATGCAAAACCTGCCGATGATGACAGGTGGGGGCTTCTGGCTTCGCGCGATAGCGCACAAAGCGAGCTCTCGGGGCGCGTGGTTTGCGGCCACGCTTGTATCCATCCCCCGCTGACGTAAACACCCATGCGAAACACACTGACGCTTTTGCTCATGTTGTCGGGCACGTGGTTCCTGCTGTCCGGACATACCAGCCCTGTGCTGCTGTCGCTCGGGCTGCTATCCGTCGCGGCGGTAATCGCATGTACCTCGCGTCTTGAGCTGGTTGACGACGAAGGGATGCCGGTGCACCTGCTGCCCGGTCTCATCCGCTACGTTCCGTGGCTCATCGGACAGATCATCCGCTCAAACCTGGACGTGGCGCGACGGATCATCAACCCGAAACTTCCCATCAGCCCTTCGGTTATCCACGTTGATGCCAAGCGCCTCACCGAGGTGGGGCGGGTCACCTACGCCAACTCGATTACCCTCACGCCCGGTACGATCTCTCTGGATGTCTCAGAGGAAACCATTGAGGTGCACGCCCTGACGGAGAATGCAGCAGCTGACTTGGCGTCCGGTGAAATGGCGCGCCGGGTACAAAGAGCGGAGGGCACGTGACCCTCACCGTCACACTTATCGCGCTGCTGGTCACCATGGCGTTCGCACTGATCCGAGCGATCAAGGGTCCGACCGTTTACGACCGTATTCTGGCTTCCAATGCACTCGGCACCAAGACCGTGCTGATGATTGCGGTTCTGGGTTTTGTGGTGGGCGACCCCGAACTCTACATCGACATCGCGCTGATGTACGTTCTTATCGGATTTATCGGTACCGTTGCCGTACTCAAAGTCTCCGAGTTCGGCAATCTCGGCCAGCCCCAGTCACACACCGACGCGGAGGACACATGAGTGCCGCCGTTGATATTCTGAGCGCGGTGCTGCTGCTGGTCGGTACCCTCTTTACCCTGATTGGCGGCACCGGGCTTTTGCGCCTGCCCGATGTCTTCACCCGCCTGCATGCGGCCAGTGTCACCGATACCCTGGGGGCAGGGGCCATCCTGCTTGGGCTGGCGCTGGCGGCAGGATGGAGCCTGCTGATGGGGAAGATCCTCGCCCTGCTGCTGATCATGGCGCTGCTCAGCCCGTCTGCCGCACATGCACTCGCGCGTGCCGCCATCCATGGTATCCGCAGGCCCTGGCTGGATGAGGCACAAAAGTAGGTGTTGATCGAAGCGGTCAACATTGTGTTGCTGGCGCTGCTTGCGGCTACCGCGATCGCGGCCGTGCGGCTGCACGACCTCTTTGCCGTGGCGATGATGTTCGGCATCTACAGTCTGCTGGCAGCCGTTATGTTCGTTCTGCTGGATGCGCTGGACGTGGCCTTTACCGAGGCCGCAGTCGGGGTGGGCATCTCGACGGTGCTGATGCTCGCTACGATCGGGCTGGTCGGCCGGCACGAACTGCCCTCGACCCACCGCTCCCTGCTGCCGCTCGCTGTCGTTGTCGCGACCGGTGCTGCACTGATTTACGGCACGCTGGACATGCCCTTCTTCGGTGATCCCGGTGCCCCGGTACACCAGCATGTGGCGCCGTATTACATCAGTCAGTCGCCACACCAGACCGGTTTGCCTAATGTGGTCACAAGCGTTCTGGCGAGTTACCGCGGCTACGACACCCTCGGCGAACTGGCGGTGATCTTTACCGCCGGTGTCGGCGTGCTGGCGCTGCTTGGGCTGCGCAGACGGAAACGTCCCGGAAAGCACAGGACAGCGCAATGATCGACAACCCGGTATTGCGCATCATCGCCAAGATCATCATCCCGATGATTCTGCTGTTTGCGCTCTACGTCCAGTTCCACGGCGATTTTGGACCGGGCGGGGGCTTCCAGGCGGGTGTGATCTTTGCCGCCGGCTTCATTCTCTACGGCCTGGTATTCGGCACCGAATCGCTGCGAAGCGCCGTGCCGCCCGCCGTCCTGCGGCTGCTGATCGCGGTCGGGTTGGCGCTCTTCGCCGGGGTCGGCGTGATCACGATGCTCGCAGGGTCTGACTATCTGGCATACAACGCGCTCTCAGAAGACCCCATCGCCGGGCAGCATCTGGGCATTCTTGTGGTCGAGTTTGGCGTGGGCGTCACCGTCAGCGCCGTCATGATCACCATCTTTCTTGCCTTTGCCGGACGCAACGATCCGTGACGATTGCCGGCCTTTACAACTACTGGATTGTCATCCTCTTAATGATGACCGGCTTTTATGTCGTCATCTCAAGCGGCAATCTGGTGAAAAAGATCATCGGCCTGAATCTCTTTCAGGCGTCCGTATTCATCCTCTATATCAGCATCGGCAAGATCGCCAACGGTCATGTCCCGATACTGCAGGATGGCGTCAGCCATTACTCGAACCCGCTTCCGCACGTACTGATCCTGACAGCGATTGTCGTGGGGGTCTCGACAACGGCACTGGGACTGGCGCTGGTGGTGCGGATTCGGGAGTCCTACGGCTCAGTCGAGGAAGAAGAAATTCACCGGCAGGATGAGTCCTTGTGATTAACGGTCAGCTGCCGGCCCTGCAGGTGGTGGTGCCGTTGATCGCGGCGGCGCTCTGCCTGGTCCTGTCCCGCCCGGGCGCCGCATGGCTCATCACGTTTGCCGCCAGCGTGGTATCCATGCTGGTCTCTTTGCTGATGCTGGAAGAGGTCCTGCAATCGGGCGTCATTGACTACGCCTTTGGCGGCTGGGCTGCACCCTTCGGCATCGCCTACCGGGTCGATATCGTCAACGCCTATGTGCTGATGATTGTTTCGACCATCAGCACGGTGGTATCGGTTTTCGCCCGGGTCAGTGTCGCCAGCGAAATTGAAACACACAACCAGGGCTTTTTTTACACCGCGTGGCTGCTGTGTCTGACCGGACTGCTTGGCATCGCGATCACCGGCGACGCTTTCAACCTTTTCGTGTTTCTCGAGATTTCATCGCTGTCCAGTTATGTGCTGATCGCGATGGGCTCCGACCGCAGGGCGCTGACCGCGGCATACCAGTACCTCATCATGGGCACCATCGGCGCCACGTTTATCCTCATCGGCGTTGGCCTGCTGTACGCCCTGACCGGGACGCTCAATATGCTCGATCTCGCGGCGCGGCTGCCGGAAGTGGCCGACAGCCGCACCGCACGCACCGGTTTTGCTTTTTTGACCGTTGGCCTCGGCCTCAAGATCGCGCTCTTCCCATTACACCTGTGGCTACCCAATGCGTACGCCTATGCGCCCTCGGCCGTGAGTGCATTTCTGGCCGCGACCGCAACCAAAGTTGCCGTGTACGTACTGCTGAGATTCGTGTTTTCGGTGTTCGGTGTGGAGTTTGCCCTCGGCGCCATGCCGCTCGCGCTCGGTCTCGCGGTACTGGGGTCGATCGCTGTGCTATCGGCCTCGACGGTCGCCATCTTCCAGCAGAATCTCAAACGCATGCTGGCCTATTCCAGCGTGGCCCAGGTCGGCTATCTGGCACTCGGTGTCAGCCTTGCGACACCCGCGGGACTCACCGCCACCCTGCTGCATCTTTTCAACCATGCACTGATGAAGGGTGCACTCTTTGTCGCGTTGGGCTGTATTGCCTGGCGGATCGGCAGCAGCCGCCTGGAGGACTTCGCCGGGCTGGGTTACCGTATGCCCTGGACGATGGGAGTCTTCGTGGTCGGCGGGCTCAGCCTGATCGGCATCCCCCTGACAGCGGGCTTCATCAGCAAATGGTATCTGGTGCTGGCGGCGCTGGATAAGGGCTGGTGGCCGGTCACGGTTGTGATCATCGCCGGCTCGCTGCTGGCGGTCATCTATATCTGGCGGGTGGTGGAAAGCGCCTACCTGGCGGACCCTCCTGCACAAACCGCCAAAGCCGAAGCACCCGCCTCAATGCTGATCCCGGCCTGGCTGCTGGCAATTGCCAACCTGTACTTCGGATCGCATACGGATCTTAGCGTCGGCATTGCGGCCCGGGCCGCAGCGGGCCTGTTCGGGGCCGCACCGTGACCGAGTCGATCCTGGTCTGGATCGTACTGACGCCGCTTCTGGGCGCCCTGGCGGTACTGCTCACCGGCCGGTGGCCCAACCTGCGTGAAGCCACGAGTCTCCTCGCCGGCGGCGCGCTGATCGTACAGGTCGTGACGCTGCTCCCCCCGGTGCTTGCCGGCGAGTCCCCGGGTGTCCTGCTGGCGGTACCGGTACCGGGAGTACCGCTGGCCCTTAAGATCGAGCCGCTGGGACTGCTGTTTGCGCTGATTGCATCGGTTCTGTGGGTCGCGACGACCGTCTACGCGATTGGCTACATGCGCGGACACGGAGAAAAACACCAGACCCGCTTTTATGTGTTCTTCGCCATCGCGATCAGTGCGACGATGGGCGTTGCCCTGGCGCAGAATTTATTCACGCTGTTCCTGTTCTATGAACTGCTGACGCTCTCGACTTACCCCCTGGTTACCCACGCCGGCTCCGATGAGGCAAAGCGGGGCGGGCGGACCTATCTTGGCATCTTGATGGGGACCTCGATGGGATTCTTGCTGCTGGCCGTGATCTGGACCTGGCACCTGACGGGGACCACCGGGTTTCAGCAAGGCGGCATTCTGGCAGGCAAAACCTCTCCACTCATGGTGGGAGTGCTTTACGCCCTTTTTGCTTTTGGCATCGGCAAGGCCGCACTGATGCCCTTTCACCGCTGGCTGCCGGCGGCCATGGTAGCGCCCACGCCCGTGAGCGCATTGCTGCATGCGGTCGCCGTGGTCAAAGCCGGTGTCTTTGCGATACTCAAAATTACGGTTTACGTGTTTGGCCTGGATCTGCTGTCGGGCACCGGCGCGACCACCCTGGTGCTGTGGGTTGCGGCCATCACCATCATCGGCGCATCGCTGGTCGCACTGCGGCAGGACAATCTCAAACGCCGGCTGGCGTACTCGACCATCAGCCAGCTCTCCTACGTTGTGCTCGGTGCGGTTCTGGCCAATGCAGCCGGTATCGTGGGTGCCGCGGTACACATTGCGACCCATGCTGTTGGAAAGATCACCCTGTTTTTCTGCGCCGGGGCGATTCTGGTCGCCGCCCACAAAACCCGGGTCAGTGAACTTGACGGCCTCGGCCGACAGATGCCGATCACCATGGGGGCGTTCCTGATTGCCAGCCTCAGCATTGCCGGCCTGCCGCCGATGGCGGGTCTGTGGGGCAAGTGGTATCTCTCGATCGGCGCTCTGGACGCCGGCTATGGCGTGTTGCTAGGTGTTCTGATGCTGAGCACCCTTTTGAATATCGCCTATCTCCTGCCCATTCCACTGCGGGCCTTTTTTGCCCGGGGATCAGGGCAGGCCGGTCAGTTGCACGAGGCGCCGTTGCCCTGCCTTATGGCCATCGGTTTCACAACGATTGCCTGTGTTGTGCTGTTTTTCTTCCCGGAGCCGGTCTACCGACTGGCGAGCCTGCTTGTGCAGTGAGGTAGTCATGAAAGAAAAACGTCATATCTTCGACAGCAAGAAAAACGTGAAGCGGGTGCTGAAAGCGCTGGTGCTGGCCTGCGCGTTAACGGCCGGGGCTGACATCGTCTACCACCGCCACGTCGTGCACCCCTTCGAGGCGCTATGGGGCTTTTACGCCATCTACGGTTTCGTTGCGTGCGTGGTACTTGTCCTGCTGGCAAAAGAGATGCGCAAGCTCCTGATGCGCGACGAAGACTATTACGACCGTGATGCCTGAATTCCCGCCATTTGCCCTTTTTTACCTGGCGGCGCTCGCGGCTGCCGTCTTGCCCCGCGTTCCCCGGCAGGTATTGATGCTGGCAGTGCCGGTGGTGAGCTGTGCCGCGCTGCTGCAGCTGCCGGCCGACCTGCTGGTCAGCATGGCGATTCTGGATCTGCAGCTTGAGCCGTTCCGCGTTGACCGGCTCAGCCGGCTGTTTGGAATTCTCTTTCATATCGGCGCCTTTATCGGCATCGTTTTTTCCCTGCACACCCGGGACCGGACCCAACACGTTGCGGCGCTGGCGTATGCCGGCAGTGCGTTCGGGGCGGTGTTTGCGGGAGATCTGCTGACCCTGTTTGTGTTCTGGGAGATGCTCGCGGTGAGTTCCGTTTTTCTGATTTTTGCAAGCCGGACCGAGCGATCTTACGGTGCCGGCATGCGCTACCTGGTCATCCAGGTGATCTCCGGCGTGCTGCTGCTCGCCGGCGCCCTGATTCTTTACGGGCAGAGTGGATCCTTGCGCTTTGAGCACATCGGCCTCACCGGTGCCGGCGGCACGCTGATCTTTCTCGCTTTCGGCATCAAGTGCGCCTTTCCGCTTTTGCATAACTGGCTGACAGATGCCTACCCCGAGGCCACGCCCACCGGCACCGTATTCTTAAGTGCGTTTACGACCAAAGTGGCGGTGTATGCACTGGCGCGCGGTTTTGCAGGAACCGAGGCGCTGGTCTATATCGGCGCGGTCATGACGTGCTTTCCGATTTTCTACGCGGTGATCGAGAACGATCTTCGACGGGTACTGGCCTACAGCATGATCAACCAGATCGGCTTCATGGTGGTGGGCATTGGCCTGGGTACCGCGTTGGCCATCAACGGTGCGATTGCCCACGCCTTTAACGACGTGATATTCAAGGGACTGCTGATGATGTCGATGGGTGCGGTACTGCACATGACCGGGCGGATGAACGGCTCAGAGCTTGGCGGTCTCTATAAAAGCATGCCGGTCACAACTGCCTTGTGTATTGTCGGCGCTGCATCGATTTCGGCGTTTCCGCTCTTCAGTGGTTTCGTCAGCAAGTCGATGGTGATGGTCGCGGTATTGGAAGAAGGCCACCCCTTCGTCTGGCTGGCCCTGCTGTTTGCGTCTGCGGGCGTCTTCCACCATGCCGGCATCAAGATTCCGTTCTTTGCCTTCTTTGCCCACGACAGCGGCATCCGTACTCGTGAGCCGCCCGCGAACATGCTGATTGCGATGGGTATTGCCGCAACGCTTTGCATCGGGATCGGTGTCTGGCCATGGGTGCTTTACGATCTGCTGCCCTTCACCGTCAACTACACGCCCTTTGACGGCAGCCATATCCTGGCCCAGATCCAGTTGCTGGTCTTCTCCGCGGCGGCGTTTGCCTGGCTCAAGGTTGCCGGAATTTATCCCCCCGAACTGCACTCGACCAATATCGATGTCGAGTGGCTCTACCGGCGCCTCGCGCCCCGGTGGGCGCTAAAGACCGTTACGGTGTCGCACCGGACGGCGCAGGCCGCCTCTCAGGCCGGAAAAGGCCTCGGCCGAAACCTCATGCGGCTGGTGCTGCACCATTACGGTCCCGAGGGGACGCTGGCGCGCGCCTGGCCGACAGGCTCCATGGTGCTCTGGGTCGCGGTGTTGCTCGCTGCAAGTCTTGTGCTCTATTACCTTTAGCGATCCCGGGCACCCAGTTGATACGGCGATTACCTCGCGCCGTTCCGTGCGCGCCTTTTTACCCACCGCGGTGCCGAAGGAGGTCGTCCGGGAGACCCTCGGCACCGCCGCCCGGCCGTAACTGCGTGTTTTTCGATGCGCCGGCGGACCTCAACCAGCAGGGGTTTTCAGGCTTTCCTTGAAGTGGCGCCGGCACATCGACACATAAGTCTCGTTGCCGCCAATCTGGATCTGATCGCCACTGCGCAACGGCTGTCCCTTGCCGTCAAAACGCACCACCATGGTGGCCTTGCGCCCGCAATGGCAGACGGTTTTGATCTCCCGCAGTTCATCCGCCAGTGCCAGCAGCTGCCTGGAGCCTTGAAAAAGCGCGCCGAGAAAATCGGTGCGTAAACCGTAGGCCAGCACGGGGATATCCATCGCGTCGACGACTTCGGTCAGCTGGTCGACCTGTTCGGTGCTCAGAAACTGCGACTCGTCTACCAAGACACAGTGAATCGGTTGGTGCTCACACGCACGCGCCACGAGATCCAGCAGGTTAACGCTGGAGTCCACATCCACAGCATCTGCCTCAAGGCCGATACGCGAGCGGACCCGGTTCTCCCCGGAGCGGCTGTCGATGCCGGGCTTCACAACGAGCGTATTCATACCCCGCTCTTCGTAGTTATGGCGAGACTGCAAAAGGTTGGTTGTCTTTCCGGCGTTCATCGCCGAATAGTAAAAATAAAGTTTTGCCACGTTGGCTCTCACCGTTTTCCGATAAGCGCATTGTAGGGTATCGGCGGGCCAGGCCCTTAGCATCCATGCCGCCACTGGCTGGGTTCGACCTGTGGCATCGGGTGGCGGGCTCTATACTGGACCCGCAAAAACTTCAAGCCGTTAGCGGACCTGATCTTGGTCGGAGTACGGCCTGACTGCGAACGGTCTTTAGTCGTAATCCTTCGGCAAGACGATCCTGACAGCATCGGTTCTTGCCTGATAATTCGTTCGGTTATTGTTGTGCCGGATAACCGATGACACCATGAAGTAAACCACCTCCCCTTCCGCTCCATCCCAATCCTTCAGAGGATTCTTCTTGATGTGGTCTCCAGCAACGGCCGATGCCGCCTTGCAGGGTTTTCCGGGCGCCAGCCACTCCCAGGTCGACCCGTACCACTTGTTGTCGTGCCAAACGAACACCCACGGGTTGGCATTCACCTTGATGGTCTTTGTGCCTGAGGTGTGCATGATCTCCGCACTCGGCCAGGTATCGGTGCCCCCCCAATTCAGACAGATAAACCAGTCTTGCGGAAACGATACCGTTAGCTTGTGAGTTTCCGGCCAGTCCGCCACGACAGCTCCCTCAAGCCAAACCACATTCTTGTTGAAATCAAGCGCGGGCGGGCCGCCATCTGTCGGCGCGGTGGTCGTGGAAGTCGTACTGGTGCTGTCCTCTACGCCGGAAGATGATTTGCTCGCAGAACAATCGAAAGGCCAACACCAAAAATCTGAACAACCGCTAAGCGGTACCACCAATACGAGGAGTACGCCGACTCGCAATAGTGTCTTTATGCTTTCCATTTCGAGCACTTCAACTCTCTGCATCTTTGCTAGCCACTGACTTTATCCGTTCATCGCCGCCAAAACCTGCTAATGCGCCCGCTCTAGCTGAACACAGCAGCCGTCCAGACCATTGTCGCATCAATCATAATCCTCGGGCCAAACCACTTTTACCAGATCGGTTCGCGCCTTGTGATTGACGTGTCCGGCAAAACGGGCAAGCGCCGAGACCATGAAGTAGAGCGTCTCACCTTTTTTTGGATCCCAGCTCCTCATGGGGGATTTTTTCACGTGATCGCCGGATACGACTTTGCCCCGCGTGCAGGTACCCCCAGGGGTCATCCACTCCCAAGTACCGCCGTGCCATTGTCCGTTTATGTATGCGAACACCCACGGGTTGGCGTTCACCTCAACGTTTTTCGTACCTGAGGTGTGCTTGATGGTCCGGGTCGGCCAGTTCGTAGTGTCCGCAAAATTCAAACAGACCTTTCCGCTGGCACTGATGCTGACCTTCAGTGTGCTTGTGACCGGCCAGTTGGACACGTTCGTGTGTAACCAATTTACCTTACTCAACTCAAGAGCGGCACAAACGACGTACTAGAGGAACCGGTGGACGAGGTGCTGGTGGATGGGCTCTATCCGGTGAACCTGATAGTGGCTCGTGTCTGGCAGTATAGTCTCGTCAGTCATTAGGGCCAGATAACCTTCACGACGCTGGTGCGCTTAAGCGTCTTTATGTGCTGCGCGAAGCGGGCAGTTGCACTGACCATGATGTACACAGTCTCGCCGGACTTCGGCTTCCATGACCCGGACATCGGGGCTCTCTTGACGTGTGCTCCATCGACTTTGCTGACCGTTCGGCAGTTGGTTGTGGGTGTCATCCATTCGAATGTTCCGCCAACCCACTGACCGTTGATGTACGCGAATATCCACGGGTTTGCGTCTACGTAAATGTCTTTGGTTCCGCTGGTGTGACGAATCTTATGCGTGGCCCAGCCCGTTCTATCGAAGTACATACATATCTGATTGCCACTGATGGTTACCCGAAGGGGTGTCTCCGCCCAGTTGCGGACGTCGGCGTGTAGTAGTTTTGCTTTCGATAGGTCGAAGGCCCCCGGTGTTGAAGTGGCTGGAGGTGTGGTAGTCGCTGGAGGTGTGGTAGTGCTGTCATCGACGACGCCCGAAGAGGATTTACTCGCGGTGCAGTCAAAAGGCCAACACCAATAATCCGAGCAGCCACTCAGCGTAGCGGCTATCCCAATAATGACACTGATCCGAAAAAGTGTTGCCATTCCTCTACAACCCCAGATATCCCGGATATCCCGGATAGATTCCCATGATTGATGCTGACTTCTCGGGCTGAGGCATTTGTCACTCACCTGCCCCTTGAGGGCCTAAGTGTAGCGTTTCTCACGTTAGATCACATTAGATTCCCGTAACTATCGAGTCTGTCAACGTTTTCTGCGTGGGGGATAATCAGTCTGCGCAAAAAAACTATCAACTGACACGGACACCACAGGTTCATCGGCAAATGGCTTGCCTTCGGTCCCTATGGGGTCTCGTTGGCGACCTTTCAGGCCATCTCGGCACCCATTGATTGGTAATGCCCGCGCAGTGTGGCCAGTTCCTTTTCGACACGCTCTGGATGCCAGTCTGCTTCAGCGGCCATCGCCTGTGCACACTCGCGCGTGAGCTCGTCACCGGGATAACCAAGCTCACCGATGGTCGTTCTGCGGAGTACAAAATCTGCCAGATGGATTGCCATTTCGTCGCGCACCGCTTTTTGCACGAGTTGCGGTATTGGACGCGCCGCATCAGTAGGGTCAATGGGTAACCGGTCGGAAGTGCTCAAAGAATTCCGACGCCCCAGCATGGTGCCAACCAGACTGACGACTCCCTTTGCAAGCTCAAATGATTCGGTGTACTTCACGCCCTGCACAACGATCAGACCTTCATTGCCGTTCTGTCGTGATCCCGGCCGGATCGACGCTTTCTTTTCGATCCGGGCAACCGGCCCGGCCGAATCCTGATCTGCCGGCACAACTCCCACATGACCCATGCTGACGTCGGCTATGGTGAGGTTGGCATCCGGGCATAACTGTCGCGCCTGTGCCAGCATCAGGTTGATCTCGTCTTTGTTCACCGACAGGGTCTCTGGCAGCCCCTCCAGCGCGAAGTAGAAAGTCCCAAATAACGTGTGATCCGAATAGGGAACAAAGAAAAAGTAGCGCGACTCAGGGCTTGCAGAAATCTCACCGGTCAAAGCGTCCTGGGTACCCGGCAATCCCACAGCGTAATCCCCACAGAGCGCGCGGGATAACACAAGATTGGTCGCCTTCAGCCAACAGCCGCCGCGGCTTTCCTCCAACCCGTGCGTCCGGTTTTGCAGTCGGGCGTGGCCCGTTGCCGCCGCATCAATCACCAGTTTCGCGCGGATGGCGAGTTTTTCTCCTGTCTCGCAATCGATCGCTTCGACCCCGCAGATCTTGTCGGCGTGATTCAGGTAGCGCTTGGCCCGTGTGTAGTTACAGGCAATACCTCCCGCCTGAACGGCGCTTTTGATCAGCGCGATCGAGAAACGTCCGGCATTATGGATAAGGCCGTCATACCACAGGGCCGCGCCTGTGCTGAAGGCAGATCTGTCACCGGCAAAAACCGGTCCCAGTTTTCGCTGGGGCAGAACGGCCCCGGGCGGTAACGCGCTGGCTTTGGGTAATCCCCAGTTTCGATCCAGGCTGATCCAGTCATTGAGACACAGCGCGGCGCGCATCGGCATCGCATGCTGTAGGCCACGTCTCGCGGTAGGGATCAGAAATCCCTGGGGTCTGACCAGATCGGGCGCCAACTGCATAAACTTTCTTCGGGCCCTGATGGAGCGACGCATCCGGCCAAGATCACCGGTTTGCAGATAGCGCAGCCCCCCGTGAATCACCTTGAGGCTATTGGCAGAAGTCGCGCCGGCGAAGTCGTCTTTCTCGATAAGTGCCGCCTTCAATCCGGCATGGGCCAGTTCGTAGAACACCGCGATTCCCTGAATGCCGCCACCGACCACGAGCGCATCAAACTCGCGATCGGCCAGATCGTCAATTCGTCGGCGCATAAACCTGCCTAACCCGGTAGCGGTCCGGATTCCCCGTACAGTTCATTGACGGTTGCCTGGAATCGTGAAAACGAAAACCGCGTCCTCGCAAGTGACTGACCGGCCTGGCCCAAGGTTTGCCGCAACGACTGATCAGCCGCCAGCTGATTGAAGCCCTGTGCGAGCGCGTCGGGCGTGGGATCGACCAGAAGAGCACAGCCCGGGTCCAGTACCTGGGTGTGCGAAGAGATATCCGTCGCGATGATGGGCCGACCCGAGTCCAGATAGGAAAAAATCTTCATCGGGGTATTGACCCCTTTCAGCCGGGGAGAGACCAGAATATCCGCCTGCGAAAGATAGTCATTGAGCTGACTGACGGGCCTTGGCCCCAGAAAATATACGCGTTGACTGATCCCCAGTGAAGATGCTTTCGCCTGATAATCTGCCAGGTCCGCGGGGCTGCCGCCGATCAGCACAAGGCTCAGGTCGCACTGGGGGTCCACCCTGGCAAATCCGGCCAGCAGCAAATCCAGTCCCTGGTACGGCTCAAGGTTACCGACATAAAGTGCCAGTAACCCACTGACGGACAGAAGTTGGCGGAGCCGGTCAACAGGCTGTCCCGAGTTATCGTCCACGGCCAGCGCGAAATCCTCAAGCAGTACCACTTGCTCCGGAGCCTTGACCTGGCAGGCCCGGTCGACCAGTTGCTGACAGACCGGCACCACAACATCCGCACGTTTCAGCGCGAGCCGTTCCAGGGCATCCAGCGGGTAGGAAAGAAAACGAAGCCCGATCCATTTCTCGCGCAACTGGTCGGGCATTGATGAATCCATGTCGTAGACAACACACGCGCGATGCAGAAAACGGGTTGCCAAGGCAAGGAAAACCGACTCTTCCCCGGCGTGGACGACATCGTACTGCTCCCTGGCCAGACGTCGCAGCAGCGAGAAAAACAGGCAAAGATCACACAGCAGTTTTGCCATCGAAAAACCGATCGGGATACGCCGGATAAACCACAGCCTCGGAATCCGGAAAATCCTCAAGCCTGCGATTGCAACGTCTTCTCCCAGATGAAAAGTCAAAAGGTCCACGTGATGACCGGCTTCACACAGGGTCTTGGCGAGCATTCTCACCGCGATAGGCGTGCCCCGCTCCTGATAAAAAGGCTGTGGCGCTAAGAGCAGAATGCGCACGGGCTCAGGTATCCGGACGCCGGTTAAGGCGAAGGATCACAGGGCTGCCAAGGAGCGACGTCAACCGCGTCAGTTGTGCCCATTGCTCCAGTTTCTGCAACAGCGCCGATGCTCCAAACCAGCGGTGCAGAAACATCGGCAGAAAGAACTGGGCAGAACGGGCAACGGCTTCGAAGCCGTGGAATGAAAACTGCGCAGCCAGTTTCCTGCCCGAAAAACTGTGGTAGGTCCGGGTATTATGCTCAATCAATTTCTTCAGTCCGAACAGCAAAGGCGTCAGGGCATTGAGGCTGTACCAGCTTGGGTAGTCGATGATCACCGTGCGGTCTGCGACCCGGCAGAACTCCGCGAAGAGGCGCTTGCGGTTCTCGATGTGCGAGATCAACCGCACCGATATCAGGCAATCGAAGCTCCTGTCGGCAAACGGCATCGCCAGAAGATTACCGGTGGTGAAAACAAAATTCGGATGCGCTGCAAAAGGCGTCAGTCGCTGCCGACAGCGCTCATCACTGGCCAGCACGGTAACCCGGTATCCCCCCCGTAAGAGCTGGCCGGTCAACTGCCCATGCCCGCCTCCTACATCAAGAACATGTTTGCCGACCGATGGGCTGAGCACCCTTGCCAGGGCATCGGCCTGGACTTGCAGCATATATGCGCCCACGGGCCCCGCGAAGCGCCTGGCATAGTCCTCGCTGGAGGTTTCTATGTCGGGAGTTTCCGTGGCACCGCCATCCCCACGGGACTTATCCCGCGGGGGCATGCCCGATGACTTCAGCCCTTGACGCTGTTTCACAAAGGTTTTGAGTCCCTGCAGTTGTCCGAAGCGCTCGGGTGACGGACCGTGCCCCTCCAGCGCCTCGCGGATATAGGCGCCTGGATGAGCGGCATCGATTGGGCCCGGCAGATAAACGCCGAAGGTACCGATGCGTTGTTCATCGCCCGGTATCGGAAGCGGGTCGCTGCCCGCGATCACTTTGCCCCCGAGACGCTCCACCCGGTCAAACAGATCCGGCCGCGGCCAGAAAAACGGTCGCGAACCGTTGTCGCTGAGTAACCACGCACCCGGGTCCTGATCCACCGCTTCAGCCAGCAGCCGGCCGCGCCGGCCCAGCCACTTACCCACCCCCCAAGGCAATACCGCCAGCGCACCGGCTGCCCGTATATCGCCCAGGGTTTGCTGAAGGCTCCTGCCGTCTGCGAAGGCCTGGTCGGTCAGAAGCGCGGAGACTTCAACACGCTCGCGGGTCTCGACCTGCCTTCCGGCAATCACAAAGATACTGGCTTGATCTTCCCGCTGCAGCCGCACGGCGTGGGCTTCTTCGGTGGGAAAAACGCGCCAGCCACCGAGGCTTTCATTGGCCTCACCACACCTCAGGAGTGACAAAAAAAATTCATGGTCGGCGCTTTCGGTGAGGAGCAGAACCGAAGCGACTGTCTCATGCCCTGACCCTGCGGCCTGCGCAAGAAAATTGGCGTGAACGCCATCAAACAGGGTGGATGTGTCATGACAGGGATAAACGTGAACATGGCTGTCAACCATAACCACCGGGGCTGATGCTTTTTTCATTCCGCCTTGGGAGAAACTAGAAGTCGCGACAAAGAGTCATGAGCAGAAGATCTGCTGGATGCCCGCGGCTGCCGGGAGCAATTGGGAATTCTCCAGCCGGCGGGCCCGATCTATCGGGACAGGGTAATGGCATCGAGACATAATCACAACAAGCGCTGTTTCCGGACCGGGGTCAATCCCGAGGAGGCACCGGCCGTCAGGCGCTGCATCGGGCGTCAGAAATCGGTGGGGGCGCCGCCCTCGCGCTTTCGCCGCTCGACAAAATCCTCCAGCGCTTCGCGGACACCTGCGTCCATGGGCGGTGTTTCATACCGCGCCAGCATTTCTTTAAAGATTCTGTTGGCGCGCTGCGGGGTTGCAACAGCGCCCGCCTGCTCCCAGCTTTCGAAATTGCGCCAGTCAGAAAGAAAAGGGCTGTAGAACGCAGTCTTGTACCGTTCCTGGGTGTGATCGGCCCCAAGGAAATGACCTGAGGGACCGACGTCTCGAATGGCTTCCAGGGCAAGGTCTTCTTCAGTGACGCTGACGGGTTGATGGTAGTGGATGAACTGCTGGAGCATTTCGCAGTCAATCACGAGTTTCTCGAAACTCGCGCAGAGCCCGCCCTCCATCCATCCCGCCGCGTGATAGATGATATTGGCGTTGGCGCTGGAGCACGCCCACAAAGATGAAGCGCTCTCCCAGGTGGCCTGCGCATCCACACAGTTGGTTGCATTGGCATTGGAAGCACGCCACGGCAATCCATAGTAACGCGCCATCTGGCCCGACATCTGCGTGGCGCGGCAGTATTCCGGGGTGCCAAACGCCGGCGCACCTGACTTCATGTCCACATTCGAAGTGAAAGAACCGTAGGCCACAGGTGCCCCCGGACGCACCAGCTGCAGCAGCACGATCGCTGCCAGACACTCCGCCGTCTGCTGGGCGATCGCTCCGGCAAGCGTAATCGGCGCCATGGCACCAGCCAGGGTAAACGGCGTCACGATCACCAGTTGATTCTGTTTCGCCAGTCGCATCGCGCCGTCGAGCATCGGCCAGTCATGCTTGAGCGGTGAGGACGAATTGATGTTGGTAAACATGCGGGGCGTCTCGGCAAAACCCGTTTCATCCAGCCCCGCTGCAATACGGACCATGACCATTGCATCCTCGATGCGCTCCACTCCCAGCGCATAGGCGTGAACGAGCTTGTCGGTCAGGGTGAGCATGTCAAAGAGACAATCAAGGTGGCGGATCGACGGGTGCAAATCCACCGGTTCCACCGGGTAACCGCCGTTAAAGTGGATGCAGTTGAAGCTCTGCGTTAGCCTCAGAAGGTTCTGGTAGTCAGCACGGTGGCCGACCCGCCGCCCATGATCCAGATCCGAGACATTCGGCGGGCTCGCGACCTGGCCAAAAGCCGCATAGGCCTCCCCGAACACCAGCGCGCGATCTTCGTTGCGGGGCGTCAGTACGATCCGCTTGGGCGCCCTGGCGATCTGCTCCATGACCAGCGCCCGGTCCATTCTGACCGTGACGGAATCGGTTCGGACATCACATCCCGCCTGCTTGAGAATCTCCCGGGCCTCGTCATGCAGAAAATCAATGCCGATCTCCTCGAGAATCTGCATCGCCGCATCATGAACCCGCTCGACCCCCTCGGCATCCAGCGGCTCTGTCGGCGCATCGGCATATTGCGGCTGGCCCCACGGCAACTGCGGTAGATGGCCGGATGTGGGTGCATTGGTGCGATTCTTTCTCCGGCGGCGGGTACCGGACGGGGTGGCTGAAGACGGCTGATCTGATTCCATCATTTAAGCACCTGTGACGCTGACGGGATGACTATCCACCTTAAAGCCACAGCCGAACAATACGCGCCGACGACACGGACCCTCGCATCCGGAGCTGGAGCGGCATTGGCAGATCCACAGCACCGCTCTTCACACCGCGGGTACTCAGTTCACTAAAAGACCATTACTGCCGATGCTCGAGCAGCCGGGGCATCAGTTCAACCAGATTGCATGGGTGGGTACGATAATCCAGTTGGTTGACCAGCAGTTTGTCCCAGGCGGTGGCACAGGCCCCGGAAGACCCCGGCAATGAGAACAGATAAGTGCCGTTGGCGACTCCTGCAACGGCTCGCGATTGCAGCGATGAGGTTCCGATCTCCTCGAAGGATACCGCCCGGAAAATCTCGCCGAAGCCCTCCAGTTCTTTTTCCAGCAGCGGTTTGACCGCTTCCGGTGTACCGTCAAATCCGGTGACTCCCGTGCCGCCGGTCATGAGGATCACCTGAACATCAGGATCGGCGATCCAGCGCGAGACCACTGCGCGGATTTGAAAGACGTTATCGGGCACGATCACTTTTTCGACAAGCTGGTGGCCGGCTTCCTGGAGCCGGCTGACCAGCAATTTGCCGGACTTGTCATCAGCTTCGGTGCGCGAATCCGAGGCCGTCATGACCGCGATCGGCACTGCTACAAATTCACGTGCTTGAGTCGACATTACCGTTACCATTGCTTGTGGCCTGCGTTTTCCCGGCCTATTATAGAACTGCACGAGACGCCTTTCGCCTTGAGATCAATCCCGTTCCCATGACTATCAACGTTCGATTCTTTGCCAGCTTACGTGAGCGCATCGGCCAGGCAACGATGACGCTTGACGCAGACGGTATCACCACGGCCCGCGATGTCTGGAAGGCCGTCAGCGGTGAGTCCCCCGACGAAGAGATGCTGGTCGCCATTAACAAGGAATACGCCGGCCTCGATCGTGCCGTTGCCGACGGTGATGAAGTGGCGTTTTTCCCGCCCGTGACCGGGGGCTGACCACCCAATGACCGTCGAGATTCGCGAGCACCCGTTTGATCCCTGGCAGACTGTCTCGGAGTATCGCTCAAATCATCTCGTTGCGGGCAAAAGCGGCGCCAGCGCGGTGTTTGTCGGCACCATGCGCGACTTCAATGAAGGAGACGAGGTTCAGGCGATGGTGCTCGAACACTATCCCGGCATGACCGAACAGCAGCTTAAGGACATGCGCGACCAGGCCGTATCCAAGCATGATCTGGAGGACGCGCTGGTGGTCCATCGCGTAGGCACCGTTCATCCCGGCGACGATATTGTGCTGGTGGCGGCTTTTTCTGCGCATCGAAAAGCGGCCCTTGATGCCTGCCGGGAAATGATGGAGGTTCTCAAGTCCACCGCTCCGTTCTGGAAAAAAGAGACCCTGGCCCAAGGAGAGCGTTGGGTTGAAAGAAATACCCCGCGCTGAAAGTTCGGCTCCGGCCTCGTGACCTAAGCCGGTCGCCTGGCGGCAATCCAGGATGCATTTTCTTTTGGGTCATCGCCATCAGAAAGTGTAAGCACATCCAGCATCGAAAAATGCTCGGCCAACTCTCCTGGCTGCAGCAGGTACAGCGGGTTGAAAGCCGGCGCCTTGTTGAGATGGTGCACATTGAACGTGCTGTAGAACAAAAGCCCTCCGGGGGCGAGTATTGCCGCCATCGGCCCCAGAAGATCTCGGTTCAGGTATAGAAAACAGCAGACCAGTGACCAGGGCCCGGCCGGCAAGTCGCCGATACCAAGGTCCGCCTCGATGGTGCTGATGCTGACGCCCTCGCGTTCTGCAAGTTTCTGGCCCAGGGCAAGACCCACCGCACTGCAGTCAACAGCCGTGACGTCAAAACCCTGGGTCGCAAGATACACCGCGGCATGGCAGGCACCCGCCGCCACATCGAGTGCAGTGCGCGGCTGGCTGAGTTGTGCGATGGTGTTCTTATACCGTTTAAGCAAAGGTTCCACGCGCAGCGCCGGGGCAAGACCTGCCGTGCGGTACTTGTCATCCCAGCGCGAAGGGCCGCTCACCTCGCTTTGACCGCGTGCAAGATCTGGTTAAGCCATGCCCGTTCGGCGTGTCTGAGCGTATCGGCGATATCAGCCTTGGCGCGGACCGAGTCCGTTGTCCAGGCTTTGGGGTGATCCACCCTTACCCGGGTC
The DNA here is from genome assembly GCA_002327725.1 of Proteobacteria bacterium UBA2133. GTDB lineage: Bacteria > Pseudomonadota > Gammaproteobacteria > Arenicellales > UBA868 > UBA868. The sequence continues at coordinate 62,636 of DCXP01000006.1, forward strand.
AGCATTCAAACGAGGCCCGAGAAGGGCTCGACCATCACGGTATCCCCCGGCTGGGCCCCGACGCTGTCCATGGGCAGGATGACAAAACAATTGGCCTGGCTCATGGAACTTAAGATACCTGAGCCCTGCTCGCCGGTCGTCGACACCACCAGCGCGCCGGTTTCGTCCTGCGACAGCAACCCGCGCTGAAACTCGGTCCGCCCGGGGCGTTTTTTCAGGCGATCCAGAGCACGTGCCTGAAGGCGCAGCGGCTGCCACGTCGTCTCGCCGGACAGGCGCCTGAGTGCGGGCAGGACAAACTGATAAAAGGTCACCATGACCGAGACCGGGTTGCCCGGCAGGCCGAAAAAGAGGCTCTCGCCGATCCGCCCGAAGGACAGGGGCCGGCCCGGCTTCATCGCGATCTTCCAGAAACTGACCTGGCTGATCTCGTCCAGCACATCTTTGACGTAATCCGCATCACCGACCGACGCGCCGGCCGAGGTGATCACCACATCGGCGATATCGGCCGCCCGCAAAAAAGTGTTCTTGATCTGGTCGCGGTCATCCGACACCACGCCAAGATCATTGAAGACCGTACCGGCACGGCTCAGCATGCCGTACAGCGTGTAACGGTTGGAATCGTAAACATCCCCCAACTCCAGGGGCTGGCCGATCGAGCGCAGTTCGTCGCCGTTGGAAAAAAACGCTACCCGCGGGCGGCGCAGGACAGGCAGTTCGCCCACTCCCAGCGAGGCCACCATACCGATGTCCGCGGCCAGCAGCCGCCGGCCCGAATACAGGGCCGTTGCGCCCTCAGCAAGATCCTCTCCTGCGTAACGAATGTGCTGACCTTGGCGCTGCCCATCGGCGACGCGAATCTCGTCACCGCGCCGCTCGACGTGCTCCTGCATCACCACGGTGTCAGCGCCTTCGGGCATTACCGCGCCCGTCATAATGCGCACACACTCGCCCGCGTTCACTGCACCCGCGAAGGCCTTTCCTGCCCAGGCGGTGCCGACAACCTGCAGCGGTGATGCGCTCAGGTCGGCGAAGCGCAGCGCATAGCCGTCCATCGCCGAGTTGGTATGGTTGGGCACGGCAATGGGGGACTGGACATCGGCACCCAGCACCCGGTCGAGCGCTTCGCGCAGCGCCACCACTTCCACGTCACTGATTGGTGTGACTGCCTGTGAAATCCGCTCCAGCGCCGTGTCAACAGGCAGCAGCGCTGGATCGTATTCATCATCGCAGCTTGGCTGGCGGGAAACGGGTTCGGGGGTGCTCATGTCTGCCGTTTCCAGTCTCCCGATCGCCCGCCGGATTTCTCCAGTAACTGGATATCGGTAATCGTCATGCCGCGATCGACCGCTTTGCACATGTCGTAAATCGTTAACAGCCCGGCATTCACGGCGGTCAGCGCCTCCATCTCCACACCGGTCCGCTCGCGTGTCTCGGTAACCACGGTGCACAAGACGCATCGTTGATCGCTGTTGATTTCGAAGTCCACTTCTACCCGCGTCAAAAAGAGCGGGTGACACAGCGGAATGGTCTGAGCGGTTCGCTTCGCGGCCATGATCGCTGCAATCCGTGCCACCGCCAGAACGTCGCCCTTGACGTGGCCGCCCTTGGCAATGAGATCGAGCGTCGTCGGCTGCATCTCGATACGCCCGTGCGCGACCGCGCGTCGGTCAGTAATCTCTTTACCGCCGACATCCACCATTCGAGCCTCGCCCTGATCGTTAAGATGCGTAAGAGTCTTGTCGCTGGTAGCCAAACTGAAAGCACCGCCGGAAAATGTTGGGAATATTCTAGCGGTAATTGCTTCTCGCGGAAGGCCGGCAGCGCTGCGCGGCACCCCTCACATGCTACAATTTTGATCCGCCTCACGCTTTGATCGAGCATTATGGTCAGCACTGCCTCCACCATGCAGGTACTGGGGTCCAAGGCTCCGGCCTTCACCCTGCCCAATACCCACCCAAGATCAGGGGGGGCAACCGTTTCGCTGTCAGACTACGCCGACAGCAAAGCGCTGCTGGTCGCTTTCATCTGCAACCACTGTCCTTACGTGATTCATATCCGCGATGCGTTTAATGCCTTTGCTCAGGAATACGCGCCGCGCGGGCTCACAACGATCGCGATCAGCGCCAACGACGCCGATACCCACCCCGATGATGCGCCGGAAAAAATGGCCGAAGAAGCGGCCCGGCATGGTTTTGGCTTTCCCTACCTTTACGATGAAGACCAGGCCGTTGCCAAAGCCTACCGCGCCGCCTGCACGCCGGATTTTTTCCTCTTCGATGAGCACCGCCAACTCGCATACCGGGGCCAGTTCGATGCCTCCCGCCCCAAGAACAGTGAACCGGTTACCGGAATCGATCTTCGAAACGCCGCTGATGCGGTGCTTGCCGGCAACGCCATTTCCGGCGAGCAGATACCGAGTATCGGTTGCAACATCAAGTGGAAAGCAGGGCGCGAGCCGGATTATTTTCCAACCTGACTCCGCACCAAAGGGCGCACGGTACACGCTGTGATCGGTGAGTCTGTTTTATTTTCCGTATTCCTGATTTTCACCGGGGCGGCGGTGCTGGCGACGGTCGCCCTTTTCGCCCGTCAGTCGCTGCTGGTCGCTTATATCGTGCTCGGCGTTCTCGCCGGGCCGTCCGTTGCGGGGCTTGTCACCGATCCATACCTGATTGCCGATCTTGCCCATATCGGCATCATCTTTCTGCTGTTCCTGCTTGGGCTCGACCTTTCACCGCGCAAACTCCTCGGCCAGATGCGCGAGGCGGTAGGGGTCACCCTGATCAGTTCGGTGATTTTTGCGCTTCTGGGTTATGCAGTGGCAGCGGCTGCGGGGCTTTCCCGAATCGACTGCCTGCTGGTTGGCATGGCCAGCACGCTTTCCAGCACGATTATCGGGCTGAAACTGCTGCCGACGACGGTACTGCACCACCGCCATACCGGGGAGGTCATCATCAGCATTCTCCTGCTGCAGGACCTGCTCGCTGTCGGCGCACTGCTGCTGCTCGACACCCTGGCGGTGGGATCGATACCCTGGCTTCGGGTTGGACTGGAGTTTGCCGGGCTCCCGATACTCTTCGTCGGGGGACTGCTGGCAGAGCGGCTGGTGCTGCGCCCGCTTTTTCGGCGTTTTGACAAAGTTAGCGAGTATGTTTTCCTGCTGTCGCTGGGCTGGTGCCTGGGCTTTGCGCAGTTGGCCCAGAGCCTCAGCCTCTCCTATGAGATCGGAGCTTTTATCGGCGGCATCACGCTGGCGAACAGCCCGATCGCGCTGTTTATCGCTGAAAGTCTTCGGCCGTTGCGCGACTTTTTCCTGGTGATGTTCTTTTTTGCGCTCGGCGCGGGTTTCGATGTTGCAGGCGCTGCTGTGATCTGGCCAGGTGCACTGGCCCTGGCCCTGGGGGTGCTCCTGATCAAACCCGTGACCTACCGTGCGCTCCTCAAGAAGTTCGGCGAGAGCAATGTCCTGGCCGGTGAGGCCGGTGTCAGGCTCGGCCAGATGAGCGAGTTTTCCTTACTGCTGGTTGCAGTCGCGCTTCAGGCGCAAGCCATGAGCCAGGAGGCCGCCAACCTCGTCCAGCTGGCGACACTGATCACCTTCGTGCTGTCGTCGGCGTTTGTCGTGCTGCGTTATCCCAGCCCCATCGCGCTCTCGGAACGCCTTCGGCGCGACTAGCCGGTTCGACGCTCAAGCCTGCGGCTCCGACGAGGCCTGGTTCCTGACTTCACTGACAGCGGCGCTGAGGGCGGCTTCGTCAGCCAGATATTCGTGATCAACAACCTGTAACGCATCGTCCAGCCGGTAGACCAGGGGGATGCCGGTGGGGATGTTGTACTGCATGATCTCATCCTCGCTCATGCCCTGGAGAAATTTCACCATCGCCCGCAGACTGTTGCCGTGCGCCACGACCAGCACCTTGCGGCCGGCCTCAAGTTCCGGCACCAGCTGCTCATCCCACCAGTTGGTCACCCTCTCCAGGGTGTCTGCCAGGGACTCGGTGTCCGGCAGTCCCGCAATGCCTGCATATTTCGGATCGTGGGCCGGATGCTGCGGGTCACCTGCCTCAAGGGCCGGGGGACGAATGGCATAACCGCGGCGCCACTTGAGCACCTGCTCATCGCCATGCCGGAGCGCGGTTTCTTTCTTGTCCAGACCCTGCAGCGCACCATAATGCCGTTCGTTCAACCGCCAGTCCGTCTTTACCGGAAGATACATCTGGTCCATCTCCTCAAGGATCAGCCACAGCGTTCTGATCGATCGCTTGAGCAGCGAGGTCATGGCGAGATCAAACCGGTAACCCTTTGCCAGCAATGTCTGGCCGGCATCGCGTGCTTCGCGCAGACCCCTTTCAGATAGGTCCACATCGACCCAGCCGGTGAAACGGTTCTCCAGGTTCCAGGTGCTTTGGCCGTGGCGTACCAGAACCAGTTCTTTCATTGTGCTACTCCCAAATCTTCACAGCACCGATGTTACCAGTCCTGTTACCGATGCTCTGAGTGAATGATGCCACCCGCTCATCCAGCCAGCGCCGGATTGAGCCACGGACTTTCTGCAAACTCCAGATACCGCCTGCCTAGCGGCCGGTTTTGGACAACCCCGATCATTTCGGTTGGCAGGTTGAGACCCGCCCATCAAGACGTCTTCGGCTGCCGGCCCTGGCATGGGCGCATGGCCGGAACCCTTTTCCGGCGTGGCAATGACAAGCGGCAAGTCCGTTATACTGGGCTCGACTGTTCCTGCCGCCTGTGTTCCCAGACCCGACAACTCAGTGCCCGAAAACCGCGACCGACCCAATATCGTTCGAATCGCTTTAGCAAAGCAGCGGGTAAAGAACAGCGGAAAAAGATTCCGCAAATCTTTATTTGAATGATGAACGATACGCGGTCTGGCTTCTCTTCCAAGTGGCTGCACGCTTTTTACGCCGGCTTTTTCGTCCTGCTCGCGGGCGGATATCTCCACGATGTGCTGTTTCAGGATAAACACCTCAGCGCATTTGATTTCATTCTGAACAAGCCCGCCTGGGAGGCTGAACGGGGTCCGCACGGCGTCAACAAAGGAATACTCGCGGACTCTCCCACGGCACACTATCCTTACAGAAGAATCTTCTGGGACAACTTGCGTGAAGGCAGCAACACGGATTATTTGCCGCATGTCCTCACTGGCCAACCCTCAACCGGGCAGGGTACCGGGTCCTTCATCACCAGTTTTTTTCAGTTATTTATGGACGTGCCTGATGCCCTGGACTGGAGCACATGGTTTCGGCTGGTTCTGGCGGGAATCTTCATGTACGCACTCATGGTCCATCTCGGCTGTCAGCCCATCGTCGCTGCGCTCGCGGGTATCGCCTGGACCTACAACACCCATCAATTGGTATGGCTGCTTTTTCCCCAGCATCTTGCAACCCAGTTATGGATCCCGTTGATCTTCCTGTTCAACCTCAAACTGATCCGGGACGGCCCCGATTGGCCGTCGTCTCTTGCCCTGATCCTAAGTGTCATATTTTTCTACAGCAGCGGCTACACCCAGATCGCGCTGTACAGTTTTATCTTTTTCGGTTTTTTCAACACCGTTTATCTTTGGCTGGCAAAGGAAAGGGTTGGGGCAAAGTGGCGGCTGTGGACAACCACCCACGCGCTTTACCTCGGTGCCGCAGTGCTGCTCGTGCCCGACGTGATGGCGCAGATGGCGGAGATCGCTGACGGGCTGCGCGGCGCACAACCATTCCGTTACCACGGTCTGGGGAGCGCGCCCCTGTTGCAGTCCCTGTTGACCCTGCCGGTAGACGGACTGCCCCGACCCCTGGACATTGTGAGATTTATGTTCCCGCACTATCTGGGGCAGGGCCTCGGGGCGCCGGGTCTTAAGGTGATCTACAACACCAATGTCGTTGAATTCGTAGCCTTTTTCGGCCTCATCGTTCTCTACCTGACGCTTTACGGTATCTGTGGCGGGCTTCGGCGCCATTGCCGGCTGGTGTGGGCTCTGAGCATAACGCTGTTTTTTGTGTTTGCCCTGTTTAACGGCAACCCCCTGATTGTTGGGCTGGTCAACCTGATTCCTGCTGGGGGCGCCGGCCAGTTCAGCCGATTCGTAACGCTCATCATTTTCACCTGCATTGTGCTGAGCGGCCTTGGCCTCAGGTATTTTCTCGAAGATAGAAAAACATACGATCTGGTCTGGGCCATTGTGCCGGGAGCGCTCCTTGTGACATGGATCGGCTTCGCTAAGCTTCAGTACGATGCGATTGTCAACCTGTGGTTCTTTATTCCACCGCTGGTGATCCTCGCGATCTTCATCCTCGCCGGCCACCTGCTCATACGGAAAAACTTCGCAAACCTGGTGGGGATTATCGCGGTTTTGTTTACGCTGTATGAGTTGTTCCCCGCTATGTATGGGTTCAACACGCGACTTGATGCGAAAGACCATTTCCCGGCGAATTCGGTCATTGCCGCCATTCAGAAGGCGCCCGGAAACTTCCGTACAGCCCTGGTCATGAGCAACACCTCCTACCATCACAATATCCTCAGCTATTACAAATTGGCCACGGTGGGAGGTTATGCCACCACGGTGCGAAACCAGTATGTCAAGTTCCTCCAGGAGGCCTACAAAGATGTCGCGATTACCGCGAACGGTATCGTGTTCCTGATGAATCACCAACCCCGGATCCTTCGACTGCTGAATACCCGGTTTATCGTTACCGATGTTCCTTTCTCCAGCGATCGGGTTCGGAAGGTCTTCGCCAACGAGGCCAACGCCCTTTATGAGATTACGGACCCGCTGGACCGTGTTTACTGCGGCAGTGACCAACTGGTGGTGCCCGAGCGAGACGCGATTCCGGGGAAACTGTCGGAAGTTGCTGCAGACTATGACCGGCCAATCCTCGTTGCCGCACCTCTGGTTGAGGCGGATAAATTGACCGGAAACTGTGCGATTTCAGATTTGAAGGTATACCAGGGCAGGATCGAGTTTCGGGCCACTACTGACGAGCCCACCCTCATCTTCATAGCAGCGAACCATCATGGGAACTGGCGCGCGCGCATAAACGGTGCCGAGGCTGGGATCAGCGCCGGCAATTATGCATTTATGGTCATCCCGGTTTCTGCCGGATCCAGTGATGTGCAACTCCAGTACACCGATTACAAACTCCTTGCGGGGGCGCTCTTGCTCATCGGGCTCGGCTTGTTTGTACTCGGTTATGCGCTGCTGTCGGTTAACCTGCTCTGGCGAAAGGTGCTGTTTGCGCTTTGCGGATTAATGCTCATTGGGAAAAACGCCCTGTCCGTGCCGGGCCTTAAAGATGTGGAGATCTCCGAAAGGCAGGCAACCGTGGAACTTCGGGCCGCGGACCTGGACCCATCATAGCCTAGGGATCACCTTCTCTTCCCTTCAGCCGGTCAACCAGCACCCGTAGCGCGCGGGCCCTGTGGCTCAACCCATTCTTGCGCTCGCTGTCGAGTTCTGCAGCGGTGCAGTACTCATCCGGCACCCAGAAAATCGGGTCATAGCCGAAGCCGTTCTCGCCGCTCGGTACCTTGGTCACCACCCCCGACCATGTTCCTTCGCAGATCAGCGGTGCGGGATCATCCGCCTGCCTGAGATATACCATCAAGCAGCGGAATCGGGCATTGCGATCTTCCCATGGAATATCTTCAAGCCGGGACAGCAGTTTGGTCACGTTGTCCGAGTCGCTGGCGTGGTCTCCGGCAAAGCGCGCCGAAGTCACCCCGGGGGCGCCGTTCAGCGCATCCACTTCAAGTCCTGAATCGTCAGCAATGGCCGGGTGACCGGTCTGCAGTGAGGCATTGCGCGCCTTCAGGATGGCGTTCTCGACAAAGGTCTTGCCCGTCTCCTCGGCAGGGGTGACACCCAGGGTGCCCTGACCGACCACCGAGAAGCCGCTGTCCGACAGCAGGGCGGTCAACTCTTTGAGCTTTTCCTGGTTATCCGAGGCCAGCACCAGCTCCCGCGTCACTGTGGCGGTGTCTCACGGGCGAGGCGCTGCAGCCGCATCAGTTCCTGAATTCCCTTCACGGCGGCGGCTGTCATGCTCTGCATCTCGGCCTCGTTAAACGGGGTCTGTTCCGCGGTTCCCTGAATCTCGATGAAACAGTTCTGATCATTCATCACAAAATTCATGTCGGTATCCGCGCTGCTGTCCTCGGCATAATCCAGATCCAGAAGGACCTCGCCCTGCTTGAGCCCCACTGAGACCGAGGCGATCTGGCTTAGCGGCAACGGAGCGTCCAGCAAGCCGTCCTGACAGAGACGGTCCAGGGCATCGGCAAGGGCCACCCACGCGCCGGTAATCGACGCCGTGCGCGTGCCGCCATCCGCCTGGAGCACATCACAGTCAAGCGTAATCGTCCGCTCCCCGAGTCCTTTAAGGTCCAAAGCGGCGCGCAGCGAGCGGCCGATCAGTCTCTGGATCTCCAGGGTGCGTCCTCCCTGCTTTCCCCGGGCCGCCTCGCGCGCCATTCGCTCACCGGTCGCCCGGGGAAGCATCCCGTATTCCGCCGTTATCCACCCCTGCTGGCTGCCCTTAAGAAACCGCGGCACCCGCTCCTCAACGCTCGCCATGCACAGCACCCGGGTGTCTCCAAACTCCACCAGCACCGAGCCCTCGGCGTGACGGTTGAAAGACCGCGAGAAGCGCACTGGCCGCAACTCATCCGGGCGTCGATTATCGGCTCTTGCCATCGATTTTCCTCTGCTGTTGTGTAGCTGGATTCGGCATACGGTTATCGGGCATCCCTGATCAGCCAGGCGGCAGTGGATGGCCCAGCAGTGAGAAGAACTGCCTCAAAAACCGGTAGGTCAAACCCCAGACCACCCGTTTGTCGTCCTGATCCAGAAATATACCGGGAAACTGCATGTTCCCTGCGGCCTCGTATTGCACCGACGTTCGCAGGCGCGGGTCCAGAAGCCGGGACAACGGTATCGGTACGATCTCGGAAACCTCGTGGTTAGGTTTGAGCGCGGGAATCTCATCAACAACATAGACGAAACAGGAGATTACGAGATCAGCAGACCGCCCGCCATGGCGGCCCCGTAAATCCCCAAGATGTCCAGCCAGATGTTCGCGGCGAAGTTCGAGCCCGATCTCCTCATGGGTTTCGCGGCAGGCCGCGTCACCCACTTCGACATCGCTGTCCTCACGCCGGCCACCGGGGAAAGCCATCTGCCCTGACCACGGATCATCAGAGGACGTAGATCGCTGGATGAAGATGATATTGGGGTCATGATCTGTCGCGCTGGCATCAAGCACCAGCGCCACTTCTGCCCGGTGCGGGCTGGATTGCCTGACCAGTTGGGGTCGATGATCCTGAAGGCTATCCAGGATCTCGCCAACCGGAATCACCAATGAATACCGCCGCCGAGCAGAACGCCGTAACTGCCCTCGTTCACTCCCGATCCGGTGATCGCCCCGGTATAGTCGGTGATCTGGTACCGCCAGCCCAGGCGAAGGTCCACAAAGGGCAAGGGATCCAGCACGAGCCCCGTCTCAACCGAAATCGAAGACAGGTCCCTGCGCGACCCCACGTCACCCAGGGACGGTGCCCAGCCAGCCTCGGCGTACAAACGCAGAAAACCCAAGACACCCAACCGGCCCTCCGCCATGATCCGGGCCCCCGACGTATCGCCCTCGGCGCCGAAGCGATCCTGTTCCCAGCCGAGCCCCACCGCCAGGAATGTGTTATCGGTTGCGCTCACGACACGGTACTTGAAGTCCACGAGGGTCTGCTCATCCGGTGCCATGCTCACGCTGTCTTCGCTTACCCGGTACAGTGCCGCCCGCAGCCCCCAGCGCTCGCCTAACCACAGTTCGCCGTAACCCCCGGTCAGCGGTGAGTTGACTGAAGTGTCCTGATAGTCATCAACGACCCAGGTCAGAACACCTGCTTCGCCATCAACCGGTCCCAGGGCCTGTACTGGGGTGACCGCCAATAATCCGGCGATCAGCAAGGCGCGCGCGATACACTTCACAAATGACTACCTGCAATGGGAGAACCGCGATTTTATCATTTCGCGTTTCCGGTCCGGCACAAACCACGCCCCATGACAGGTCCTGATGATGCTTGATACCGAACACGACAACGGTGTACGTCTTGACCGGTGGCTCTGGGCAGCACGTTTTTTCAAAACCCGCGCCGCTGCCGTCGAGGCAATCCGTGCCGGACACGTGCTGCTCAACGACCGGCGAACCCGCCCGGCAAAATCTGTCCGCCAGGGGGATGTTCTGCGCATCCGTCGCAAGACTTTTGTCTGTGCAGTGACCGTCTGCAATCTGATCAACAAGCGGGTTGCACCGCAGCTCGCGGCGAAGGCTTACGTAGAAGACCCGATGAGCATCCAGCGGCGCGAAGCGCTGCGTCGGCAACTGCGCCTGCAGCCCCAGCCCGTCAGGAAATCGAAAGGCAGGCCCGACAAGAAAGAGCGCCGGCAACTGGCGCAGATGCGCTATGCCGGTGAGCCGAGATAATCCTTATGCGCGGCGTCATCCTTGATTCCGACAGCTTTGACCGTGGCGATCTCGACACCGCGGCTCTGGATACCTGTCTGGACCACTGGGCCCGCCACCGCTCGACCCGGCCGGGTGAGGTGCTCAAGCGGATAGATGGATGTGAGGTGATCGTCACCAACAAAGTGGCCATCGATGCCGCGGTAATAGCGACCGCCGCACTGCAACTGATCGTGGTCGCTGCCACCGGCATCAACAATGTCGACCTTGCCGCAGCGGCTCGCCGGGGGGTCACGGTATGCAATGTCCGTGACTACGCTTCTGCCGCCGTCAGCCAGCACGTGTTCTCGCTGGTACTCGCGCTGGCGACCCGTCTTGGCGATTACACACAGGCGGTACGGCAAGGCCGCTGGCAGCAAAGCGAGGTGTTCTGCTTGCTGGACTATCCGATTCGCGAACTCGCCGGACAGACGCTCGGCATCATCGGCCTCGGCAACCTTGGCCGGCGCGTCGCACGCATTGCCGAAGGTTTCCAGATGCAGGTCCTGGTCTGTGCCAGACCCGGCAGCCAGGAGGTGCCTGATGGCCGGGTCCCGCTGGACACGCTGCTGGAAAAATCCGACGTGATCTCATTGCACTGTCCGCTGACAGATGCAACCCGCAACCTGATCGGGAGCGCACAACTGCAGCAGATGAAATCCGACGCCATCCTGATCAACACGGCCCGTGGCGGGATCGTCAACGAAAACGACCTGGCGGCAGCGTTACGCCAGGGGGAGATCGGCGGGGCTGGAGTCGACGTTCTCACCGAGGAGCCACCTGACGCATCCCATCCCCTGCTGGCACCGGATATCCCGAACCTGCTGGTCAGCCCGCACAATGCGTGGGGGTCTATCCAGTCACGGCAGCGGCTCGCCGATGAGATTGCGAGCCTGATCCAAAGCTATCGCAGCGGTGCGCCGCGAAACTGCTGCCAACCTGGCTGAGTACTGTTATCGAACCCCCTCTGACACTGTATGTTCACCTGCCCTGGTGCCAGCGCAAGTGCCCCTACTGTGATTTCAACTCGCATCCCTTAAAAGGCGATCTGCCGGCATCGGATTATGTCGACGCGCTGCTGGCCGATCTTGAATCCGTTGGCGGGATGCACCCGGACCGCCGTTATAGTTCGGTCTTTTTCGGCGGCGGTACGCCCAGCCTCTTTGATAGCCACCAGATCGAGCGTATCCTGAACCATCTCGATAAAGGCCGGTGGCTGCAGACCAACCCGGAGATCACGATCGAGGCAAACCCGGGGTCTGCCGAAGTCAGGCGGTTTCAGGCCTACCGCGACTGCGGGGTGAACCGTCTTTCACTCGGCGTCCAGAGTTTCAAGGACCAAAGCCTTAATGCATTGGGCCGCATCCACGACGGGCACGATGCCAGACAGGCCTGTCGCGCCATCCGGGATGCGGGTTTTGACAACTTCAATATTGACCTGATGCACGGTTTACCGGGACAGAACCAAGCGGATGCCCTGTCCGACCTACACGAAGCGCTCACCTGGGCACCAACGCATCTCTCCCTTTATCAGTTGACGATCGAACCCAATACTGCCTTTGCTGCGGATCCGCCCTTGCTGCCCGATGAGGAGGTGCTGTCGGCGATACGGTGTGCGGTTCACGACCTTGCGGGCAGGTCCGGATTTGAACACTACGAAGTGTCCGCCTTCGCCCGTCCTGAGTACCGCTGCCGCCACAACCTCAACTACTGGGAGTTCGGTGACTACATCGGGATCGGAGCCGGCGCGCACAGCAAACTTTCATTTGGCGGTGCGGTCTACCGATGGCGCCGTCCCCGTCACCCGCACGAATACTTGCGCATCATGGCCACGGGCTGTACGCCGGACCCGGGCCCGCCGTTACAGCCGGGTGAACTGCTGTTTGAGTTCATGCTGAATGCACTTCGACTCAAGATGGGCTTTGATTACCGGCTCTTCGAGCAAAGAACCGGGCTTGACTGGTCGCGACAGCAACCGCTGGTCGAAAAGGCGGTCGCCGACGGTCTTATGCGGGCAGATCGCGGGCAGGTAAGCACGACGCCGCTCGGCTGGCGCTTTCTGGACGACCTGCTGCAACGTTTTCTCAGCCGGGAGGAAGAACCGCTGACGCGTGATATGATGGCCTGATAAAGCCCCGCTGCCACGCGAAGACCCGACAACCGCTGCCGGGGCTGCTGGCCTCATCTGGTTTCTGGATTCATCGCCCATGCTCTGGATCAAAGCCCTGCACATCATTTTTATGGTCACCTGGTTCGCGGGCCTGTTCTATCTTCCGAGGCTTTTTGTCTACCACGCCATGAGCGAGGACCGTGCAACCCGGGACCAGTTCAAGATCATGGAACGCAAGCTGTACTTCGGCATTACGACGCCCGGTGGTGTTTTGACGATCGGGTCCGGCCTCTGGCTGTGGCTCGGTTACGGCATCGGCAGCCATAACCTCTGGCTGGTGGGCAAGATTGCCCTGGTGGCTGTGCTTGTGCTGTATCACCTGTGGTGTGGACAGATGGTCAGGCAGTTTGCCCAGGGAACCAACAGACATGGGCACGTGTTTTATCGCTGGTTCAACGAGTTTCCCGTTTTGATTCTGATCGGTGCCGTACTGCTGGTGGTTTTAAAACCGGCCTGAGCAGAAAAACCGATGTTCCGTGTGGTGCTGTACCAGCCGGAAATTCCGCCTAATACCGGCAACATCATCCGGCTGTGCGCCAACACCGGTTCTGAACTGCACCTGATAGAACCGCTGGGTTTTTCGATCAGCGACCGAGAACTTCGCCGCGCCGGACTCGACTATGCCGATGCGGTCACGATTCACAGCCACACCAGTATCGATGCATTTTTTGAAGAGACGACCCCTGTCCGGGCGTTCATGTTCTCTACCAAGCACTCCCGGGTACACAGTGACTGCCGATTCCAATGCGGCGACGCGCTGGTCTTTGGCCCCGAGACCCGTGGTTTACCAGAGAACGTCAGGCACCTCGTACCCGCTGGGCAGCGGGTCACACTGCCGATGTGCACCACCCGCCGCAGTCTCAATCTTTCCAACGCCGTTGCGGTGGCGCTATTCGAAGCCTGGCGCCAGTGCGGTTATCCGGGCAGTGCCTGAAACAATAGCCTACAGGTGGTCGAGGCTGTCTACTGTAATACCGCTGAGTCGAAGCGCTGTGCTCACTACGGAAAACTCTTCGCGCTTCACAAGCACTTTGGTTCCTACGAAAAGCGCGCCCAAAGCATCGATCCGCACAGGCTCCAGCGGCCTTGGCGATTTCAGCGAAGAAAGCGTTTTCGCGACGATGTCACTGGTCTCACCGCTTGCGGAATCGCAAAAGTACAGGCGGCTGTTGTCGGGGCGATATAAGGCCTGTCGGCTTGACAGACGGGTCACCATCCACGCCTCAAGGATGCGGTCCCGGGACACGCCCGGGCGCATATTGGCGATATCGGCAAGGTCCGGCGGACGAAACTTGCTATAGACTCGATGCTCCTGCGACATGCTGAACCGGGTATCCTCAGCGCTCATGACCGTACTTTCTGATCTGGTGGATCTCATTTTGGCGATAGGCAACGGACGGGAACTTCCGCCTGTTGCTGCTATGTACAAACCGCCACCCGCACGCCCTCCGGAGCGGCCCAAGAAATTCGGCGTAATTGTCCTCGATGACGATAGTTGCGGTTTTTTCTACGCCGGTCTCGATAATACCCTGTCGCAACTGGCCGCGTGTGATCCTCATCAGTTTACTGGCGCTGCGCCTCTGGATCTGGTCAGAAACTGTCTCGAGAGTGATCCACTGGCCAAGGCAGTCGGTCTGGGCGTGCTCAATGCGCTGAGCCAGCATCTGCTCAGCGTATCAGGCTTTCGCCTCGACCGTACCGGCGATCCGATGGGACACCTCGATCTCGCGGGGGCGCAACATGTGGGAATGGTCGGTTTTTTCCCACCGTTGGTGGCAGCCCTGGCGGATCACCCGGCGTCGCTGACGATCATCGAAAAAGACCCACAATTCCAGGATTGGCCGGGCCGGTTTCTGGTCACGGAAGAGACCCGCCGGATACAGGATTGCGACCGGGTATTGATCACCGGCTCCACCTTGATGAACGATACCCTAGACGACGTGCTCAGCCACTGTAACCCGGCTTCTCAAATAGCGCTGGTCGGGCCGACCGCCTCCTGCCTGCCCGACCCTATATTCGAGCGCGGAATCGATGTCGTCGGCAGCGCCACGGTGTCGGACCTGCCCCTCCTGGTGGACCTGCTGCAGACCGGTGAGCCCTGGCGGGCGGGTACGGCGAAGTACTGTATCGCACGCAGTCAGTATCCGGGTATTCGCCAGCTGATGGCCGATTCCTGACGGACTCGCCGGCTTCCCCGGCACCGGTGTCCGTTCGTCGCCGGGATATAATTCGGTGATGAGGTTTTCGTCGCTGTTGCACGCCGCGGTCGCGTTGCTGGGTTTATATGCCGCGCTGGCGCAGGCCGGCACGATCGACCCAGCGCGCGATCTGCAACAGGATGGAACCCAGGCGCGCAAAGAAAATCTGCCGATCCTGCTTATCTATACCGCCGGGTATTGTCATTACTGTGACGAGGTGAAAACCGACGTCTTTAACCACATCGCCAGAGATCCTGCGCACCGGAAGCGTGTGCTGCTGCGGGAGGTGCGGGTCGACAGCAATATCCCGGTGGTGGGATTTGAAGGCGATACCACAGACCACCATGGCTTTTCGAAAAATCGCGGCATCATGATCGTGCCGACACTTGAATTTCTGGACGATGCGGGACTGGAACTCAGCCGGCCGCTGGTCGGCGCCAGCATTCCGGACTTTTACGGCGCCTATGTTGACAGCGGCATTGCGCGGGCCATCCGGAATATCCGCGCGCGGCAGAATCCCTCATGAGCGAAGGCTTCACTGAGGCAGAACTGGAAGTCGGGCGGCAAAGCGTGCTGCCAGAATGGATCGACTACAACGGCCACATGAATGTCGCTTACTACGTATTGGCATTTGACCGTGGGGTGGATGAGTTCATGGACCAGATGGGTATCACACCCGAATATCTTGAGACCGAAAGGTCATCGACATTCACTCTCGAGATGCACATCAACTACCTGCAGGAACTGCACCTGGGTGAACCGATCCGCCTCACCTGTCAGTTACTCGATGCCGACAGTAAGCGGGTCCACTATTTCCTGCGCATGTTCCATGCCGAGGAGGGTTATCTCGCCGCAACCAGCGAACAGATGATGATCCACGTCAGCCTCGAAAGCCGCCGCTCTTCGCCTTTCCCGCTGGAGGTCAGCAATGTTATTGACCAGATGATGGCGGCGCACAAGGCGCTGCCGTTTCCCGATCAGGCCGGGCAAAAGATGGCGATACGCCGGGCGTAATTGCTGGCGTTCAGCCCAGGCGCTCGATGATGCCGTCGAGTTCATCGAGCGAGCTGTAGACGATCACCAGACGGCCCGATTTGCCGTCGCGCGACTCCAGCTGCACCGGCGCGGCGAGTTTTTCCGAGAGCGTTTCTTCAAGACGCTCGATATCGCGGTTTCGCCCTTTCTTGGATTTCTTCCCACCACCTTTTTCCGGTGGCTTGAGCATCCTCCGGACCAGTTCTTCGGTCTGGCGAACCGAAAGGCGGCGGCGCATCACCGCTTGTGCCGCTATCCCCTGTTGATCTTTGGCGAGACCCAACAAGGCGCGCGCGTGGCCGGCTTCGATATGACCCGATTCGAGGTGTTCCCGCACGCCCGGGTCCAGCTTCAGCAGCCTGAGCAGATTGCTGATGGCAACCCGCGAGCGGCCGACCGCTTCGGCAGCCTGCTGGTGGGTCAGCCCAAACTCATCGAGCAGACGCTTAAGGCCAGCCGCCTCCTCGATGGGGTTGAGGTTTTCGCGCTGGATATTTTCGATGAGACCTACCGCCAGAGCCGCTTCGTCGGGAACACGCCGGACCACTGCCGGCACCTCCGTCAGACCGGCCAACTGCGCCGCACGCCAGCGGCGCTCACCCGCGATCAGTTCATAGCCGCCACCCGCGGTTTCGCGCACCAGTAACGGCTGGACAATGCCCTGTGCCGAGATCGAGGCGGCCAGATCCTGCAGCGACTCCTCGTCCATACGGGTGCGCGGCTGGTAACGGCCTTTTCGAATCTGGCTCACTGGAAGCTGGCGCAGATCAGACTGGGCCGCATGGGTCACCGACGGCGTGCTGCCGAGCAGCGCGTCGAGCCCTTTCCCAAGTCTCGCTTTAGGACTCACGCGCTAATCCTGAAAGTGCGTCGCCGGTGACAGGGTCTACCGGTGGCCGTATGTTCTGAAGCATCTCCGTGGCGAACTGGCGATAGGCCAGTGCGCCCTGACAGTGCGGGTCATAGTCAATGACCGACTTACCGAAACTCGGTGCCTCGGCGAGGCGCACATTACGGGGAATCACGGCTTTGTAAACCAGGTTCGGATAATAGCGCCGAAGCTGGGCGGAGACTTCATGGGTCAGCGAATTGCGGCCGTCGAACATCGTGCGGATCAGTCCTTCAATGGTCAGTTCGGGGTTAATGCTGCCCTGCAGTCGGCGGATAGTATCATCCAAACCGCTCAGCCCCTCGAGCGCATAGTATTCACACTGGATGGGAATCAGCACCGACTGCGCCGCTACCAACGCGTTCAAGGTCAACACATTCAACGCCGGCGGGCAATCGATGAGCATCAGATCATAGTTTTTAACTGTGGCGAGTGCATGTTTGAGCCTATGGTTGTCGCTGTCATCGCCCTGGAGCAACTCTGCCTGCGCTCCGGCGAGGCCGGCTTCGGCAGGCAGCACGTCAAAACCCGAATCGCTGGCAACGACTGCTTCACCGACGCTACTTTGACCCAGCAACACCTGGTACACGGTGTGCTGGAGGTGGTTGCGGTCGATGCCGCTTCCCACCGTGGCGTTGGCTTGCGGATCAAGGTCGATCAGCAATACCCGAAGGCCTTCATGCGCCAGCGCGGCGGCAAGATTGATGGCGGTAGTGGTTTTGCCGACACCGCCCTTCTGGTTGGTGACCGCGATGATCCTGGTCAACTTTTGTTCTCCGAAGCTTTCGCCATAACAACGATATGTCTGCGGGCGGACAGTCCTGGGACCTCGACCGGGAAGACTCGGGCCATTGCCCGCTGGCCTGGTGTGAGCGCCGCCAGTTCGTCCTCGGGATAAGCGCCCTTCATCGCGACCAGCCGCAGGTGCGGGTGATGCAGGTGACCGGTCATTCTAAGCAGGTCTGCCAGCGTGGAAACCGCGCGCGATGCTAGCGTATCAAAATTTGTCGGCGGCCGGTAATCCTCAACCCGTCCGGCAATAACTGTGACGTTTTTCGCTTTGCACCGGGTTTTGGCCTCGCGAAGAAAACTGGCTTTCTTGGCCCGGCTTTCGACCAGTATCCATTGTTGCTGGGGCTGGGTGAGTGCCAGCACCATGCCGGGGAAACCGGCACCGGAGCCGACATCCAGACAACGGTTCCCGGTGGCAAAAGGCACGATCGAGAGGCTGTCCAGCAGGTGATGGGTCAGCATTTTCGATTCTTCATCGACGGTGGTCAGGTTATGCACCTGGTTCCACTTGCGCAGCAGGGCCATATAATCAAGCAGTCGCTCGCAGGACCTCTGGCTTAATTCGAGACCGAACTGCCGCGCACCTTCTGCAAGCCGCGAGAGGGAGGAGCGCGAGGCCTGCGCCATGGAATTACTCAGGCTGCTGAGCGCAACTGCTGCCTTTTCAGGTGCACCAGAAGCAGCGAGATCGCAGCGGGTGTCACTCCGGAAAGCCGTGTCGCCTGGCCGACGGTCGCCGGCTGGTGCTCTATGAAGATCTGGCGGACCTCGTTCGAAAGCCCCCGCACCTGCCGGTAATCCATTTCCTTCTGGATAACTGTCTCCTCGTGTCTGCGCTGGCGGGCAATCTCATCGCGCTGGCGGTCGATATACCCCGCATAACGGGTCTCGATTTCCAGTTGTTCGATCACCGCGGGATCGGTAACGCCCTTGTTGTCTGAGGCACTGAGGCCAATCAAGTCCTGATAGCGTACTTGTGGCCTGCGCAGCAAATCAGCAAGGCATTGTTCACGACTGAGTTCCTGGCCGAGCACATCCCTGGCCTTCTCGGTCGTAATCGTCTCAGGCCGGACCCAGGTCTGGCGCAGGCGGGCGCGTTCCCGCTCCAGCAGATCGCGCTTTTCGGCAAAGACTTTCCAGCGTACTTCGTCGACCAGTCCGAGGGTGCGGCCCGTTTCGGTCAGACGCAAATCTGCGTTGTCCTCGCGCAGTTGCAGCCGGTACTCGGCGCGGGAGGTAAACATCCGGTAGGGTTCTGTGACGCCGCGGGTGGTCAGGTCGTCGATCATGACCCCGATATACGCCTCATCACGACGCGGCCGCCAGGGCAGCTCACCCCGACTTCGCCTCGCCGCATTGAGGCCGGCAACGAGCCCCTGGCCCGCCGCTTCTTCGTAGCCGGTTGTGCCGTTGATCTGCCCCGCGAAAAAAAGTCCCGACAGGGCCCGCGTTTCGAGCCCTGGCAGAAGGTCACGGGGATCGAAAAAATCGTACTCAATGGCATAGCCTGGCCGGGTAATCCGGGCGTTTTCAAACCCTCGAATACTGCGCACCATCTCCCACTGGATATCAAAAGGCAGGCTGGTGGAAAGACCGTTGGGGTAGATCTCATGCACATTCAAACCTTCCGGCTCGACGAATATCTGGTGGGAGTCCCGATCAGCAAAGCGAACGATTTTGTCCTCAACCGATGGGCAGTACCTCGGCCCGACGCCCTCGATCTCGCCGCCGTAGAGCGCAGAGCGACTGAGCCCGGCACGAATGATCTCGTGGGTTTTTTCGTTGGTTTTGGCAATGTGGCAGCAGACCTGCCGTGGGTGATCGCTCGCCTTGGCTAGAAAGGAGAAACTCGGCACTGGATCGTCGCCCGGCTGCAACTCCAGCACGGAAAAGTCGATCGTTCGCCCGTCGATTCGCGGCGGCGTGCCGGTCTTCAGGCGTCCGCTGCGCGGACAGAGTTCCCGCAGGCGATCGGCGAGTACTGTCGCCGGGGCATCTCCCGCGCGGCCGCCGGGTTCGCTGCGATGACCCACATGAATCCGGCCATTGAGGAAGGTTCCGGTCGTCAGCACCACGGCGCGGGACGAAACACGGATTCCCCCGGCGGTAACGATCCCAGCCACCTCATCGCCCTCCACCAGCAGATCCTCAACGGCCTGCTGCAGCACGACCGGCCCAGATTCTGCTTCGACGCTTGTACGGATTGCCTCACGATACAGGGCCCGATCCGCCTGTGCCCGCGTAGCACGAACTGCCGGTCCCTTACGGGCGTTGAGTCGACGGAACTGGATACCTGCCCGATCTGCAGCCGCGCCCATGACTCCGCCGAGGGCATCAATCTCTTTGACGATATGGCCTTTACCGATACCGCCGATGGCGGGATTACAGGACATCTCGCCGACCGTTTCGATGGTGTGCGTCACCAACAGCGTCTTGGCGCCGCTTCGCGACGCCGCCAACGCAGCCTCGGTGCCGGCATGGCCGCCGCCGATCACAATCACATCAAATGCTTCGGGATACTGCATCGTGGGGAAACCGATCGGTCGATCAGTTCTGGTAGTAGTAGTCGTAGCGGTTGTGAATCTTGCTGGCGAAACTCCACGCTTCTCCATGGGTGAGCGAATTATCATCCGGAATCACCTTGATAAAAAGCTTGTCCCCATGCCGAGCTTTCAGCGCTGTCAGTTGCTGATGCAGTTCTGATTCGCTGACCGAGGTTTCTATGCCCGACGGCGGGCGCAGCGAGTAGCGGCGCAGATCTCCCTCTTTCCAGAAACGCACCTTAACCACGAATCGACCTACGGTACTGCGGGCCGGCCGAACCAGACGGTTGTATTCGCTCTCGAGATCGGAGTGGCGTTCTCTCAGGATATCGAGTTCTTCTTTATGAGCGGAGACAAGCAGCTCACGCTCTTTTGCGAACGCCGCCACTTCGTCCGCGTACTCGGCCCGAAGATAGGCCAGCTCCTCTTTGGTCAGTTTGTACTCAAGGGCGGTCTCGGCCAGACGAGCCGTCAGCTCCTCGCCCACGAGCTGGCTTTCCTCAAGCGCACGTTCGGTGCTGACGGTCGAGCGCACCAGGCCCGCCATTTCGTCGCGCAGGGCGCTGACCTCGGCCCTGAGTGATCCTCGGGTCACTTCGAGTGAACTGACCTGATCAGCGAGGGCGTCACGCTCGCGCAGCAAGGCATCGCGCGCGTTGGTCACAGCTGCCTGGCCCTGTCTCTGCGCTTCGTATGCCATGATCAGCCTGTTCTGTTCGGCCTGCACCGATGCAAGCGCATTCTTGAGGTCCGTGAGATCCAGCGCGAGCTGCTCACGGAGTCCTTCCGATACCGCTAACTGCTCTTGTTGGGCCCGGCTCTCGGTAGTGACGCCGGCCAGTTCACCAGAGAGTGCGGCCTTTTCCCCGGTCAGCTGATCGCGGGCGGTGACCAGTTCGGCCACCTCGGCCTGCAGGGCGCTGCGGTCCTGC
>DCXP01000077.1 GCA_002327725.1 Proteobacteria bacterium UBA2133
TTGTCTGATTGATTCCCAGGCTCCGGGACTTCAATCTGACGGCGTTGATCTGCGTCCGGCACTCGCGCACCGGGCTGTTTTTTTCTCGTTGGCACACCACGAGAAATCACTTGATGGTTGTTTCGATCGCGACACGCTGCCGGCCGATAAACGCGATCTGCTGCAAGAACGGGTGCCCAAGCAGGGGCTGCTGCGCGACAAAACAAAACCCGGGCTCACCATGGTGGAGCATGCCGTCGATTTTTGCCGGCGTGAACTGTCCCTCGGGGAGGCGCAGGCCGATATCGGACTCGCGGTACCGGAAGACGTCAGTGCGCAGGGTCAAAAAGAACGTATCATTATCTCTCCAACCAGCGGCAAGGCACGGAAGAACTGGCTGGCCGGGCGCTTTATTATGCTGGCCCAACAATTGCAGGAGACAGGACAAGAGTGTGTATTCACGGTGGCGCCGTCCGAGGCGACCGAGTGGACAGAACGGCTCGGAGGGCGGTTTCCTCTGGCGCAAACGCCCAACGCTGCCGCGCTGGCGGCATTGCTTACGAGTGCCAGGGCACTGGTCTGCAATGATTCGGGCGCGGGACATCTTGCCAGCGCGCTGGGTGTCCCCGTTGTTTGTGTTATCCCGAGGCGGGATTCCGACTACGCGTGGCGTCCCGGATGGGGTGCGGTCGCGCTCGTGTCGCCGGTTTTGCCTGTGCGTGGGCTGTCGCGGCTGTGGCCGTACTTTGTCAGCGTGAAGCAGGTCAGGCATAGTCTTGAGTCCTTTTTGAAAACAGCGACCGAAACTTCGTAACAGAAAACATGGGACCACTGCACGGATATCGCGTTGTCGAAATGGCGGGTCTGGGTCCCGCGCCGTTTTGCGCGATGCTGCTTTCCGACATGGGTGCAGATGTCGTACGTATCGACCGAGAGGGAGGCACCAATCCATTGGGCCTCAAGGTGGATGTGCTGAACCGGGGGCGGCGCTCAGTTGCACTCAATCTGAAGAGCCCCGAGGGTGTCACTACCTGTCTTGACCTTATCTCGCGTGCCGATGCCGTGATCGAGGGTTTCCGGCCTGGCGTTATGGAGCGCCTGGGACTTGGGCCTGATGAATGCCTGGCGAAAAATCCGAGTCTGGTCTATGGGCGCATGACCGGTTGGGGCCAGAATGGTCCTTTGGCGCAGGCCGCCGGGCACGACATCAACTATATCGCTCTGACCGGAGTACTACATACAATTGGTACGGATGATTCGGTTGCGCCCCCGCTCAATCTTGTGGGCGACTTCGGCGGCGGAGCACTTTATCTCGCCTTTGGTGTGGTATGTGGCTTGCTCGAGGCCAGAAAGTCCGGCAAGGGTCAGGTGGTCGATGCGGCGATGGTCGACGGCGCAGCCCACCTGATGACCATGATGTACGGGCTTTTGCATCACGGACAATGGACGCATCAGCGTCAGGATAATCTTCTTGACGGTGGCGCCCACTTTTACGGGGTGTTCGAATGTGCCGACGGGAAGTGGATCGCGATTGGATCGATAGAGCCACAGTTTTACCAGTTACTGCTCGACACCCTCGGGATAGACGCCGCGTCGGAAGGGGTCAGCCAGGCTAAGGAAGACTGGCCGCAGATGCGTGAACGGCTGCAGCAGGCCTTTCTGCGCGAACCGCAATCTCACTGGTGCGAACTCATGGAGGGTACCGACATCTGCTTCGCTCCCGTGTTAAGCATGAGCGATGCCCCCGCGCATCCGCATAATGAGGCCCGCGAGGTGTTTATCAACGCATTCGGTATCACCCAACCGGGCCCGGCACCGCGTTTCAGCCGTACACAAGGCAGCATCCAGCGTCCACCGCCAGCACCTGGAGAACATACGGCCGAGGTACTCGAGGAGTGGGGCGTCAACTAACGGGCCGGGTGGCAGTCACATGACACCGGTTTTGGGTAAAGTTGCAGACCTACGAACTGAACGTAAATTTTTCAAACCAACCGAAGGAGTTCCTGATGACATCATTAGAGGGTAAACGCGCAATCATCTCTGGGGGTAGCCGCGGAATTGGTCTTGCGATTGCCAAGCGTCTGGCCGCCGAGGGCGGCAGCGTTGCCATTCTGGCCAAAACGGCTGAACCGCATCCCAAGCTGCCGGGTACGATCTACACGGCGGCCGAAGAGATCGAACAGGAAGGCGGCAGGGCCCTGCCGATCGTGACCGATGTGCGTGACGAAGATCAGGTTAAAGCAGCCGTCAGCCAGGCAGCAGAAGCATTCGGTGGACTGGATATCTGCATCAACAATGCCAGTGCGATTTCCCTGACCCCGACCGGCAAGACTGAGATGAAAAGGTTTGATCTCATGTTTGCTGTCAATGTCCGTGCGACTTTCATGCTGTCAAAGGAGTGCCTGCCCCATCTAGAAAAGGGCAGCAACCCGCATATTCTCAATATGTCCCCGCCGCTTGATATGCAGACCAAATGGTTCTTGCCTTCGGTTGCTTACACCATGTCCAAGTTCGGGATGAGCCAGTGTGTGCTCGGTATGGCGGGAGAGTTCAAGTCCAGGGGGGTTGCCGTCAACGCGCTGTGGCCGCATTCTGTGATCGCAACCGCGGCCATCAGCAATGTGGTGGCGGGCAACCTTGCTTTCCCCCA
>DCXP01000026.1 GCA_002327725.1 Proteobacteria bacterium UBA2133
ATCTATTGACGCTACGAATAACCCGCGATCGGGGAGCCGAAACAGCCCTCGGGAATGGTGATCCCGAGCCCGGGGCCCGGCGGAACCGCGATCATGCCGTTGACGATCCGCGGGCCGTGCGCTTCGTCTGGTAGCCAGACGCCATCGGGAGCCGCCTGGCATAAACATTGCCCTGTATGATCTTCATCCGTCTACCCTATTCCTGACTATTACGCGATCGCATCAAGGGCCGTCATCAGGGTTTGAGGAAAATCGCATTGACCGCTTCGAGCTTTTCCAGGGTTCTTTCCGTGGGTTGAGTGTAAACGAACAAGTGGTGCATCAGCCTCACAAGCGCCGTTCCAAGCAACCGTGTCGTCAACACGATCATCGTTGCCAGCGTTGCACTCCAGATCCTCGCCATCACCTTCGCGCCGCTGCGTACGCGGCTTGGCCTGGTTGCCCTTGAAGGGGCAGTGATTGCCTACGTCACGGGTGTCCTGGTGGTCACCATCGTGGGTGTTGAAATATGGTCGAGGAAGAGATCGCCGGGCAACGGCTGAAAACTTCCTTTCGTTATGCCGAGGATACTGGAGAGAACCTTGCGTCTCGGGCGATGGTTTTGCAGTGGACTGCCGGGGCCTTGGCTCAGGTCAGCGTCCGCCTGGTCTCGCCGACCAGCCAGTCAACCACAGCGGCGAGTGCCGCCTCCTGGCTGGCCCCGGCACTGCGCTCACGCTGAAAGATCTTCAACTGCCGCTGAGCACTGGTGCCGCGTGAAAGAATCACCCGTGCATGAGCCACTTCATCTTCACATTCGAAAAATGCCGCATCTTCGGCAACCAGTTCAAGAATCTCTTCGAGCAACTCCGCATAAGGGACCAGTACGCCCCGGCCGAAATCCAGCAACTCTGTCGCGCAGCCGTAGCGCTGGGCGCGCCAGCGGTTTTCGGCGATCAGCATACGGACATAGCGGCGCCAGCGCTGATTCTGACTGCGCAGCCGATAGAGCATCCGCAGCCAGCAGCGAAACAGTGCAGCCAGACAGACGGCGTCCTCGAGTGAGGTGCAAACATCGGTAATACGCAGCTCAAGGGTGGGAAATCTCGCGCTCGGGCGCAGGTCCCACCATATCTTGCTGGCGTCTTCAATAATGCCGGCGCCGGTCAGCACCTCCACATGGCGGGTGTACTCGGCATAACTTTCAAAAGATTCCGGCAACCCGGTACGGGGCATCTCATCCCAGACCGCAATCCGGTAGGACTGCAGCCCGGTATCCTGGCCTTCCCAGAAAGGCGAGGAGCCGCTCAGCGCTAGAAAATGTGGAATGATATAGGCCGCCTGATCGAGAAGATCCATCCGCAGCTCATCGTTCTCAACCCCCACATGCACGTGCATACCGCAGATCATCAGGCGGCGGGCAACCTGCTGCAGGTCTTCCTCCAGATCGTCATAGCGGGTCTTGGGGGTATGTTCGAGCTCTTCCGGCCGCGCCCAGGGGTGTGTTGAAGCCGCTACCAGTTCAAGCCCATAGGGGTCAATCCGGTTTGCGACAGCCTGACGCAGTGATTGCAGCTGAGCGCGGACTTGTTCAATATTCCGGCACACAGTTGTGCCGACTTCAACCTGACACTGCAGGAACTCAGGACTTACCTGTTGTCCCAACTCGGCCGAAAGGTCGGCCATCAGTCCTTCAGGAGCGCGCCGGATCAGATTGCGCGTGGCGCGAGTCACCATCAGGTACTCTTCTTCAACCCCGATCGTAAAACTCGGTGCCTGCATCAGTTACGCATCCACTGCTGGGTGTACAGCAAGAATAAACACCTCTTGTGCTGCAGTCTATCAGCAGTACGCCGTAGCCGGCGCCCCTCACGGTCACACCGGAACTACGCGCCCGGGACTCTGAAACTGACCTGACTCAACAAAGGGCGAAATTGTGACAGCGGCACCAACAGAATAAACAAAAATGTCGAACGCATGGTGCATCAACTCGTTAGCGATAACCTGGGTCTGCGCCGCTTTCACCGCAACAGGACAATTCCGCTCACTAAGGCGTGCCCATCACCGCAGCGGTAACCGCCGCCCTTGCGCAACGGGCCCGAAAGCCTTGCCTGTCCATCGCCTGCACAGTCAAGGTACAGACCCCCGGCTCTGGGATGCTGCCCGGATCCTTGGGAACAAAACGTTTCCTTTATAAGCCCTGATCCAGATCAATCCCAGTTGCGGGGGCGCCTTTAGGATTGATTAATTACCCGGATCATAAGGTCAAGCCCAGTGAGTATCGATCAGGAACGAGGCGAAACCGTCAGTGTCGGACATGCTGAGTTGGATGCGCAGCACCAACGGCTGCTGGAGTTGATCAGTAAATGCGCCGGATTGTCTGCAACAGGCTCACACCAAGCACTCGACCAGATGAAATGTCTGATGCAGATGAGCAACTACGCCCAGATTCATTTTCGCTATGAAGAAAATGTCTTGAGAGACAGCGGTTATCCCCTGGTCGAAGAACATGCTGAACTGCACACAGAATATACCCGGCAGGTAGAGAAACTGCTCGCATCCGCCGGTGCCGAAGATCTGCCTCGAAAGATGCACGAGTTTCTCTCCAAGTGGTTTGAAGAGCATGTCCTGATTGAGGATATGAAATACCGGTCCCATCTGCTGGCAGAGAACGCGGGCCAGGAGTAACAACACAAGGGGGCGCAACTTTGAAAAGGTGGTGGCTATGGGTGGACTTGAACCACCGACCCCGGCATTATGAGTGCCGTGCTCTAACCAGCTGAGCTACATAGCCACGGCGGGGTCGCGAATCTACCGCGAATATCCCCAGTTTTCAAGAAGATTGGCCTTTCTTCCCGGTTTTCCCGGACTTCCCCATTATCCTTGAGTGTTTATTGTAAGATTGCGCTGTTGTAAGTATCTGTAGTAATAGATCTGTTGATCTTACCTATCGAAAAGGAGGAAACGGGAACATGAGTAAAATTGACCATGAGATTCGCAAACTGCAAAAGCGGGTCACCAATGGCGGTATAGACCGTCGTGAATTCATCAAGGCTGCCACGGCCATGGGTTTTGCCGCGACTGCGCCGGCTCTTTACAGCCACGCGGCCTACGCCACGCCGAAAAAGGGCGGTACCTACCGGGTAGGCTTTGGCGGCGCCAACACCGGCGACATGCTGGACCCGGCGGACAACGGCGACACCTTCATGATCAATATGAACATGGGCGGGTGCCGTAACGCCCTGGTCGAGGTAAGCGCCAACGGGCAGGCCGTGCCCGAACTTGCCGAAAGTCTTGAGCCATCAGCAGATGCCAAGACCTGGGTAGTGAAACTGCGCAAAGGTATCGAGTTCCACAGCGGCAAGACCTTTGATGCCGATGATGCGATCGCCTCCCTGGAGCACCATCGCGGCGAAGATTCGACCTCGGACGCCAAGAGTGTAGCCAACTCCCTGGGCAACATCCGCAAAGATGGTCCGAACACCCTGATCTTTGATCTCGAAAGCGGCAACGCCGACTTCCCCTATCTGCTGAGTGATTATCACCTGCTGATGGGTTCCGCCGACAGTGCCGGCAAGGTCGACTGGGCCTCGGGTGACGGCACCGGCGCCTTCGTGGTGAAGAATTTCGAGCCTGGGGTACGGGCGCACATGGTGCGAAACGACAACTACTGGAAGCCCGGCTGTGCGAACTTCGACGAGGTCAAGATCACCGCGGTCAATGATGCCGTCGCCAGAACGAACGCCATGGCCACCGGCCAGATGGATGCGATCGTCCGCTGCGACCTCAAGACCGCACCGATGCTCGAGAAAAAGTCCGGCGTCAGTGTGATCCAGGTCTCGGGTACCAAGCACTTCACCTATCCGATGGATGTCCGCCAGGCACCGTTTGACGATAACAACGTACGGATGGCACTCAAGCACGCGATTGACAGGGAAGCATTCGTCAACACCGTGCTGCGCGGCTACGGTTCGCTGGGCAACGATCACCCGATCAGTTCCAACCAGAACTACCACGCCGGCGATCTGCCGCAGCGCCAGTACGACCCTGACAAAGCCAAGTGGTATCTCAAGCAGGCGGGGCACAGCAGCATAGACGTTGAGATTGCTGCCGCCGATGCGGCCTTCAACGGCGCCGTAGACGCGACCCAGCTCTACTCCGAGGCTGCCAAGGCCGCGGGTGTCAACATCAAGGTCAACCGGGTCTCGCCCGACGGCTACTGGAACAACGTCTGGATGAAAGTGCCGTGGAGCGCCTGCTACTGGTCCGGTCGACCCACCGCGGACTGGATGTTCACTATCGGCTACAAGGCCGGCGGCAACTGGACCGACAGCTTCTGGGACCATCCCCGGTTTGAAGCGCTGCTGGTTGCGGGGCGTGCCGAACTTGATGAAGCCAAGCGTAACGACATCTATGTCGAAATGCAGACCATCGTCCGTGATGAAGGCGGCGTGGTCGTACCCTGCTTCGCCAACAACGTTGACGCAGCGTCTGATGCGCTGGGCCGGCCTGGCAAACTCGCCGGTAACTGGGAGCTGGATGGTTCACGCAGCATCGAGCGCTGGTGGTTCAAGTAAGTCGGATCAAGCTGTAACCGCGTTCTGCGCATTTATGGCCTACAGCCTACGGAAAAGGCCCGGACCGGTTCCGGGCCTTTTCTCACTTTGGCAGGTTATCTGACCTTATGGAAAATCAGTTGCTGCGGCTGGTCGCCGGACGGCTGGCGCTCGGCATCCTGACGCTGGTTGCGATCTCTTTGCTGATCACGATCGGTGTTGAGGCACTGTCGGGCGACGTCTGTACGGCGATGATGGGGCAGATGGCATCTGAGGATAAGGTGGCCGCCTGTCATCGGGCGCTCCATCTCGACCGGCCCGTGCTTGTGCGCTATCTCGAGTGGATGGTGAACTTTGCGCAGGGCGACATGGGTCAGGCCCTGACCAACCATCGCGACGTTGCCGACGTCATCGGTAATCGCATCGGCAACACCTTCTTTCTTGCGGTGTCAGCGGCCCTGATCGCGGTGCCGGTCTCGCTGATCCTCGGCGTGCTGGCCGCGCTTTACCGAAACTCGTTTTTTGACCGCTCCATATCGATGATCACGCTGAGCGGGGTATCGGTGCCGGACTTTTTCATCGCCTACATCCTGATGGCGATCTTCGCCGTTTCCTACGGTTTCTTTCCGGCAATTTCGAACATCGACGAAACCATGACGCTGGCCCAGCGGATCAATGCATCGGCGCTTCCGGTGCTGACCCTGACGCTGGCCGTCAGTGCCCACATGATGCGCATGACCCGCGCGTCCATTGTCAGCCTGATGGCGAGCCCTTACATCGAGATGGCCAAACTCAAGGGCATCCGGCCGGGGCGAATCATTGTTTTCCATGCCCTGCCCAACGCCTGGTCACCGATTATCCAGGTGATCATGCTGAACCTCGCGTGGCTGGTTGTGGGCGTCGTGATTGTCGAGGTCGTGTTTGTCTACCCGGGACTCGGGGCGCTCATGATCGATGCGGTGTTCCTGCGTGATATGCCGACGGTGCGGGCGACCGCGATGATCTTCGCGACGGTGTACGTGGTTCTCAATCTGCTGGCGGATATCCTGTCGCTGATGTCCAACCCGCGGCTGATGCATCCCAAGTAAGTGATCATGAAGGTCTGGCAACTCATCGGGGAAATGAACTGGGCAAGCCGCCTGGGCCTGCTGGTGGTCAGCGCCTTCGGGTTCTGTGCGATCTTTGCGCCGTGGCTTGCGCCCTATGGCCAGAGCGAAATTGTCGGCGATGTCTGGGAACCGTTGTTTGGTGAATTCTTTTTCGGAACAGACCAGATCGGCAGGGATATGCTGTCGATGCTGATTTACGGCGCCCGCAACATGATTGCGCTCGCATTGCTGACCACCGCCTGCGCATTCGGCATGGGATCCCTGCTGGGCTTTCTCGCGGCCACCATGGGCGGCTGGGTCGATCAGATGCTGAGCCGCTTCGTTGATGTCGTGATCTCCATTCCGACCCTGATCTTCGCGCTGATTGTGCTGTCCTCGACGGGCACTTCGATATTCGCCCTGATCACGGTCATCGCCATCATCTATGCCATGCCGGTCTACCGCATCGCCCGGGCCGTGGCGATGGATATCGAAGTCATGGATTACGTCGAGGCGGCGCGGCTTCGTGGAGAGGGGCTGCGGTGGATCATGCGCAAAGAGATTCTGCCGAATGCACTGACACCGCTGGCTGCGGAATTCGGCCTGCGCTTTTGCTTTGTGTTCCTCCTGATCAGCGGGCTGAGTTTTCTCGGCCTTGGCCTGCAGCCGCCGCTCGCCGACTGGGGGGCCATGGTGCGGGACAACGGCGGCGGTATCGCCTGGGGCTTTCTGCACCCGCTGGTACCGGCTACCTGTATCGCCCTGCTGACGATCGGCATCAACCTCATCGTTGATTCGGCGGTCCAGAAAGCGAGCGGGCTGCGCGAAGACCACTGAGCCCCCGCTGGCGGCGTTTATTGCTCGGGGATGACCTCGGCAAACCCCGGCGCCCGCAGCGTCTCGCCGGCGGCCTCTTCCATCATTTTGACAACATGCGCCGTCCATGCGTCACCGCCATAACGATCGCGTGATGCCTTGAACATCTGTTCCACCAGCGTGGTCAGCTGCAGCGGCACCTCGAGGCGCCGCCCGAGTTCCGTCACGAAACCGAGGTCCTTAAGACCCAGATCGGTGGTGAAACCGGTATTCAGGCTGCCGTTCAGGATCACCGGTGCCCAGTCCTCAAACTCGCGGCTGCTGCCGGAACTTGCGGTGATGGCTTCATAGCACTTGGCGAGGTCCAGGCCGCCGCGTTTGGCCAGCATCAGCGCTTCACCCATTGCCACCAGATCCACCAGGCACAAAAGATTGGTGATCACCTTGATCAGGGAGGCATTGCCGAGCTTACCCATGTAGACGAGCTGGCCGCTCAGGGCTTTAAGCAGGGATGCATGGCGTCTAAATAGGGCCTCATCACCACCGACCAGCAGCGTCATCTCACCACGCGCCGCGCGGTGCACACCGCCGGTGGCGGGGCACTCCAGCACCCCGATACCCTGCTCCGCCGCCAACCCGGCGAGACGGATCATCTCGTTGACATCCGTGGTGCTCATCTCAATCCAGCAACTGCCGTCGCGCATGGCATCAAGCGCACCGTCGGCACCGGTCATGACTTTCATGGAAGCATCCGGCGAGGGCAGGCAGGTAATGAGCACATCGACCTTGCTGGCGGCCTCTGTCACAGAAGAAGCGCCCGTCGCCCCGCGGGAAACCAGTTTCTCTACCGGCGAATTGTCAAGGTCAAAAACTATTAACGCGTGGCCGGCCTCCAGGACCTGGCGCGCCATTCTGGCGCCAAGCATGCCAAGGCCAATGAATCCGCACTGCATGAGACACCCCCCGTTTTTGAAGCCGGCAAGTCCCGGCGCTGCCGACCGGGCGCTCCCCGGGTGATGAACGGCATGCCGTGCCGCCCGCCTGGAGAACCCGGTGCCGAACCTGTCTTAGACGTTAAATCGAAAGTACATGATATCGCCATCACTCAGCATGTATTCCTTTCCCTCAAGGCGCAACCGGCCGGCCTCGCGGGCGCCCTGCTCGCCCTGGTACTGTACAAAATCATCATAGGCGATGGTCTCAGCCCGGATGAACCCGCGCTCAAAATCCGTATGGACCTCGCCTGCGGCCTGCGGCGCGGTCGCGCCGCGGGCGACCGTCCACGCCCGGACTTCCTTGGGCCCTGTAGTAAAGAAAGTCTGCAGGTCCAAAACGGCATAACCCGCGCGGATTACGCGGTCGAGTCCTGATGTTTCAAGTCCGAGGTCCTGAAGGAAGCCATCCCGCTCGTGCGGATCAATCTCCGAGATCTCCTGTTCGATAGCGGCGCTTACCACCACAACCTGTGCCTGGTTTTTCTGCGCATGCACAACCAACTGGGAAACCTGATCATTGCCATTGAGCTCCTGCTCGGAGACATTCACCACATAGACCACGGGTTTGGCCGATAAGAGACAAAGCGGTTTGAGAGCAGCAGACGCCTGTGGATCCTTGAGCAGCGACTGCAAACCCTGCTCGTGCGCAAGTGCAGTGTACGCCTGGCGCAGATAGTCCAGTTCACCCAGGATTTTCTTGTCGCCGGTTTTTGCGGCCTTGGTCGTTCGGTCAACAGCGCGCTCAACGGTCTCAAGGTCGGCAAGGGCGAGTTCTGTTTCGATGGTCGCAATATCAGCCAGGGGGTCAACTTTTCCTGAAACATGCGTGATGTCGTCATCGCTGAAGGCACGGACCACGTGGATGATCGCATCCACCTCGCGGATATGTGCAAGAAAACGGTTGCCCAGGCCCTCGCCCTTGGAGGCGCCTGCCACGAGTCCCGCAATATCGACAAACTCAATTGCGGTCGGAATCACTTTGGCCGGATTGACGAGTTGCGCGATCGCCCGAAGGCGTGGGTCGGGAACCTCAACGATACCGACGTTAGGGTCGATGGTGCAGAACGGATAGTTCTCCGCTTGCGCGCCGGCGTGGGTCAGCGCATTAAAGAGAGTCGACTTGCCGACGTTGGGCAAGCCGACAATGCCGCAGCGAAAGCCCACTCAGGATTTCCCTTCCTGCTCGGTGTGCAAAACCTTCATCACCGGTTCAAGATCACCTCCAACCAGCCGGCCAATCTGTGCTACGGCACGGGCGACCGCATCGAGCATTGCCTCTTTGTCTTCTGGTGAGGGTTTGCGCAGCACCCAGTCGCTTACGTCGTCACTGTTTCCCGGATGGCCGATACCGATGCGCAACCGGATGAATTCTCGCGAGCCGAGTTTCGCAAAAATATCGCGCAAGCCGTTGTGCCCGCCGTGGCCGCCGCCCTGCTTGACCCGGACCGTACCGGCCGGCAGATCAAGGTCATCGTGTACCACCAGAACCTGCTCGGGTGAAATATCGAAGTAAGCACAGACGGCCGCTACCGATACCCCGCATTCGTTCATGAAGGTCCCGGGCTTGAGAAAGCGGACGCGTTGGTTTGCTAGCCGGGTATCGGCGAGATTCCCAAAAAAGCGCGTTTCAGGACGCCAGGGCAACGGGCAGGTAAGCGCCAGGGCATCCAGAAACCAGAACCCGGCATTGTGACGCGTCGCTTCGTATTGGGCGCCGGGATTGCCAAGGCCACAGACGAGTGAGATAGCCGCCATCGTTTCGATCGATCAGCGCGTCAGGATCGACGCAGCGCCGCACCGTGGCGCTGCATTCAGCCCACTGAGCGATTGTCCGCTACTCGCTTTTTTCTTCCTCAGCGTCGGCGGGCGGTGTTTCCTCAGCCCCCTCAACCCCCTCGGCCCCCTCGGCGACCTCAGCCTCTTCGCCTTCTTCAGGCAGCACTTCTTCTTCCTCTTCGACCACCTTCGGCGCCGTGACAGTGGCCACCGTGGGATCTTCTCCCTCGTGATAGGCGGTCACAGTCAGTTCAACACCTTCAGGCAGTTGAATATCAGACAGGTGCAGCGATTCGTTCATGCCAAGAGCAGACACATCAACCGCTATGTACTCGGGCAGATCCTTTGGCAGACAGGTGATATCGAGTTCGGTCATAGTGTGAGCAAGGATGCCGCCGTCGACCTTGACGCCGGGGGCGGTATCCGCCCCTTCGAAGTGCAGCGGTATCTTCATGTGCAGCTTTTCCGTCGCCTTGATACGCTGGAAATCCAGATGCAGCACCAGTGGGCGATGCGGGTGCATCTGCACTTCCCGGAGAATGACCTGCTGCGGTCCCGCGTCGGTTATAAGATCAATAATGGCTGAATGAAAAGCTTCTTTCTCAAGGCTGTGCATCACCTGATAGTGATTCAGGGTAACCGTTTCGTTATCCTTGCCCGCCCCGTATACGACCGCCGGAACGTGGCCGTCACGACGCTGCCGTCTGCTTACACCCGTGCCGAACACATCGCGCGACTGGGCGTTGAGTACATAGTTGCTGCTCATTACAGATTCTCCTTAACCTTGCGGCTCTTCCAACCGCTCATTCCATAAATAAAGAACTGACTGAATCCCCGGTGGCGATACGCCGGATCGACTCGGCCAGAAGATTGGCTACGCTGATCTGGCGGATCTTGGTGCTGTGCTTTCGCGCCTCATCGCTCAGCGGAATCGAGTTCGTAACCACCACCTCATCCAGTTCTGATGTTTCAATACGCTCGACGGCCTGACCTGAGAGCACCGCATGGGTGCAGCAGGCTTTGACCTGAACCGCGCCGGCATCTTTAAGGGCCGAGGCGGCCTCGCACAAGGTATTGGCGGTATCCACCATGTCATCCATCAGTACACAGCTTCTCTGGTCGACCGATCCGATGATATGCATGACCTTGGCCTCGTTGGCCCGCGGTCGCCGTTTGTCGATGATGGAAAGTTCCACGCCGAGCTGCTTGGCCATTGCCCGGGCCCGGATCACACCGCCGACATCGGGTGACACCACCATCAGGTTGTCGGGCTCGTGCCGCCACAACTCTCCGTTCAGCACCGGCGCGGCATAAATGTTGTCTACCGGAATATCAAAGAATCCCTGGATCTGGTCTGCATGCAGGTCCATGGTGACCACGCGGTCCGCACCCGCGATCCCGATCATGTCGGCCACCAGCTTGGCGGTGATTGCAACCCGGGCGGTACGGGGGCGGCGGTCCTGACGCGCATAGCCGAAATACGGCATTACCGCCGTAATGCGTTCGGCAGAAGAGCGCCGCAACGCGTCGATCATGACCAGCAGCTCCATGAGGTGCTTGCTGGCCGGCGCACAGGTGGGCTGCATGACATAGGCATCTGCACCCCGCACGTTTTCCATGATCTCGACGTTGACTTCGCCATCACTGAAGGTGCTGACGAGCGCGCGACTGATGCCGATGCCGAGCTGTGCCGAGACTTCGCCGGCCAGATCCGGGTTAGCGTTACCGGTGAACAGCGCCAGGTCATCTATCGCCATCGGGTTTCTCGCGGTTTTGGAAATCGGCCAGGCTTGTCAAAAATGGCTGGGGTGCCAGGATTCGAACCTGGGAATGCCGGAATCAAAATCCGGTGCCTTACCACTTGGCTACACCCCATCAGGCTCATCGGCAAACGCGGGATTCCGGTTGATCCCGTTGGCAACCAGCCCACGGAGTGGCGACGGCAACTGTTGGAGAAGTTTTTCGCCGGTCTTGTCGTCCCCGACTGCCAAAAAGACCGCGGCACCGCTTCCTGTCATCCGCGCTGCCCCGAACTGCCCCAACCAGTCCAGACAGTCTCCCACCTGGGGAAACCGCCTTCTCGCCACCGGCTCCAGATCATTTCGCCGATCACCCTCAAACGGGCTCGGTATTCTGATTCGCGGGGTGTTCCGTGTCAATTCCGGGTCGGAAAATATGCTCTTTGTGGATACACTGATATCCGGCCAAACCACACAAAAATGCTGTGGCGGTAGTTCCGCAGGGGTCAGCCGCTCACCAATCCCCTCTCCCCATGCCGAACGGCCCCGGACAAAGAGCGGCACATCCGCACCCAGCGATAACCCAATGTCGGCGAGGGCATCCTCTGTGAGATGGGTGTGCCAGAGTTGATTCAGCGCCACCAGCACCGTGGCCGCGTCAGAACTGCCGCCGCCAAGACCTGCACCGACCGGAATCCGCTTGGTCAGGTGAATCCTGGCTCCAAGATGGGTGCCGCTGGCCTTTTGCAGCGAACGGGCCGCGCGGATACAAAGATCATCATCCGGCAACTGCGTCGCACCCACACGCGCGATGCGGCCATCGCCTGTGACCTCAAAAGCAAGCTCGTCTCCAAAATCCAGCAGCTGAAAAAGTGTCTGCAGTTCATGCAGACCGTTCTGGCGCCGGCCCACGACGTGCAGAAACAGATTCAGCTTGGCGGGCGCCAGCCAGGTTTTCACTGATCCATCTCCGCATTATCCGGTGACGGCTCCCATTCATCGATATAGAGCTTCACCACCAGCAAGTCACCGCTGAACTCGTTACGGGTGGTCAGCTCACGTAATATTTCGGCCGATGCGCTCAGCTGGATCTTGCGGGGAAGTGAGACTCCCTTATGCAGCGCGTATTCGCGAAAAGTGATATCCCAGCCCTGCTGGCTGAGGGATATCAGTCGTCCGCCGTTATCAATTTCCATGCCGTGCTCGCCAGGTGCCGGCACCCCGCGAACCCAGTAACCCAGCACCTCCAGCGGAACGTGCCAGCCGGTAGCTTTGAAAAGCACTTCACTTGCGCTCGCGGCAAAGAACTCCCGGCCTTTGCCGTCACGCAGGCGGGCGCCAGCCGGGTCGATATCCAAATGGATTCTGCCGCCGCCGAAAGGACCGAAAAGATCAATCTGATCACGGCTGTTGTCGAATTTCCAGCGCAGGTTGGCGCTGGCCCCCGTATCAGTGGTGCGCACCCCGATCCGCCCGGAAAGATCCCACTGATCCACTCTGGTGACCTGCGAGTGGTGCTGTTGCCACTTAATTTCGTTCTCGCTCTCAACCGCTGTGGGCTTTGGTGAAACACTCGCACAGCCGACGACGATCAGGGAGACCACGGCAACGGCGAACCCGCGAACGGTCACTGACCGAATTTCCGCATCGTATCCTTGAGTACCGGATTGTCGGGATCGGTCTCCTTGCCGTCCTGCCAGGCCGCAATAGCCTGGTCTTCATCGCCCAGCTGCCACAGCACCTCGCCCAGATGGGCCGCGATCTCGGCATCCGGCCGCTGGTCCATGGCGAGCCGAAGGTACTCAAGCGCAAGATCAAGATCACCCCGCCGGTAATGCACCCAGCCCAGACTGTCGAGGATAAAGGGATCGCCCGGCAACAGCGTCAGCGCCTTTTCGATCAGCTCCAGGGCTTCGGCCAGTCGATCCGTTTTGTCTGCCAGGGTGTAGCCCAGCGCGTTATAGGCATGGGCATTCTCGGGATCGATTTCAATAAGGCGCCGCATATCCTGTTCGTGCTCTACCACGCGGTCCATGATCGCGGTCACCAGTCCCCGGGCATACAAAAGATCCGGATGATCCGGTATGTCGATCAGCGCTGCGCTCAGCAGTTCCAGCGCCTGTTCGGGCTGCCCGCTGTCACGCAGTACCTGCTCACGGGCGAGGTAGACCCGCACCTGCTCGTCCTGGGATTTGGGGGTGACATCGGCGAGATGCCGAAGTGCTTGCTCAATGCGGCCGGCGTCTGCAAGCACGAATCCGATCCGGATCTGCACATCAAAGTAAAAATCAGCGGACGCGATCTCACGCAACAGGTCGAGCGCCTCGTCATATGCGCCCTGCTCGCTCAAAATCTGGCCAAGGTAAAGACGGCTGCGATCTTCCTGTGGATAATGCGCCAGGAGCGTCTCGAAATATGTCTTCGCCTGATCGAGAAGGGCAAGACTCTGGCTCAGAATCCCGGCGGCATACAAGGCATCAATATTCTGCGGCTCGAACTCGAGAAGCTTTTCGAACTGAGCCAGGGCAGCCAGATTGTCGTTCCATTCTGCGAGCAGCCTGCCATAGGCGAGGCGCAGTCGCACACGGTCCGGGTAACGATCAAGAAAATCGATTACAAAAGCCGCGACGGTACCGTTATCGTCATTTTCCCTGAGATGGGAAAACTTGAGCAGCGCGACTTCCTCCCACCCGGGCTTAAGCGCCAGCGCTCGGTCAAGCGCGGCCTGCGCACCATCCTCTTCACCGGCGCGGTAGGCCAGCCAGCCGGCAGACAACTGTGTCCAGGGATTATCTTCAAAGTGGTCCGCAACGCGCTCGATCAACGCAAGCCACCGGCCAGGCTCCGGTGTCCGCCCCAGAGTCTGGGCGATGTACTGCGGCAGTTCTGCCTGATCAGGCAGCACATCGATCAGCGCCACCAGTGTATTAAAGACATCCTCTTCCCGATCCAGTGCAATCAGCGCCTGCAGACGCAACGCCAATGCGCTTTCAGCCTGATGATCCGGATCGATAGAAGCCAGCAGTTCACTGAGTTCAAGCGCCTGCTCATACTGTCCTACCGCCATCGACATCGAGAATGCGCGCAGGGTGATCTCGAGATTGGATGAAAGTTCGGCCGCCCGGGTCATGGCATCGGCGGCAGTCGCCGGGTCACCGCGTCTTGCCGCTATGTCGCCCAGCAGATA
The DNA here is from genome assembly GCA_002327725.1 of Proteobacteria bacterium UBA2133. Classification (GTDB taxonomy): domain Bacteria; phylum Pseudomonadota; class Gammaproteobacteria; order Arenicellales; family UBA868; genus UBA868. Next base: position 14,137 of record DCXP01000026.1, read on the forward strand.
TTCATAGATGAGATCCTGGGAAAGCCCTGCAACAATAAGTTTCTCCTGCGCGCCGTGAGCCCTGTCGCCAGGCTTGGACGCAACACCGACACAGCCGGCAAGCAGCACGGCGGGCAAAAGCGCAAAGAAGGATAAAACGCCGAGTTTTTTCACGAAAACCACATTCCAGAGACACGCGAGGTCAACCATCTCAGAATAGCAGAATCGCTGTCGTCATGGTGAGCGGCGGATCAAGGCATCCGCATTGGGGCACAACCTTCTGCCGCCGGCCCGCGATTGCGTCATATCCGGTGAAAATCCGCAGAAAAACCCATAAAATATTGATTCGATGCATCTTCTTGCCCTAGGTCTCAATCACCGTACAGCCGCTGTCGACCTGCGGGAACGCACCGCGTTCTCGCCGGAGCAGTTGCCGGACGCGGTGCGCTCGCTGACCTCGTCATCCGGGGTGGCGGAAGCGACGATTCTGTCGACCTGCAACCGCACCGAGATCTACTGCCGCCAGCAGAACGCTGCCAGCGCTCCGGTGCTTGACTGGCTGCGCGACTACGGCGATCTGCCTGCCGAAGCGCTCGACGGCTCGACTTATGCGCTGCCCGGAGAACAGGCGGTGCAGCACGCCTTTCGGGTCGCCTCCGGTCTCGACTCGATGGTGCTCGGCGAACCGCAGATTCTCGGTCAGATGAAGTCGGCCTTTTCAGTCGCCCATCAGGCCGGAACCACCGGCAAGATTCTGAACCGGCTTTTTCAGCACACCTTCTCGGTGGCGAAACAGATCCGTACCGACACCGCGATCGGGGCGAGTGCGGTTTCGGTGGCTTTTGCGGCAGTCGATCTTGCCAAGCGCATTTTTTCGCACCTGAACCAGCAGACCGTGCTCCTGATCGGTGCGGGCGAGACCATCGAACTCGTTGCGCGTCATCTCAAGCAGAACGAAGTGCGGCACATTATCGTGGCCAATCGCTCCATCGAGCGCGCCCAGGCCCTGACAGAACAACTCGGCAGTGAGGCCATATCCCTGGCGGAGATACCCGAGCGCCTGCACGAGGCCGATATTGTGGTTGCCTCAACCGCCAGCACGCTGCCGATTCTCGGCAAAGGCACTGTCGAAGCAGCCTTGCGCCAGCGCCGTCACCGGCCCATGTTTCTCATCGATCTCGCGGTGCCGCGCGACATCGAAGTACAGGTTGATGAGCTCGACGATGTCTTTCTCTACAGCGTTGACGATCTGCACAAGGTCATTGCCGAGAACCAGGCCTCCCGACAGGAAGCAGCCGTTGAGGCCGAGAAAATCATTGACTTGCAGGTTGTGCGGTTCATGCACTGGATGCGCTCACTCGACTCGGTACCGACGATCCGTTCTCTGCGCGACCAGGTCGAAATGCTGCGCGCAGCAGAACTCGCTGATGCCAAACGCCGGCTTGCCAACGGCGAAGACCCCGAACAGGTTCTCGAGTACTTCTCCCGGAGTCTGTCACGCAAGTTTTCCCACGCCCCGAGTCAGGCACTCAAGCAGGCGAGCCAGGAAGGCAACGCCAACCTGATCAGCAGCACGCGCCGGCTGTTCAAACTCAAACCATAACCATGAATCCCCAGATGCAGGCCAAACTTGAGCACCTGCTTGAGCGTCGCGAGGAAATCAATGCCCTGCTGGCAGACCCCGGGGTGATCGGCGACCAGAATGTCTTTCGCGACCTTTCTATCGAACTCGCTGATATCAGTCCGGTGGTCGAACATTTTGAGCGCTATCAGGCACTCGATGCGGAAATGTCAGAGACCCGCGAGATGGCCGAGGATGACGACCCCGCGATCCGGCGGCTCGCCAATGATGAAATGCCGCGCCTTCAGTCCGAGCTTGAGGAAAATGTCCAGACCCTGCGCAAACTGCTGATTCCCAAAAACCCCAACGACCAGCGCAACATCTTTCTTGAAGTCCGGGCCGGCACCGGCGGTGACGAGGCGGCGCTCTTCGCCGGTGACCTGTTCCGGATGTATACCCTGTATGCCGAAAAGCGCGGCTGGCAGGTCGAGATCATGAGCCAGAGCCCTGGCGAACACGGCGGCTATAAAGAAGTGATCAGCCGGGTCGCCGGTCGCGGCGCCTATTCGCGGCTCAAATTTGAGTCCGGCGCACATCGGGTGCAGCGCGTGCCCGAAACCGAAGCGCAGGGCCGGATTCATACCTCGGCCTGCACGGTCGCGGTCATGCCCGAGGCCGACGAGATTGACGATGTGGAAATCAATTCAACGGAACTTCGGGTAGATACTTTCCGCGCCTCAGGTGCCGGCGGACAGCACGTCAACCGGACCGACTCGGCAGTACGCCTGACCCACCTGCCGACCGGCGTTGTGGTCGAGTGCCAGGACGAGCGCTCACAGCACAAGAACAAAGCCCGCGCGATGTCAATCCTGCGATCGCGCCTGCTGGAAGCGAAGATCAGTGAGCAGAAAAAAGAACAAGCCCAGAACCGCCGCAACCTGGTCGGCAGCGGCGACCGCTCTGAGCGCATCCGCACCTACAACTTTCCGCAGGGACGGGTCACCGATCACCGCATCAACCTGACGCTGTACAAACTCGATGAAGTGCTGGGGGGTGATCTCGAGCCGGTGATTGAGCCTTTGGTCGCGGAACATCAGGCAGACGAACTCGCGGCTTTGGGCAGTGACTGAGCACAGCGCCGCCGCGCTGGTGCAAGAGGGCATCACACAACTCAGCGGCTGCAGCGATTCACCCCGGCTCGATGCCGAAGTGCTGCTGCAGGCCGCCTGCGGCATCAACCGCACGGCACTCGCCTGCGATCCGGATCAGCCCGTCGACCCCCAATCAGCCGCTGCGTTTTTTGTATTTCTGAAGCGCCGCTCTCAGAAGGAACCGATCGCCTGCATCTTAGGGCACAAGGAGTTCTGGTCGCTTGAGATCAGGATCAACCAGGCGACCCTGGTGCCGCGTCCGGAAACCGAAGTCCTGGTCGAGACGGTGCTTGATGCCATCCCGCCCGATGCCGCGGTCGATCTTGCAGACCTTGGCACGGGCAGTGGTGCCATTGCCCTGGCGCTGGCTGCCGAACGGCCGCTCGCGCACATCACGGCCACCGATATCAGTCGAGCCGCGCTTTCAAAGGCGCGAGAGAATGCCAAAAGGCTGGGTCTGGATATCCATTTTGTTGAAGGCGACTGGTTTGCACCCCTTGCAGGCCGCCGGTTTGACGCGATTGTCAGTAATCCGCCTTATGTCCGGCAGAATGACCCGGCACTGGAAGCGGGACCGGCGCGCTTTGAACCTGCCACAGCCCTTTTTGCCGGCGAGGACGGCCTCGACTGCATCCGCGCCATCTGCGCGGATCTCAAGCATCACATAAAGCCGGACGGCCTCGTCGCACTGGAGCACGGCCATGATCAGCAAAGCGCCGTCCGCGGGTTGTTGTCAGCGGCAGGGCTTGAATCTATAGTGCATGTGAATGATCACGCAGGGTTGGCCCGGGTGACGAGCGCGCGAATGCCGCACTGAAGCCGCGGCTACAATGCGCTCAACCTGTCAGAGAAAAAGACATGCCTGCTTTTCAGCCTGAAATACCTGATGCTCATGACCTTCTGCCCGGTCGAAGCGAGCCGCTGGCGATCACCGACCAGCATTATGTCAACGGCGAGAAACTCAAGCCGCCATTTGCCGCCGGCACTCAGCAGGCGGTCTTTGGCCTGGGCTGCTTCTGGGGCGCAGAACGCTGTTTCTGGCAACTCGATGGTGTCATCACAACCGCCGTTGGCTATGCGGGAGGATCAACCCCGAATCCGACCTATCACGAAGTCTGCTCGGGGATGACCGGCCACACCGAGGCCGTGCTCGTGGTGTTTGATCCTGCAAGGATCAGTTACGAAAAACTGCTTCAGGTGTTTTTCGAGTCTCATGACCCGACCCAGGGGATGCGCCAGGGCAACGATATCGGTACGCAGTATCGTTCCGCAATCTATACCTTTGGCGAAGGCCAGTCACAGACAGCCGAATACTTCGCCGGGCTTTATCAAAGCGCGTTGAAGCGCTCGGGCTACCGCGCCATCACCACGGAAATTGCCACGTCCGGGGAATTTTTCTACGCCGAGGATTACCACCAGCAGTATCTTGCCAAAAACCCGGGCGGCTACTGCGGCCTTGGCGGCACCGGCGTTGCGTGTCCCGGCGCGGATTCGGCCAGCGCGGCTTGAGCGTCAGTCTGCAGCGGGGGGGTTCATCGGCATCGGGAAAGGCGACACATTCCCTCCTTTTGCCTCTGTGCCCGGGTGAATCTTTGCCTGACCTTCTTTTTCGACTTCGTCAATGCGCACAACCGCGTGCAGGGGAATGTAAGTCCGCTTGACCCCGGCGAACTCGCTCTTGAGCTTCTCATCGGAGGGGTCAACCACAAGTTTTGACCGCTCACCGAAGATAATGTCGCCCACCTCGACGAAGGCATACATTCCGCCCTGGGACACCTCGTGAGCGTAGACCTCGTAAATGTTTCCCTGGTTATGGAAGATAATGCGGAAGATATTTTTTTTCGCCATCGTCTGTGAGATTGAAAAATGCCGGCTACAAGGGCGCGCGATTATAACAACGTCAAGGTGAATCCCCAATCTACCGGATTCCGGCAGTCATTGACAGCCGCCGTAATCAGGTTTTATGTGTTCTTTTTCGGCATGACGGCTGCGATCGGCGCCAGCGATACTCCTCTGCCATCCTCTGTCGTTGAGCTGATGCAGGGCAACAGCATTCCCGACAGTTCCATCAGCGTGGTGATCCGTCGGGTGGGAGACATCAACAGCACGATCACCCACAACACCACCACGGCGCGAAATCCCGCCTCGACCATGAAGCTCGTGACCACGGCGGCCGCGCTGCAGCTGCTGGGGCCGCAGCATCGGTGGCAGACGCAGGCGCTCGTCGCCGGCAAGGTGCGCGGCAATACCCTCGACGGTGACCTGGTTCTGCGGGGCAGCGGTGATCCCTGGCTCGTGATCGAGCGCTTCTGGCTGCTTGCCAAAGAACTTCGTGATCGTGGGATTACCCATATTCACGGTGATCTTGTCATCGACGACACGCTGTTTGATCGCCGGGCAATCGAGACCCAAGCCATTGACGGCAAACCAATGCGTACCTACAACACGCCGCCCAACGCGCTGCTGGTGAACTTCGGTGCAACGTCGCTCATCATTGACTCAGACCATAGCACCGTACACGTCAGCGCAGATCCGCCGGCAACCACCCTCAAGATCAGCAACACGGTAGATCTCAGCAAGGCAGACTGCGAAAAAAAGGGACGAAGCATCCGTCTCGACCTCAAGAAGGGCGCTTCAGTTACAAAGCTTTCGGTCGCGGGGCGCTACCCGGCGGGCTGTGGCGCCAGCACATTTCGCCGCACGCTTTTACCCCATGGGCGGTATGTCTACGGTGTCTTTAAAGCGCTCTGGCAGCAGCTCGGAGGAACACTCGCCGGCGGCTGGCGTTATGGCGAGACGCCGCCTGAGGCGGTAGTTGCAGCGGAACTTGAATCCGTGTCTCTGGCGGAGATCATCCGTTACACCAACAAGTTCAGCAACAATGTCATGGCACGCAACCTGCTGCTAACCCTCGCGAGTGACCGCCCGCCGGCAACCCCGGCCAAGGCCGCAGAAGTGATCGAAAACTGGTTAAGCCGGAGCGGAGTTACGATGCCGAAACTCAGAATGGATAATGGTGCGGGCCTGTCGCGTGAGGCGCGGGTCAGTGCCGAAGGTCTTGCTGCTTTATTAGAGGCGGCTGCGAGTTGGCCATGGTGGCCGGAATTCCTGGGATCCCTTCCGATTGCCGGCATCGACGGCTCGCTGCGAAAACGGTTTCACAATCTGGCGGGGCCCGGCAGGCTACGGCTTAAGACCGGACGGCTCAAGGACGTGCGGGCGCTTGCCGGCTATGCGATTGATCGCAACGGTGATGTCTGGGTGGTCGTGATCCTGCATAACCACCCGCGGGCTTCATCATCAGTCGGTATTGAGATTCAGCATCGGCTGCTGGAAACCATATTTCCGTAGCACGCAAAAACCACCGCGCTGCTACGCAAACTGCGAAAGAAACTCGGCTACCGCACCGCCGATCACGCCGGGCTGATCCATATGCAGGTGGTGCGTGCCGTCAAACCAGCGCACATCGGCTGGGTTCAGGGCCTCAAGCCTTGCTTTAAGGGTTTTGCGCTTCGCCAGCACGCCGTCGTTGCCGAGCAGCACCTGGGTCGGCTGCGCTATTGCCTTAAGGCAGGTGAGCGCCTGCGGCTCGGTCAGAAAAACCGGAGAGGCGAGCCGCAGCCTGGGATCACTGCGCCAGCGGTAGCCACCATCGCTCTTGTGGACGTTGCGCTCGATCAGGAGTCTCGCCGATGCTTCGCTCATTCCCCCAATGCGCACACGGGCTGCGACCAGCGTCTCAAGATCTGGATAGGTCGGTGATGCCTTCTCTCGTACCCTGGCATAACCGGCCACGGAATCACGCAGGCGCGCTGGCACCTTTTCTTCAGACTCGGAGAAGGGACCCAGTGTTTCGATCAGCACCATTGCCGTGACCCGCTCCGGGGCGGCTACGGCCGCAAGCCCCGCGATTGAGCCGCCGAGCGAGTGGCCCATGATCAGCATGCTGGCAAGACCCAGGGCATCGGCCGCCTCAAGCACCGCGGGCACGTAATCCATCAGGTGATAACGGACCCCTTGCGGGCGATGATCGGATGCGCCATGGCCCGGCAGGTCAAGTGCCAGAAGCTGGACGCCCGGAAGATAAGCCGCGAGCGGCGAAAAACTTGCCGCGTTATCCAGCCATCCATGCAGCGCCAGCACCGGTGTACCGCTGCTGGACCCCCAGCGAAGGCCTTGCAGTTGTCCTGCACTTTCGGTCTGAACGGCGAAGTGTTCGGCTTTCATCGCTGCAAAAACCCCATTTCCTGATGTGAAAAAAACGCTATTGGAAAACTGTATTTATCTGTTAACCAAAGGGAAAAAGCGCGCGGGAATCCAGGGAGAGGTGACGGCAACATGCGGGTCTTTTACACTCCTTTGCTGATGTCAAGACTATCATTTCGTCCTGATAAGGTATAAAACTACATAAAGATAGTTGTCTATATTATTAAAAAATCCAATATTTAATATTGGATTGAAAGAGGAGTCTCTTATGTCCGAAGCCAATCAGCAAAAAAAGAGTGAACTTGCACAGTCGGTACGCCACTCATTCACGCTCACGGACAACGAAACCGGCGAATCCTGGGAACTGCCTACCATGCACGGCAGCGTGGGTCCCAAGGTCATCGACATCCGCAAACTCTACGCGCAGACCGGCGCCTTTACCTACGACCCCGGTTTTACCTCAACCGCTTCGTGCTCATCAGAGATCACGTACATCGACGGTGAGGCGGGCATCCTGCTGCATCGCGGCTATGCCATCGCCGAACTCGCCAAGAACACGGATTTCATGGACGTGTGCTACCTGCTTCTGCACGGGGAACTGCCCTCCCCTGAGGAGAAGGAACAGTTCGACGGCGATATTACCAGACACACCATGCTGCACGAGCAGCTGGTCCGTTTCTACAGCGGTTTTGTGCGCAGCGCCCATCCCATGGCGATCATGGTCGGCGTGGTCGGGGCGCTGTCCGCCTTCTATCACGACAGTACCGATATCAATGATCCGATCCAGCGGATGATCGCTGCCCACCGGCTGATCGCCAAGATGCCGACGATTGGCGCTTACGCCTTCAAGTATTCGCTTGGCCAGCCGTTTATGCAGCCGCTCAACAACCTCTCCTATTCCGAGAACCTGCTGCGCCTGATGTTTGCGGTGCCGACCCAGGAATACGAGGTCAACCCGGTGCTCGCCCGCGCTATCGACCGGGTTCTGATCCTGCACGCAGATCATGAGCAGAACGCCTCGACCTCGACCGTACGCCTCGCGGGCTCTTCAGATGCCAACCCCTTTGCCTGCCTGGCCGCCGGTATCGCCTCGCTCTGGGGTCCGGCCCACGGTGGTGCGAACGAAGCCGTCCTGAATATGCTGAACGAGATCGGCACCCGGGACCGGATTCAGAAATTCGTGAAGAAAGCCCAGGATCCGGATGATCATTTCCGGCTGATGGGCTTTGGCCATCGGGTCTACAAGAACTATGACCCGCGCGCGACCGTCATGCGCGACACCTGTCACGAAGTCCTCAATGAACTGGGGATCAGTGACCCGATGCTGGATCTGGCCCTGGAACTCGAGCGCATCGCCCTTGAGGACCCTTACTTCGTCGATAAGAAACTGTATCCCAACGTCGACTTCTATTCGGGGATCATCCTGCGGGCGCTCGGTTTTCCGACCAACATGTTCACGGTACTCTTTGCCATCGGCCGCACCGTAGGATGGATCTCTCACTGGAAAGAAATGATGGAGTCCTCGGAAAGCCGCATCGGCCGGCCGCGTCAGCTGTACCTGGGAAAAGAGGAACGCCCCTTCACGGAAGTCGCCAACCGGGAACACACGGAGAAACGCTCCGGCTGGGCCTGGCTGTGGGGCGGTAACCGCTAGTACAACACCTTCGATTCAGCCCCACCCGACAGGCAGACTCCCCTCTTTGAAGTGCGAGGTCTATAAGAGCAACCGCAAAGACGGGGCGTACATTTTCGTGGCGGATTCGAAGGCGCTGGAATCACTGCCGGACGCCCTCATGGCCCGGTTGGGCCGGCTCGAGCTGGTGATGGCACTGGACCTTGCCGGGCGCGAAACCCTTGCCGCGACAGACCCCGCGACCGTCATTGACAGCATAGAATCACGGGGGTTTTATCTGCAACTGCCCCCCGGCGACGAGGCCGATTCTTGCTGACGAAGATTCTCTTTACGCTCGCGGTCATCCTGGTGGTCGCGCTGGTGTTCCGGGTCAAGAACACACCGGCGAAACCTGCTGCGGCTGCGGGACCTGCAGCCAGCAAGGGCGGGGTATCCGCAGCCATGGTCGCCTATACCCTGCTCGGACTGGTGATCGCCATCTCGGCACTGGTTTTTGTGCTGCACTGGCAGAATCAGCACCGGGTCATCGACATTCAGGTGACCAACAGCCAGGGCCAAGCGCTCAAATACCAGGCCTACAAAAAAGCGATTGAAGGCAGGCGGTTTACTACCATCGACGGAGTTTCCGTCGATCTCGCTGACAGCGATCGCATCGAGATTCTCGAGAACAACGACTGACCGGCTTCGACGGAGCGTCCCGGTCCATCAGCATCCGCACTGCCGGTGCCGCTTATGCGGAATGCTCAGCCTCGTTCGCCAGCATCTCCTTGGACCAGCGAAAATCATGCAGGTTTGCGCCAAGATCCACATCCTGACGCAAACTGACCAGACGACGCATCAGCGGCAGTGTTTCGATCCCCTCCCGCAGTTTTTCGCCGAGTTTGCCGGGTATCTCCTGAGCATGTTCGATGACCGAGTCGAGATTGCCAAAGTCGTGGATCAGCCGGGCCGCGGTGCGCACCCCAACGGACCGGATCCCCGGAATACCCAGTGACGGATCACCCGCGAGACTCATCAGATCGACAATCTGCTCGGGCGCAACGCCATAGCGCTCGCGAATCCAGCCGCGGTCGCGGACCATGTTGTTGAAGTGATCGACCAGCGCGACCCGCGGGCCGACCATCTGGCAGAAACTTTTATCCGTGGACAGGATGATCACCTGAAATCCGGCATCACTGGTGCGCTTTGCGATCGAGGCAATCACATCGTCTGCCTCGAATCCGGGTGCAAACAGTGCATGCACCCCGATCTCGGAAAGTGCGTCTTTGATCCTCGGCAGTCCCGCCGCAAGATCATCGGGCATGGGCGGGCGGTCTTTTTTGTAATCAGGATACTCCCGCGAACGCCAACTGCGACCGGCGTCCTCCATGACCAGCGCCACGTGGCTTGGCTGATGCTTACGCAAGGCCCGCCGGACCGAGGCAACACAGGCATTCAACACTGCATCGTCACGGTCTTCCACTACCTCAGGCACGCCGGCGTGGACCCGGCGGATGAGGTTAAGGCCATCGATCAGCAAAATGGGCATCAGCGTCCCCCCTGTACAGGGTGGACGACCCAGTATACGACGGTCGATGGAAGTTTGCGCTAGAGAATGTAGCGCGACAGGTCTTCGTCGTCAGCGAGTTTGCTGAGACTGGCGTCGACGTACGCCGGGTCAATAACCACGGTCTGGCCCGAGCGATCAGCCGCTTCGAAAGAGATGCTCTCCAGAAGACGTTCCATCACGGTATGAAGACGCCGTGCACCAATGTTTTCGGTCTGTTCGTTTACCCGCCACGCCACCTGGGCGATGTGGTTGATGCCTTCCGGGGTAAATTCCAGGGCGACGTCTTCGGTATGCATCAGCCCGGCATACTGCTCGGTCAGTGATGCATCGGGCTCGGTCAGAATGCGCACAAAATCATCGGGGCCAAGCGCATCCAGTTCCACCCGGATCGGCAGTCTTCCCTGCAGTTCCGGGATCAGGTCTGAAGGTTTGGTCAGCTGAAAGGCGCCCGAGGCAATAAACAGAATATGGTCGGTTTTGACCATGCCGCTCCGGGTGCTGACGGTAGATCCTTCAATCAGGGGCAGCAGGTCACGCTGCACCCCCTCACGTGACACGTCGGCACCGTGCCGCTCGGAGTGTCCGACAATCTTGTCGATCTCATCAAGAAAGACGATGCCGTCCTGCTCCACTCTTTCCAGCGCCTCGTGCTTGAGTTCATCATCGTTGATCAGGGCGCCAGCTTCTTCGTCGGTCAACAAACGCGTCGCCTCGCGAACCCTGACTTTTCGTGTGACCTTGCGCTGGCCGCCGAGATTCTGAAACATCCCCTGCAGCTGATCGGTCATCTGTTCCATGCCCGGCGGACCCATGATTTCGACGCCGACCGTAGGGGCAGCAACGTCGATCTCGACCTCCTTTTCATCCAGCTGACCCTCGCGGAGCAGTTTACGCAGACGCTGACGGCCTGCGCCCTCATCCCTGTCGGCATCGCTTGATCCGGCCCCCGAGTCGCGGGCAGGCGGCAGCAGCAGATCCAGCAGGCGCTCCTCGGCGGCATCCTCAGCCCGGGGACGGACCCGTTCCATGGCCTCTTCCCGGGTCATCTTGATGGCCATATCCACTAAATCCCGGATGATGGAATCGACTTCGCGCCCGACATAACCGACCTCGGTGAACTTGGTCGCCTCCACCTTGATAAACGGGGCCCGGGCGAGCCGTGCCAGCCGGCGGGCGATCTCGGTTTTACCCACGCCCGTCGGGCCGATCATCAGGATGTTCTTGGGCGTGATCTCGTTGCGCAGGAACTCATCGGGCACCTGCTGGCGACGCCAGCGGTTGCGAAGCGCAATCGCCACGGCACGTTTCGCCATGGTCTGGCCGATGATATGTTTGTCGAGTTCCTCGACAATCTCACGAGGGGTCATTTCAGACATGGTCTCTGGGAAATCCGGATAGTTCAGTCGTTCCCGGCAGCGGGCCCGCGCGCACCATCAGCGCAGGTCACGCCGGCGGAATCTCAAGCTCTTCGATAGTCAGTTCACGGTTGGTGTAGATGCAGATGTCCGCCGCGATCTGAAGAGACTTTTCCACGATCGTCCGCGCATCGAGATCCGTTTCCTGGAGCAGCGCGCTGGCGGCAGCTTTGGCGTAAGGCCCGCCCGAACCAATCGCCATGATCCCTTTTTCCGGTTCAATCACATCGCCCGTTCCGGAAAGAATCAGCGACGCCGAGGCATCGGCCACCGCAAGCAGCGCTTCCAGCCGCCGCAGCATCCGGTCGGTGCGCCAGTCTTTGGATAGCTCAACTGCGGCGCGTGTGAGATTCCCCTGATGCTTCTGGAGTTTTCCTTCAAAACGCTCAAACAACGTAAACGCGTCTGCCGTTCCTCCCGCGAACCCGGCGATCACATTATCGCCGTGAAGCCGGCGCACCTTTCGGGCATTGCCTTTCATCATGGTGTCGCCCAGCGTCACCTGGCCGTCTCCGCCAATCACCACCCGGTCACCACGACGAACGGACAGAATGGTCGTGCCGTGCATTCTTGCTGTACTCATGACAATCTGCTCTCTTGGACTTTCAGGGATATCGGGCCTTAAGCTGCAACTTTCAAGAACTACTCAACCAGTTTCAGGTTGGGCTTTCGGTGCTGCTCGGGCTGTTTCGCCGCTTTGGCGTCCTCGCCTTCTGCCGCTGGCGTCTGCGGGAATGACATACCCTGGCGGCTTTCCCGGTCGAACACCGCCATCACAGCATCCACCGGCACGAAAACGGACCGGAACACACCGCGAAAGCGCGCGGAGAAAGAAATGAATTCGTTGCCCATTTCAAGGTCATCGACCGCCTGCGGGCTGATATTGAGCACAATCTGCCCGTCCTCAACGAATTCGGCCGGTACGTCCACATCCTCCGCCTCGGCATTGACCAGCAGTTGCGGGGTCAGGTGGTTGTCGATCGCCCATTCGTGGATCGCCCGAATCAGATACGGGCGATGCGAGTTCAGCAGGGTCTCCTCAGTGGCCATCCGGATACCGTACCTCAGCCGGCGTGCATCTCCCGCTCGGCCGCACTCAGACTCTCCTGAAACGTCGGTTTGGCAAACATCCGTTTGCCGTAATCGAGGATCTTGCCTCCCTGACGGGGAAGGTTCACCTGCAGCCGCGGCAGTCGCCACAGCAGTGCGGCCAGGTAGGCATCCACCAGGCTGAATTCCTCGCCCAGTGCATATTTGTTTTCCGAGAAATGGTTGGACATGGCCACGAGACCATCCGACAGGCTTCGGTTGAGGCTTTTTTCCAGCTTGGCTCCGGAAGACATGCAGTTTTGCACATCGTCCAGCCAGTCCCGCCGCAGGCGTGAGATCATGATCCTGGCCTTGGCCCGGGACGTCGGATCGCTGGGCATCAGCGGCGGATGCGGGAACCGCTCATCCAGATACTCGTTCACCACCATGTCGTCGTACAGCACAAGATCCCGATCGACAAGCGTCGGCGTCTCTCCATAGGGGTTCAGTTCGGCAACCGTTTCTTCATCCTGCTTGTCGGAAGTGAATACCACATCGTAGTCAATGTCTTTTTCTTTCAGTACAAACCGGCAGGCATGACTGAAAAGACACAGGGATCCCGAATAAAGCTTCATAGATGACTATCCCGCAGGGCCACGGATCGTGACGGCGCGCTTCCCGGACCAGATATAACCATAGACCGTCAATGGACGTCGCGCCAGTATTCCTTTTTCAGCAGGTAACTCAAGCCCACGAACACCAGCATGAATACCATCACCCAGAAGCCGATGCGGTAGCGCACCAGCTTCGCCGGCTCTGCCAGGTAGACCATGAAGTTGGTCAGGTTACGGATCGCGCTGTCGTACTCCTGCGCGTTCATCGTCCCGGGGCGTAACTGCTCGAAACCGGCCAGCACCTTGGCGCCGTCTGCCGATGTCTCGTAGCTGGCTTTACGCATCCCTTGCCACTCATACAGTACGTGGGGCATGGCCACATTCGGATAAAGCGTGTTGTTCCAGCCCGTGGGCGTGCTCCCATCGCGGTAAAAGCCCCGCAGGTAGGTGTAGATCCAATCCGGCCCGCGCGAACGTGCTGTCAGGCTGAGATCCGGCGGCACCACGCCAAACCAGGGCTTGGCGTCCTGATCAGACATATTCACCGTCATCAGTTCGCCGGGCTTGTCGGCCGCGAACATCATGCTCTGCTTCAGGGTGTTACTGTCGATCTCGAGATCCCTGGCCATGCGCTCATAGCGCATGAACGAGGCCTCATGACACGACAGGCAGTAATTGACGAAAGTGTGGGCCCCGCGGCGCAACGAACCCTTGTCTGCAAGGTCAATGTAGGCCGAATCGAGGTGCTCGTTACCACCACCCGCCGCCAGTCCGGCGGGTGCCCAGAGCATGCACAGCAGCAGCAGCAGTCTTTTCATCATGCTTTTCATTGCTGTCTACCTCACGCGATCCGGTTCGGGCTTCGTCCGGTCCAGTTTGGTATAGATGGGCATCAACAAGAAGAAGGCGAAGTAGATCACCAGCCCGATCTGCGCCCAGGTTACGTTCTTGAACCAGACAAGGTTCACGTGGCCCGGGTTCACGGTACCCAGATATCCCAGCATCACGAAGTCCACTGCGAACAACATCAGCATGGTTTTATACATCCAGCCGCGGTAGCGGATCGAGCGTACCTTGGCCCGATCCAACCACGGCAGGAAGAAGAACATCACTATTGCCGCGCCCATGGCGATCACACCCCAGAGTTTGGCGCCACCGGGGAGCCATTCGAAGGTGACCGCGCGCAGGATCGAGTAATACGGTGTGAGATACCACAGTGGCACAATTTCCGGCGGGGTCTGCAGAATATCAGCCGGGGCGAAATTGTCTTTTTCCAGGAACCAGCCGTCGAGTTCGGGCACGAAGAACACGATACCTAGAAATACGGTCATGAACACTGCTACGCCAAAAGTATCCTTCACCGTGTAGTAAGGATGGAATGGAATGCCGTCCACCGGGATACCGTCCTTGTCCTTGTTCTTCTTGATTTCAATCCCGTCAGGATTATTGGAGCCCACCTTGTGCAGAGCGACGATGTGCAGATAGACCAGCAGCGCCAGCAGCAGGGGCAGCAGGATCACATGAAAGGCAAAGAAACGGTTCAGAGTCGCGTCCGAGATCACGAAGTCGCCGCGGATCCATTCGGCCAGGGGCTCACCTATCCAGGGAATCGCCCCGAACAGCGAGACGATCACCTGGGCGCCCCAGTAGGACATATTGCCCCAGGGCAACAGGTAACCAAAAAAGGCTTCTGCCATCAGAGCGACGTAGATCACTATTCCCAGCAGCCAGATAAGCTCACGCGGGTTGCGATGCGAGCCATACAGCATGGCCCGAAACATGTGCAGGTACACCATCAGGAAAAACATCGATGAACCCACACCGTGCAGGTAGCGGATGAACCAGCCCGCTGGTACATCGCGCATGATGTATTCGACCGAGGCAAAGGCAAGATCCGCATCGGGCTTGTAGTGCATTGTTAACAGGATACCGGTCACGATCTGCAGCACCAGCACTACCAGAGCGAGGGAGCCGAAGTAATACCATATATTGAAGTTCTTCGGCGCATAGTACTGCGCCATGTGCTCCTGCCAGACCTTGGTCAGCGGAAAGCGGTCATCGATCCAGTTCATCAGACTCATGCGGTCGCCTCTTTTTCGTCAACGCCGATGATGATGCGATTATCAGACACATAGGAGTGCGGCGGAACGACCAGGTTGGTCGGTGCCGGGACATTCTTGTAGACACGGCCGGAGAGATCGAACGTGGACCCATGGCATGGGCAGAAGAACCCGCCGACCCAGTCATCACCGAGTCCGGAAGCCCTGCCCTTATCAAACGCTTTACTTGGCGCACAGCCAAGATGTGTGCACACCCCAAGCACCACCAGCACATCAGGCCGGATCGATCGATGCTCGTTCTGGGCATAAGCGGGCTGCTGCTCGGTGACCTGCGAGTCCGGATCAGACAAATGGCCGGTGATGGATGCCATCTCTGCCAGCATCTCTTCGGTGCGGCGGAGAATCCAGACCGGCTTGCCGCGCCACTCGACCACTTTCATCTGGCCGGGAGCAAGATCATCTATCTCAACCTCGACAGGCGCTCCCGCGGCAAGTGCCCGGGCGCTGGGTTTCATGCTTGCGACCAGCGGGACGGTCAGTGCAGCCGCTCCTGCCAGGCCGACACTGGTGGTCACCGTTGTGAGCAGGCGACGCCTGCCGCTGTTTACTTGGTCAGTCATGACAACCTTTCGGTAGATCAGCAAATGAGCCGGGCGCCTTAACAGCGGCCCCCTTGAAAACGGCGCGATTATAGCAAACTGACGTCTTTCCCCTGTCGCTTAAGGCTCATCTTGACTGGCGATTGCGACCTCGAGCGCCCGGATCCGCGACGGGAAAAAGAACGCATTGGCCATTACAGTATCGTGAGCGCGGTTGAGCGCGGAGCGGGCTTTTTCTGCCAGCGCGCTGTTTCCCTCCTGCTCTGCTAACCGCAGGCTGACCTCAATCAGCACCGCATCCGCTGCCGGCAGCGCCTCGTCGCGAAGCACTTCATGCAGTTCGCCGCCTTTAAGCAGCGGGTCGGTCTCGCGCTGCCAGCCGTTGGCCCGATGAAAATCCCGCCATGCAGCTTGCGCCACGCGGTGCGCAAGCACGAAATCATCCGCCGCCCTGGACCAGTGGCTGAACGCCAGCAGCGCCCGCGCCGTGTAGGCGTAGTCCGCCAGCGAAACCGTGCCCAGCGCTGACCCGCGCGCTCTCGCGCGCAACAGTCTGTCGTCCTGCCACAGGGTGGTCTGGATATAACGTTTTATCTGTCGCGCGGCGTGGGCGTAATCTGCCTTGTCCGACTGGATCGCCCCTTCGACAAAGGCCTCCAGTGCCAGCGCGTTCCAGCCGGCAAGCGCCTTATCATCCACCGGCAGCGAACGGCCGTCGCGAAGCGCGCTGAGTTTGCCCATGGCCGACGCGAGGGTGTTCTCAATATCATCCGGCGTCCAGCCGAGCTGGATGGCGGCGACTTGTGGCGGTGCCTGATTGACCAGCAGGTGACCGAACTCGAAGGCGGCCGCTTCGGGAAGCGACCAGGCCGCCCGCAGTACGCGCTGTTCGTCCCGGGTCAGCGCATTTTCCAGGGTCTCATCATCGAAAAGGTAGTAGGCACCCTCCCGGCCCTGATCATCGATCGCGGACAGCGACGCCACCATGGCGCCATTGCCGGCCTGCATCCTCGCCAGCATGAAATCCAGCACGGCAAAACCGACGGCTGAGTAGTCCTCACGCCTTAACACCCTGCCGGCTTTCAGGTACAGCAGTGCCAGCTGGGCATTGCCGTACAGCATTTTTTCAAAATGCGGAACGCTCCAGCCCGGGTCCACCGTGTAGCGGAAGAAACCGCCCTCGACATGATCGTAGAGTCCGCGCTGCGCCATCGCATCCAGTGTCGTCTCGAGCACCTCGCGCACCGAGGCGCTGGGGGCCTGCCCGTAGCGGCCCAGCAGATACCTCAGCTGCGGCACATGCGGAAACCGGCTCTGGTTACCGAATCCGCCCTCGAAAGTATCGGCCAGTGCCAGGGCCATCTGCTCAAAGGCCTGACCCAAGGCGAGCACCTGCGCCGGGTCCAGCTGCGGGGTTTTTTCGGCATAACCCTGCGGGCCGTGCTGGCGGGCCAGCGCGGCAAGACCTGCCGGGTCCTCGCTCCACAGGGCCTGGATTTTGCCAATGACTTCAGCAAAGGATTCCGGCGGCACATAGAGCACCGCGTACAGGGGATAACCCTCCGGCGTCAGAAAGACATTCAGCGGCCAGCCGCCCCGACCCTGGGTTGACTGAACAAAAGCCATCAGGGCCTCGTCGAGTGCCGGCTGCAGTTCCCGGTCGACCTTGACCGGCACGAAGTCGCGATTCAGTGCCTTGGCAATGCCGGGGTTTTTATAGCTTTCGCCCTGCATCACATGGCACCAGTGGCAGGAGAAATATCCTACCGACACATAGACCAGCTTGTTTTGGCGCCGGGCGTTTTCAAAGGCATCGGGACCCCACTCCTGCCACGCGACCGGGTCATCGCCATGCAGTGCCAGATACGGTGAGGGGTGGGACTGCAGCTGGTTGCTGAGTGCCAGCGCCTGTGGCAGCAGCCATAGCCACAGCACGAAGCCGACAAGCACCTTCATGACGCCAGGCCGGAGTGTCTCAGCAGTGCATCAATCTCGGGCGGCCTGCCGCGAAAGGCTGTGAAATTCTCCAAAGGCTCGTTCACACCACCCGATTCGAGCACCAGGCCGACAAAGTCACGCCCGCTCTGCTCATCAAAAATACCCTCTTCTTCAAAGCGGCTGAAGGCATCAGCCGATAACACTTCGGCCCACTTGTAACTGTAGTAGCCTGCCGCATAGCCGCCGGCGAAGATATGCGAGAAACTGTTCTGGAAGCGGTTGAAGGCAGGCGGTATGACTACCGCAACCTCCTGTCTGACCGCATCAAGCCGGGTCTTGATATCTTCGGTTGACGCGCACGGCGCGCCCTGATGCAGCGCCATATCAAAAACCGAAAATTCAATCTGCCGCAGCATCTGCATGGCGCTTTGAAAATTGCGCGCCCCGCGCATCCGCTCAAGCAGCTCTGCCGGGAGCGATTCACCCGTCTCGTCATGCCCTGAGATCTGATTCAAGGCCTCGGTCTCCCAGCACCAGTTCTCCAGAAACTGGCTGGGCAACTCGACGGCATCCCAGGGCACACCGTTGATGCCGGAGACGCCGGGTTCGTCCACCTGCGTCAAAAGATGATGCAGCCCGTGACCGAACTCATGAAAGAGTGTGACAACATCGTCGTGCGTTAAGAGCGATGGCTTATCGCCGACCGGCGGGATGAAATTACAGGTCAAAAATGCGGCAGGATTCTGGACCCCGCCGTCAGTAAGCCGTCGCCTGCCGATACAGTCGGCCATCCAGGCGCCGCCGCGCTTGTGTGTGCGTGCATAAAGATCCAGAAAAAAGCACCCCCGTACCGAGCCATCGTCATTCACGAGTTCAAAAAACTGCACGTCTTCATGCCAGACATTGCTGCAGGCGGCCTTTTGCACTTTTACGCCGAAGAGTTTCTCAGTAACAAGAAAGAGGCCCTCAAGCACTTTGGGTAATGGAAAGTACGGACGTATTTCTTCATCACTGAAGGCATAAAGCGACTGCTTGAGCTTTTCTGAGTAAAAGGCAAGGTCCCACGCCTCAAGGTCATCCTGACCGTGTTTGGATGATGCAAATTCACGAAGATCACCCAACTCTTTTGTCGCGGCATCTTTTGCACACCCTGCAAGCGTCCGGAGAAACTCACCGATCTCCTGGGCAGAGTCTGCCATCCGGCCCTCCAGCGCGTATTGCAGGTAGTGTGCAAATCCCAGCAGCGATGCCATTTCGGCGCGCAGCGCAAGTATCTGCACCATCAGCGGACCGTTATCAAACTGGCCGGCATCAGGCCCCACATCACTCGCCCGGGTCACGTAGGCTTGATACATCTTTTCCCGCAGCATTCGGTTTTCACAAAACATCATGAACGGGATGTAGGACGGTGCCTGCAAAGAAAAGCGCCAGCCGGAAACGGAGGCATCTTTGGCTGTCTTGCGCGCAAGATCAATTGCGCTTTGCGGTAGACCCTGAAGATCATTTTCATCGTCGATATCGAGGAACCAGTGATCGGTGGCATCCAGCAGGTTCTGGTCAAACCGGTTGGACAGCGTGGACAACTCGCTCACAATCTCGCGAAAACGCTCGCGGGCATCACCTTCGAGTTCAGCGCCGGACAGGCGAAAGTCCCTTAAGGCATTTTTGACGACTTTCTTGCGCGCAGCAGAGAGATCGCCAAAATCATGGTCATTCGCAATCTTTTTGTAACCCTGATAAAGCTTCAGATTCTGTCCGACCTCGCTATGAAACTGGCTTAACTTGGGCAGGCAGGCATCGACCGCAGAGCGAAACGCTTCGCTGTCACGCACGGCATTCAAGTGCGACACGGGTGCCCAGACCCGTTCCAGGTATTCTTCGATATCCTGCAGTTCGCTGGCGACAGACTCCCAGCTGGCCGTTGCACAATGTGACTCAACGGCCTGGATTTTTGCGCGGCTCTGGGCGAGAACTGCATCAAGCGCGTTTTCCACGGTGCCGGCTTTGATCTCGGAAAAACGCGGCAGGCCGGATAAATCCAGAAGCGGGTTTTCAGCGCTCGACAAGTGGGATTCGCTCAAGGGTACACCGTAACTGGGGAAGATCGGGTCATCTTAAGAGATAAGGGTTCTTAAGGACTTTATCAAACGTGGCCTGATATCAGCCCTACCGCTGAAATGGTTAACCCAGGACGACTACGGATAAAATCGGCTCGATGCACAAGCACTATGATTTTCTGGTCATCGGCGGGGGCAGCGGCGGTATCGCCGGGGCACGGCGTGCGGCCCAGTATGGCGCCCGCGTTGCGCTGGTGGAGGCCGGGCGCCTGGGTGGCACCTGCGTCAATGTGGGCTGTGTTCCCAAGAAGATCATGTGGAATGCCGCTCACTTTGCGGACGCGCTCGCAATCTCAGAGGACTATGGCTTTACGCTGCCCGCGGCTGAATTCAACTGGGGGTCTTTCAAAACGGCCCGCGATGCCTACGTCGAACGCCTGAACGGCACCTATCTCCGTAACCTGGATTCATCCCAGGTTGAAATCTTTCGCGGCTGGGCAACATTCGAATCCCCCCGCGAGGTGCGCGTGGGTGACACGCTTTTGAGCGCGGATCATATTCTCATCGCCACCGGCGGGAGGCCGATGGTTCCCGATATCCCAGGCGCCGACCTTGCCATCACCAGCGACGGGTTCTTCGAGCTCAGCGAACAGCCCAGGCGCCCACTCATCATCGGCGCGGGCTACATTGCCACTGAACTTGCGGGTGTACTCCACTCACTCGGGTCGGAAGTCACCATACTGCTGCGCAAAGATATTCTGCTGCGCGGATTTGATGCAACGCTTCGAAGAACCGTTATGGACGAGATGTGCTCCGCCGGTATCAGCATCCTGACCGGTATTCATATGGAAAGTATCGAACGCGAAGCCAACGGCCATCTGGCGGTACGCCCTCAGGATGGCGACACCATCGGCGGATTCGACTGCGTGCTGTTTGCCATCGGCCGGGACCCTGCGACTGATGCCATGGGCATCGCGGCGACCGGCCTTGAGACGGACTCTGCCGGATTTATCCCGACTGACGAATGGCAGAACACCACTCAGCCCGGCATTTACGCAGTCGGTGATGTTACAGGGCGCCAGGCGCTGACGCCGGTCGCCATTGCCGCAGCGCGGCGTTTGTCAGACCGGCTGTTCGGCGGCCAGGCACAGGCAAGACTGGAATACGAGAACATCCCCACCGTGGTGTTTTCGCATCCGCCGATTGGCACCGTCGGACTCACCGAAGAAGCAGCCAAAGAACGCTATGGCGATGACGGCGTAAAGGTTTACCAGAATCGTTTCACCGATATGTACTACGCCGTCACCCCCCAGCGTGTCCCCACGGTAGTGAAACTGGTTGTGACCGGACCCGATGAGAAGATTGTCGGCTGTCATGTGGTCGGGCGGGCCGCCGACGAGATGATCCAGGGCTTTGCGGTGGCGGTAACAATGGGCGCCACCAAAGCCGACTTTGACAACACTGTTGCCATTCACCCGACGGCCGCCGAAGAACTCGTGACCCTGCGCTGAGCGCAACGCCTGCGCTCACCTGCCGGCGGTTTTGTCGTTTTAACCCTCCGTTACAATGCACGGGTCAATATAAAGAGGCAAAAAAGATGGCGTGGTGGGGAAAACTGATCGGCGGTGCGCTTGGTTTCATGATGGGCGGGCCACTCGGCGCCCTGCTCGGCGGAACGATCGGTCATCAGTTCGACAGCGGTATCGCAGGCTCCAGCCGGATGGGCATCGGCGACAACGAACGGACCCAGGCTGCGTTCTTCACCGCGACCTTCTCGGTGATGGGTCACATCGCCAAAGCCGATGGCCGGGTCTCGGAGCACGAAATCCAGGCCGCGCGCAGCCTGATGCACCAGATGCAGCTCAACGATGCCCAGCAGACCGCGGCGATTGATCTGTTTCAAAAAGGCAAGGAAGCCGACTTTCCTCTCGATGAAGTACTGCGCCAGTTTCGCAGTGAGTGTCACCGGCGGACCACCCTGCTGCGGATGTTCCTCGAGATTCAGATCCAGGCCGCCATGGCCGATGGACGGATGGACCCCGCCGAAAGCCGGGTCCTGCGTCACGTCGGCGAGGCGCTCGGATTCGACGCACCCCAGATTGAGCAGCTGATCAATTTCGTCAGCGGCGCAGCAGGTGGTCACGCGCCCGGGCAGCAGGTCCAGCCGGTTTCCGAGGCCTACAAGGTGCTCGGCGTGACTCCGGCCGCGAGCGATGCCGAGGTCAAGAAAGCCTATCGACGCCTCACCAACCAGCACCATCCCGATAAGCTGGTGGCCAAAGGCATGCCGGAAGAGATGGTCAAACTCGCCAACGAGAAGACCCAGGAAATCCGCAAGGCCTGGGAGCGTATCCGCGATCACCGTACGGCAAAGGCCTGACCTACCGTGGTGCTTCGCCTGATAACCCCATGAATCTCGCGCGCATGCTGGCGCAACGCGAGGCCGCGCACCAGCCGGTGCGTGTCGCCGTCATCGGCTGCGGAAAATTCGCCACCATGTACCTGACACAGGCGCGGGTCACGCCTGGTATTCACATTGTCGGGGTCGCGGACCTCGACCTTGGCCGGGCACGCGCCAATCTGCAAAGCGCCGGATGGCCGCAATCACAAAGCGAGGCCGCCACCGTCGACGCGGCTATTGCCAGCGGCGGTACCTGTCTCACTGAAGATGCCTTTGTCCTGATCAAAGACGGGCGGATTGATGTCGTCGTGGAGGCGACCGGTATTCCTCACGCCGGGATCCGCCACTGTCAGGCGGCGATCAGCACGGGTCACCATGTCGTGATGGTCAATGTCGAAGCGGACGTGCTTGCAGGGCCGCTGCTGGCGCAGCAGGCGCGCGCAGCGGGTCTGGTCTACAGTCTTGCCTGGGGTGATCAGCCGGCGCTGATCTGTGAGCACGTGGACTGGGCCCGAAGCTGCGGCTTCGAGGTGACGGCAGCCGGCAAGGGGACGCGCTACCTCCCCGAGTACCATGCCTTAACCCCCGATACCGTCTGGGATGTCCTGCAGCAGTATCTGGATATCGATGACCCCAACAGCATCAACCTGCAGATGTTCAACTCCTTTCTCGATGGCAGCAAATCGGCGATCGAAATGACCGCGGTCTGCAATGCGACCGGGCTCGCGCCGCAGGCGCAGGGGCTGAACTTCCCGCCGGCTTCGCGCTTTGCGCTCGCTGATGTGTGTAAGCCGCAGGAGGACGGCGGCGTACTGACCTGTACCGGCACCACCGAAGTGGTGTCTTCGCTCAGCCGCAGCGGAGAACCGATCGATCACCATCTTGCCATGGGCACCTTCGTCATCGTCAGGCCGAAGAGTGATTACGCCCGTCAGTGTTTTCGTGAGTACCACATGCTGCCGGACCAGAGTGGCTGCTATGGCGCCTTGTACCGCCCGACCCATATGATCGGCCTTGAGCTCGGCGTATCGATCGCGTCGGTGGCGCTTCGCGGTGAACCGACCGGCCAGCCGCACTGTTTTTCATCGGATGTGGTCGCTGTTGCCAAGCGCGACCTCAAGGCCGGTGAAACCCTCGATGGCGAAGGCGGTCACTGTGTCTACGGCAAACAGATGCCGGCGGGGGCATCGATAGCAAAAAAGGCACTCGCCCTCGGTCTTTCGGCCGGACTCATCCTGACCCGTGATGTCAGCGCAGGTGCGGTACTTTGCGAGGATGATGCGGCATTGGATAATGCAGATGAAGCGGTTCAGGCCCGGCAGAACATGACCGCAGCATTTGCATCATGACAAGACACCAGTAGCAGCGAATCCCAGAGTGAATCCATCATGAGCCACACTGTCTTTATCACCGGCACCACCCGGGGCATCGGCCTGGAACTGACACGCCAGTTCCTCAATGCCGGCAGCCATGTCTTTGCAACCGCGCGCGATCCCGGATCGGATGCCCTGCAGTCACTCAAAGCAGAACATGGCGATCAACTGCAATTGCTTGCGCTGGATGTCACCGACTGTACCCAGATTGCCAAAGCCGCTGCCACCCTCGACGGACAACCGCTGGACCTTCTGATCAATAACGCCGGCCTCTTTCGATCAAGATCAGACGATGCCAAGAGCCTCTCCCACGAAACCTGGCTTCAGGAGTTTCACGTCAATGCCATCGCACCCTTTATGGTGACCCGGGCTTTGCAGGGAAACCTTGCGGCCGCTGACGACGCCCTGGTGGCAATGATCTCAAGCAAGATGGGGAGCATGTCTGATAACACCTCGGGAGGCGCTTACAGTTACCGCTCGAGTAAAGCCGCGCTCAATGCCGTCGCCGTCAGCCTTGCCCGGGATCTTGCCGACGATGGCACCCGCGTTGTGGCCCTGCATCCCGGCTGGGTGCGTACCGATATGGGCGGCGCCAACGCCCTCGTCGATGCCCAAACAAGCGCCGAAGGCTTGAAAAACCTTATGCTCGGAATCGACGCCGCGCAGAACGGGGGCTTTTTCGACTACACCGGGGCGCCCATTCCGTGGTGAACGGCAAAGCCCGTTATACTGCGGCGCACGCCGTGGCGGCAGTACTGCTGCTGACGTCTGCGGGCGGTACAGCGCTTCTGGCGCAGGACACCGTGCCGCAGATCTTGCCGCTGGACGAGAAAGACGATGATGTCCTGATCTGCGATGATCTGGACGATGACGGCATTCTGGACCTTCTCGATAACTGTTCCGGGCTTTTTAATCCGCTCCAGACCGATGACAATCGCAACGGCATCGGTGATGACTGCGAAGCGCTGCTGCCCAACTGAAACACACCCTGTACTGATATGACCACACACAAGATTGCCCTGCTCGCCGGTGACGGCATCGGCCCTGAGATCATGGCCGAGGCGGTTAAAGTCCTGAAACTCATCGAGGAACGTAACGGCGTTTCATTCGATCTGCAGCCGGCATTATTTGGCGCCTGCGCCTGGTTTGAGACCGGAAAATCGTTCCCGGACGACACCATTGCCATCTGCGACAACACCGATGCCATCCTCAAGGGCACCATCGGTCTCAGCCACGAGAAATCCAAGCAGATCCCCGTGGACGAACAGCCCGAGCGCGGCGGTCTGCTGCCCATGCGCCGACGCTACCAGACCTACGCCAACTTCCGCCCGGTCACCCTGCCCCCAGAGCTCGCACACTTTTCCCCACTTCGCCCCGAGATCATCGGACAAGGGATTGACCTTGTCATCATCCGCGAACTGGTCGGGGGCCTGTATTTCGGTTCCAAGGAAACGGGGGTCAACGATCAGGGGCGGCGCTACGTCCACGAGATGCTGGAGTACGACGAAGACCAGATCCGCCGGGTGCTGGAAGTGGCTTTTAAGCTTGCCATGAAGCGCAAAAAATCGCTCACGAACGTACACAAGAGTAACGTTCTGAAATCCAGCGTGCTCTGGAACGAGATTCTGGACGAAGTGCACAGCGATTATCCGAAGGTCAGCGTTGACCATGTGCTGGTGGATGCCGCCGCTACCTACCTGTGCCTTAATCCCACCCGCTTTGACGTCATGGTGATGGAGAACATGTTCGGCGATATTCTGAGTGATCAATGCGGCGGGATTCTCGGGTCCCTGGGGTTGATGCCCTCCGCCTGCGTCGGGCCGAAGCAGTCCTATTACGAACCTTCAC
>DCXP01000072.1 GCA_002327725.1 Proteobacteria bacterium UBA2133
ACACCAGGTAGCAATGAAAAGCGCAATCGTCCCGGTCACGCGTTTCAGCGACGCAAGGCTGACCCGTTCATCGAAAGCATGGATGTCCCGGGAGACGGGGCCGTATACCAGGCAGGGGCAATCGTCATACAGCACGAATACCCTGCCATCGAGATACCCCGCGGTAACAAAAGACTCAAGGCTGGCCCCGAAGCTCGCGGCATGTGCCTGGCCCAGCACCTGTTCGGCCTCGCTACCCTCCTCCAGAACATAGCCGCGGGCAAAAAAACCGTTGTATTCAACCCGGGGTGGGTTATCGCGCAGAAAGGCATGCTCCCTTGCATGCGCTGCGATATAGTCTTCAATCTCTTTGGCGGCGTCACGAGGATCGACACCCGGGTAAATCGCGGCCCTGACATCAAAGGTGCACCACGACGGAACGGAAGAGGCCCAGTCGCCGCCGACGATCTTGCCGATGTTGAAATTGATCGGGTGTTCCAACGACTCAAAATAGCGGTACTCCGAGCGCGCATCGTTCCACTTGCACTCCAGCGCCTTAAGCGCGGGGATCAATGACAGCGCCGCCTCGATCGCATTCGCGCCCTGGCCTGCTTCGCGTACATGAACCGGCCGGCCTCGCACATGAACCCGGAACCAGATCACCCCGGTATTTGCCCGCACCAGCATGTTCTCCTCGGGCTCAGGGATAAGGGCGGCATCTGCCCGATAGCCCCTGACCAGCGCCGACAACGCTCCGTTACCGGTGCACTCTTCTTCCGTCACAGACTGCAGATGGACGCGAGCCGCAGGCTGCCACCCCAGGGTTTCCAGCGCATCGAGAGCCGCCAGGTTTGCGCAAAGACCCGCCTTCATATCGGCACCCCCCCGGCCATAAAGCCAGTCACCTTCGATCCAGGGCTCAAAAGGCGGGCGCGTCCACATGTCCAGCGGACCTGTCGGCACCACATCCACGTGGCCGTTCAGAATCAGAGACCGGCCTTTGGTTTCCTCAGGCGTGTGCGTACCGACCACGTTGACCGCGTTGTCGTAGTTGACCTTGACGGGAGAAAACCCCGGATGGCTTTCAATTTCGGCAACATCGATGGACCACTGGTCCATCTCGTAACCCCGGGAATCAAGCGCCTCGAAAAAACACCCCTGGGCCTGATGCTCGTTGCCCCGGGTCGAATCCAGCGCCATCATCTGCTGAGTGAACGCCAACTGTCGCGCAAACCCCTGATCAACAGCATCCAGTATCTGCTCGATCACCTCCGGCGCCAGATCCACCTCAGGCGGACTCATCACATCAGGGGTCCCGAAGGATTGCGTGGGTCGAGCAGGACACGCAGCCGCCCCAGTAACTGACGGAGTCGTATGCTATCTCGATGGGTTCCACACCGCGTTTGGCGAGTTCATCACAGACGCGGCCCATCCCGGCAGGAATGACGTAGCGCTTCTCATCCAGGCTGACGCCAACGGTGGCATAGGCCCTGGCCTCTTCCTCGGTCAGTTCAATGACATCCCAATCGGCAAGCGGCGCAGGCAGGGGTTCGGTCAGCTCGTCCCGGTACAGTAACAGGACCCCCTCGGCAACCAGTACCATGGTGCCCAGAAGATGCAGGATGGTGCCATGCATGGGCATCGGGTGTACCTGATAACCAAAGGGCGCAATGTAATGCGTCAGCCAGTCGGTTCCGGCACGGTTGGTCGCGATGTCGGACTCACCGACGAAAAGATGGTTTTGGTGACAGATGATATCTCCACCCTCAAGATACGGACCCGGCCCGCCGCTGGAGGGTGCAAAGGGCTGTACCGCGGGCATGATCACATGATGGGCTTCCGGATCCGCTGCCAGCAGTGGCGCGACGATTTCCCGCAAAGGAAATACCTCCTTGCGCCGATAGGCCCTGCGGATATTCACCTCCAGGTAATGCTTGCCTACGGTATAAACCGGATCTGCGGGATACAGCAGCGAAGCGCCAGGCTGCGCCTCTGCAAGGTATTGGCGCTCTTCATCGCTATAGGGTCTCGGGCGATACACCTTGATCCCGTTGGCTTCATATAGCGCAGCCAGATTATCCAACTGCTCAGCGGTCTTTTCCCAACGCTCCGGCATCGCCTTAGCGATATCGAGCGGCTGATCCCCGCTCGCCTTGAGCGCCGCCTGCACCTCGTCGTTGTAGTGATGCAGCGTCGGATTAAATGGCGGCAGGGCAAGCCCTTGGGCGCTGCCGACGATCGCGCTTCGCAGTCTGCCAAAATCGGTGTAGGCACCAAACCCTTCAGTCTGGCTCATTCGCTTCCTCCTCGCGGTTGAAATTGCAGGACAATTGCTCGTTCGTCAACACTGCTTTGTGATAACGGCGGTCGCCAGAGCGTTGGCGCTATTCTTCCGCCGTATTGCCGGCCTCACGTAAGCGTCTTTCGCAACAGGATGAGAGATATTACTGTGCGGGCGCGAACTTGTCAGGGTCAGACTTCGCTAAGTCATTTTCATAACATTCCCGCTCGCGGTGAAAGTTGCCCTTATGTGAGGTAAGATTTTTCCCAAAGCGGAGT
This sequence comes from Proteobacteria bacterium UBA2133, assembly GCA_002327725.1. GTDB lineage: Bacteria > Pseudomonadota > Gammaproteobacteria > Arenicellales > UBA868 > UBA868. The sequence continues at coordinate 2,539 of DCXP01000072.1, forward strand.
CTCCGAGCGGCCATATGGAATTTTCACACTTTATTAACAGTCATTTGCTCGATCCCATGATCGGCGCAAAACGCCTTTACCGGGAGATGCTGGAACAGGCCGTTCACGCCGAGACCTGCGGTTATCGGGGGGTATCGATACCCGAACACCACCTCGTCAATATTCTGCTGATGCCCTCCCCCCTGCAGTTTGCGGTCAAGGTCGCGGCCCATACCAAAAACGTCGAAATCGCGACCTCCGTCTGTCAGTTGCCACTGCGTGACATGCGGATTTTTGCCGGTGAAGTCATTCAGGCGCAGACGCTGTGCAGCGGACGACTGATCCTGGGAGTCGGCAAAGGGGCGTTCGGTTACGAGACCGAGCGGATGGGGGTTTCTTTTGATTCCATCAAGGCGAAATTTGAAGAAAGTCTTCAGGTACTCGAGGCTCTCCTGTCCCAACAGAACGTCGGCTGGGACGGTAAGTATTACCACTTCGAACCGCTCACGGTGATGCCCCGGCCCGAAGAAGCGATCCCCATCGCGCTTGCGATCATGGCACCTTTAGGGATCGAGGCGATGGCGGCAAAGGGCTATCACATCCAGACCACGCCGCTGGGGGCTCATCACACCGTGCTGATGGAACAGGTCAGGGCCTTTTACAAAGGCAAAGCCGCTGCGGGATCGAACTGTCAGTCGCGGCTGTCACTTCAGCGCGGGCTCTATCTCACGAAAAACGATGCCGATACAAAGGACAAGATCGCGCACGCCTATCGCTACTACGAGCGCTTTGATAATGTCTTTGGCGGTCCCGGCATTGTCGAGCGGGGGATCATCAAACCTTTGCCCCGTACACAATCGATTGAGGAACTTGGACAGAATGTGCTCATTTGCGGCGTCCCGGAAATGATTGACCGTCTTTCCGAGTATGCCGAACTCGGCATCGACGAGGTGATTGCTTCTTCGAATTTTGGCCAGGACCAGTCGGAAACCCTGGAGATGATGAGCCGGTTTGGCGAAGAAGTGCTCCCGCATGTCCGCGCGCTCGGTCGCATGAACATCAGCCACGCTCATTAATTGTGCCGATCGACTGCGCCTATACGATCGAGGGAGACGGTTCCGCCCTTTTTCTGATTCACGGGATCGGAGCCCGGCGGGCGACCTTTGCCCAACTCGTTGAGGGACTTAAGGATCGCTTCACCTGTATCCGCTATGACCTTCGCGGCCATGGTGAAAGTCCCATCCCCGAGGGACCTTTTGGACTTGAAGATCTGGTCGACGACCTCGAGGCACTTCGTTCGAAAATCGGAATCGAGCGCGCCCACTTTGCCGGCCACTCTCTGGGCGGCATGATCGGGCCGGCGTACGCGAGACGTTATCCGGGCAGAGTCAGGTCTTTGGGCCTGTGGTCCACCGCGGCCTTTCGAACACCCGAGGACAGCGCCAAAGTTAAAGCTGTTGTCGCCGCCATGTGCGAAAAGGGTATCCCGCAGGTGCTCGACACCCTGACCGCGCGCTGGTTCACCGATGAATTTGCAGCGAGTCATCCGGACGTGATCGAAAAACGCAAGCAGCAGGTCATCAACACGCCGGTCGATATTTTCCTTAATGTCTTCGACATCTATGCCGGTACCGAGATGGGTCCGTGGCTGCATGAGATTTCCGCACCCTGCCAGCTGGTGACAGGAGAGCACGATGGCGGCTGTAACCCGCGACTCAATCGGGAAATGGCGAACGCGTTGGCCAACGCCGAGCTGGTCATCCTTGACCAGTTAAAGCACGCTATCTTTATAGAAGCGACCGGCCGGGTGTTGCCCGTGGTGAGAAACTTTCTTATCGAGAACGACGGCTAGATTTCACAATACCAAAGGCCCGACAAGACAACGGCACGCATCAACTAGTGTCTGTTTTGGGATTTCGCAGCAGCAGCCACACGCCGGCCGCAAATACCGGAAGACTCAGTAATTGGCCCATGGTCACCCAGTCGAGCGCCACCGGGCCCAGGTGCACATCCGGCTCGCGGTAGAACTCAACGAAAAAACGGAAAAGCCCGTAGCCGAGCAAGAAGAGGCCACTGACCTGGCCCGGCCGCCGCGGCTTCGCTGCGAAGATCCAGACAATCACAAAGAGCGCCACACCCTCCAGAGCCGCCTCGTACAACTGCGAGGGATGCCTCGGCAGTGGTCCCGCTGCAGGGAAAACCATCGCCCAGGGGGCATCACTGACCCGCCCCCACAACTCCTGATTGATGAAGTTGCCGACGCGCCCGGCAAGGAGGCCCGGCGCACACAAGGGGGCGAGAAAATCGGCAACGTCAAAGAACGATCGCTCGGATCGGCGGGCAAAAAGCGTCACGGCCGCCACGACCCCGATCAGACCGCCATGAAAGGACATGCCGCCGGTCCACACCCAGAGGATTTCCAGAGGCTGCGTCAGATAATACCCGGCGTTGTAGAAGACGACATAACCCAGCCTGCCGCCCAGAACCGCGCCGACAGCCACATAGAAGACCAGATCCCAGACCTCGCTATTGCGCCACTCTCCCGGAACCCGTCTGGCCTGGTATCTGCCAAGCAGGCCGCCCGCAGCAAACGCGACCAGGTACATCAGCCCGTACCAGTGGATGGCAAGCGGCCCGATGCTGATGGCGACGGGGTCGATGTCTGGGTAAATCATTTGCCGTAAATATTCGTAATCATAGATTCTGTCCGTTGGTATTCATTCCACCAAGAAATTCAAAACGCACCGTTTATTCTGTTGCCAGAACTGAGTCTGACCTTTAATCCCGTACAGCCCGAAGATCGCAAAAACTCAGGATAACAGGCTGTGGATGATACCCGATACCTGGATGCAAACTGACGACGATCCCGTAATTCATCATTTACAATGTTGGCAACAAGATCATCGTGTCATGATCGTCCCGGCCTGGCGGCCGAACCTGAAAATCTAAGAGCCTCACTTGATCTTATCTCCCTTGCAACGCTTCCTTGACGCGGCTTTGCCGACCCGCGACGATTCTGCAGCCTCTTTTTTATCAGGGTGCAGAAACTGCCTTGTCGGTGTGCTCGTCCTTGGCGGACTTGCCAGCGCGATCACACCTGTATACGCCGCAACCCGGCTGATCATCGACACCGTGGATCACGGCATCGCCGGCAAAGCGCAGATCGTTATCAGCGAGGGGCGGGTCCGACTGACGCACTCCGGGATACCCCGTCAGGAGGTGCTGTTTCTTGCGGATAGCCAGGAGGTTTTTTTCATTCGACATGCGCGCAAAGAACTGACGCGTGTTGATCCCAAGGTATTGCGCCAGTCAATCGACCAACTCTCAGGTCTCGCGCAAAGCTTGCTGGCACAACGCGAAACCCTGTCAGAAGAAAAGCGCCAGCAGCTGGACGAGATGCTCAAAAGCCTTGGCATTCCGGATCCGGATCAAATCGCCGCGGGGTCATTAAAACTGAAAAATCTGGGTGAGCGCGGTCAGGCCGCCAAAATTCGCTGCGATTGGTGGCAGATCCACCGCGAGCAACGGAAAATTGGCCGCAGCTGCCTTACGGGTAATAAGGAACTCAAGATCAACTTGGCGGATTTTGCAACCCTGCTGGAACTCGCCGGATACGTTCAGGAATTGCAGCTCTCGGCAAGTGCACTATTGTCCTCAATGCGGTTTTCCCTGCCACCGCTGGGCCTGGCTGATCACCAGTCCCTGCCGATACGGCTGGAGCATGACTCTGGAGGATTTTCTGCGGCTCTGACAACTGTTGACCGGCTTGATGTCTCGCTACGCCTGATGGTGCCTCAAGGCTACCGCATCATCAGCATGCCGGGCAGCTGAACCCCGCGGCGTCAATCAGCCAGTTCCGGCAGGTTGGCAAAAAGATCGAGCGCCTCCGGGTTGGCCAAAGCCTCGCGGTTCAGAACGGGTTCGCCGTGTACGATTTTGCGAACCGCGAGTTCCACAATCTTGCCGCTCTTGGTGCGGGGTATATCGGCAACCTGAATCACTTTGGCAGGCACATGGCGGGGGGTTGTGTGTTTGCGGATTTCACTGCAGATGTTCTCCCGCAGCTTTTCATCAAGAATCTCGCCTTCGCGCAAGCGCACAAACAGCACGATCCGCACGTCGCCTTTCCACTGCTGTCCGATCACCAGGCTTTCCAGAACCTGCGCAACCCGCTCGGCCTGCCGGTAGATCTCCGCCGTCCCGATACGTACCCCTCCAGGGTTAAGCACGGCGTCCGAGCGGCCGTAGACAACAATACCGTCGTGTTCCGTGATGGATATGTAGTCTCCGTGGCACCAGACATTGGCAAACTTCTCGAAATACGCAGCCTTGTACTTGGCGTCGTCGGGGTCATCCCAGAAACCGATCGGCATCGAGGGGAAGGCATTGGCACAGACCAGTTCCCCTTTTTCTCCGTCCGGAAGTACAGATCCGTCATCATCCCGGACCTCGATCTGCATACCGAGAATCGGGCATTGAATCTCACCGCGCCAGACCGGAAGGTTTGGATTTCCGCCGATGAAACAACCCATAATGTCGGTCCCTCCGGAGATAGACGACAGGCAGGCGGTTTTACTGACCGCGTCGTAGATGTAATCGAAACTCTCTGCGATCAGCGGAGAGCCGGTCGACAGAATCGTTCTCACCCGCGAGAGATCGTGGGTATCGCCTGGCCGCAGTCCGGCCTTGGCAATCGCGTCGATGTATTTCGCCGAGGTTCCGAAGACCTCAATGCGCTCGCGCGCCACAAGATCGAACACGACATTCCCATCGGGGAAAAACGGTGAGCCATCGTACAGGACTACGGTTGCACCGCTGGCGAGTCCCGAGACCAGCCAGTTCCACATCATCCAGCCACAGGTGGTGAAATAGAACAGTCGGTCGTCCGGGTGCAAATCGACGTGCAGCTGCTGCTCCTTGAGGTGTTTGAGTAAGGAACCGCCGGCCCCGTGCACAATACACTTGGGCACGCCGGTGGTTCCCGAGGAATACATGATGTACAGCGGATGATCAAAAGGCAGATCAACAAAATCGATCTGCGTCGCGTCCGTCGTGAAATCGGCGATCAGCCTGGCGCCGGGATTCTGTGATAGATCCGGATCACTTGAGACCAAAGGTACGACAACCGTATGCTCCAGTGACGGCAGGCCTTTTTCAACTTCGCGAAGTTTTGCCAGCGAATCGTGGGTCTTGCCGTTGTACCAGTATCCGTCTGCGCTGAACAGCACCCTGGGGGAGATTTGGCCAAAGCGGTCGAGCACGCCCTGGACCCCAAAGTCCGGAGAACAGGAGGACCAGACCGCGCCTAGCGCTGCACTCGCGAGCATGGCAACGACCGTTTCGGGCATGTTGGGCATGAAGCCGCAGACCCGGTCACCGGGCACGATCCCGACCTGCTTCAGGGCATCGGCAAGACCGGCAACCTCGCGATAGAGTTCGGCGTGACTGAGTGAACGCTCAACCTTATCCTCTGCCCGGAAGATAAGGGCCGGCGCCGAATCCTGACGCCGCAAGAGATTGCGGGCGAAATTGAGCTGAACTCCCGGAAACCAGCGTGCGCCCGGCATCCGCCCGGGATTGACTACGACCGGATCAACGTTCCCGGTTCCGATGACGCCTGTCCATTCCCAGATGCTGGTCCAGAACTCCCGGGGCGCCTCAACCGACCACTGATGAAGCCCGGCATAATCGTCAAACACCCTGCCCCAGCGCGATGAGGCGTCGTTGGCAAAGCGGGTCATGTTGGTGATCGCGACCTGTTCCGGAGAAGGTCGCCACAAGGGCTGCTCGCGCATAATGTTCCTCTGATTAAACTTTCCTTTGTTGCTGCAAACGACAGTTTACCGTGGTACCCGGTGAAATTTAACGTCGGCAGGACTCTGTCCGGTGTCGCCGGCACAACCCAATGACTAGAGAAATTGACGTATAGTGCTGGCTCATCCCATGATGACAGTCAGGCACCCAGAGGACGCTGTTGCTGATGGCGGCAACACCTTTATTTGACCGCGAACAACTGATCGCAACGCTCGCTGAACTGGCGCGGCAGCGATTAGCCCCGCAACAGGCTCAGCTGGCACAAACCTTTTTCGGCGCTTACTTTCATCGGGTCCCCGCGGATGACCTCGCCAGATCGGATCCGGAAGATCTTTATGCGGGCGCACTGGCCCACCTTGACCTTGCCCGGCAGCGCCAACCCGGGCAACCCTTGCTGCGTGCTTACAACCCGACTGCGGTGCAGCATGGCCGGGCAAGCCGGCATACCGTCGTTGAAGCCGTGGTTGATGATATGGCCTTTCTGGTGGACTCAGTATCGATGGCGCTCAACCGCCTTAGCTATACGATCCATCTGACTATTCATCCGGTACTTCGTGTCGGCCGCGACAAGAGTGGCATCCTGGCGGCCCTCAATCATCGCTCTGCTGATGCCAAGCCCGAATCCTTTCTGTGTTTTCACATCAGCCGCGAATCCCGGCGCGAAAGACTCGATGCCATTGTCCTGGAACTCACCCGGGTCTTAAGCGAAGCCTCGGCGGCCAACGCCGACCGCACCGCAATGCGCGAGCTCGCGCTCTCACTTGCGCAGAACCTTGAGGATGCGGGCGCACCAGCGGACCATGAAACCCGCTTGGAAGCATCGGCACTTTGCCGATGGATTGCACAAGATAATTTCACGTTTCTTGGCGCGGTCACTTACGAGGCATCGTCCGGGGATGATGGCCTGTTGTCACCCAAAGCAGCATCGGCGCTCGGCATACTACGACCCCGCGATGGTCTTGATCTTGCCAGGCGACTCTCGGTGCTTCCGGAAAGTACCGCAGCTGGTCTTAGAGACAACGACCCCGTGATGGTCACCAAGTCGAGCAAGCGGTCGCTGGTGCACCGGCCCGCCTATATGGACGTGCTGTTCGTGCGGCACTCGAACGCAAAAGGCCGGCTCACCGGTGAGACCTGTCTGGTCGGTCTTTTCTCCGCCGGCGCGTATAACCGCAGCGTGGTGGATATCCCCGGCCCGCGCCAGAAACTGCAGCATGTGCTGACCCGAAGCGGCCTCCCCGAGCATGGCCACGGCATCATGGTGTTACAGAATCTGATTGAGCGTTATCCACGCGACGATCTTTTTCAGATCACCGAAGATGAACTGTATGACACTGCCATGGGCATGCTCGACCTGCAGGAACGCCAGCGTACCCGGCTCTTTGTGCGTCGAGACCGCTTCTCACGTTTTTATTCGTGCCTGGTATTTGTGCCCCGCGACCGATTCAACAGTGATCTGCGACAGAAAATCGGCGACGCTCTGACAGCAGCCTACGGCGGGCAGTCCTACGAGTTCAATGTGTATTTTTCCGAATCGGTGCTGACGCGCATCCATTACCTCATCAGTGTAGACCCCCTGACCGCGTCCTCACCAGACACAAGGCAGGTGGAATCACAGATCGAGGAGTTGACCCGGTCCTGGCCGGATGAACTGAGCGCGTTACTTCAGGATCGATACGGAGAAAGTGAAGGACTTGCGCGAGCCGAAGACTGGGGTGATGGTTTTCCCACTGCGTTTCGTGAAGAGTTTTCGCCGGCGCGAGGTGCGGATGATCTTGTCCATGTAATGGCGGCAGATGCCGAGGAGCATCTCGAGATCGCACTTCACCAGCCGGCCGGTTATTCCACCCTCCAGGCCCAGCTCAGACTGTATTCCCCGGGTTCCGCCATCGTGCTCTCCGATGTGCTGCCTGTCATAGAGAACCTGGGCCTGCATGTCCTTACCGAGAACCCTTTCCGGGTCCGCAACGCAAGTGGACGGGTGGTTTTTATTCATCTTTTCGATCTTGCTGACCGCGATGAACGGGACATCGAGATCGACAACAGCAAAGCCGACTTTGAACACCTGTTCCAGAGGATATGGCGGGGTGATACGGATAATGACGGCTTCAACCGTCTGGCGCTAAGAGCGCAACTCAACTGGCAGCAGACGACCCTGCTGAGGGCTGCGTACCGATACCTCAAGCAGATCCGTTTTCGATACAGCCAGGATTACGTAATTGATACCTTGGCCGGCAATCCGCATATGGTCCAGCGGATTGTTCGATTGTTTGAAGCCCGTTTCGATCCCGACCTGCAGGACAACCGTGCGGCCAAGGTAGATGGTATTCGTGCCGAGATCAACCAGGGGCTCGAGCGGGTCACCAATCTTGATGAAGACCGGATTCTGTCAGCCTACGTCAACCTGATTGAGGCCATGTTGCGAACGAGTTATTTCCAGCAGCACGACCGGCGACAACCCGAGCGGCTCTCATTCAAGATCGACTGTGGCGCAATCAGCCGGATGCCCCGGCCCCGGCCGATGGTTGAGATCTTCGTCTTTTCGGCACGCGTCGAGGCAGTACATCTGCGCGGCGGCCTGGTTGCCCGGGGTGGACTCCGATGGTCTGATCGTCCCGAGGACTTCCGTACCGAGGTGCTGGGACTCGTCAAGACGCAGATCGTCAAGAATGCGGTCATTGTCCCGGTCGGCTCCAAAGGCGGCTTTATCGTCCGCCGGCTGGCCCAGTGTGCCCCAGAGGAGCAGTCGGCAGAGGTGAAATCCTGCTACCAGACCTTCATCCGCGGCATGCTGGACCTGACCGATAACCGCAGCCACGAAGCGGTGATACCGCCGCCCCGGGTGGTACGCTACGATCAGGATGACCCCTATCTGGTGGTTGCAGCGGATAAGGGAACCGCAACGTTTTCCGATCTTGCCAACGAGGTTGCCGCCGAGTACGGCTACTGGCTGGATGACGCCTTTGCCTCGGGGGGTGGCACCGGTTATGACCATAAGGCGATGGGCATCACCGCCCGCGGAGCCTGGGAGTCTGTCAAGCGGCTCTTCCGGGATCTCGACATCAATACCCAGACGCAGCCCTTTTCGGTTATGGGTATCGGTGATATGTCAGGTGATGTTTTTGGAAACGGCCTCTTGCTCTCCCGTCAGATCCGACTGATCGGCGCCTTCAACCATCTGCATGTCTTTATTGACCCCAACCCCGATCCAGCGGTGTCTTTTGCCGAACGTGAGCGCCTGTTCCAGCTGCCCCGGTCAAGTTGGGCGGATTACGATCCGAAAGTGATCTCCGAAGGCGGCGGTGTATGGCCCCGCGATGCCAAATCGATCGAATTATCCGAGGCAGTCCGAAAGGCGCTCGGCATCAGCGCCAAGACATTAAGTCCTGATGAGTTGATTCACGAAATGCTCAAAAGCCCCGTGGACCTACTCTTTAACGGCGGTATCGGCACCTACGTTAAGGCCTCAACCGAAAGTCACGAATCGGTGGGCGACCGGGTCAACGACATGGTGCGGGTCGATGCGCCAGACCTGCGATGCCGGGTGATCAGCGAGGGCGGCAATCTTGGACTAACCCAACTCGCCCGGATCGAATACAGCCACCTTGGCGGACTGTGTCATACCGACGCTATCGACAACGCCGCTGGTGTCGATACCTCGGATCACGAAGTCAATATCAAGATTCTTCTCAATGCCGCAGTCGGCGCAGGAGAGATCAGCGTCGAAGACCGTAACAAGCTGCTTCGTGACATGACCGAGGAAGTCGCCCAGCTGGTGCTGCGCAACAACTATTTGCAAACGCAGGCCCTGGCATTGGCAGTGGACCGTGCACCCAGCCTGATACACCATCACGCCCGAGCCTTTAGGCAACTCGAGCAAAGCTACGGACTTGATCGCAGTCTCGAATACCTGCCCGGTGAAGAAGAACTCAAGGAAAGGATTGCCCAGAAAAAAGGCCTGACAAGGCCGGAACTCGCCGTCCTGCTGAGTCACAGTAAGATTGCCACCTTTCAGATTCTGCTCGACTCGGATGTTCCGGAAGACACTTTTTTGGCAGAGGATCTTGAGCGTTATTTCCCAACGGCGCTGAG
>DCXP01000004.1 GCA_002327725.1 Proteobacteria bacterium UBA2133
CCGGCACCTTGTCTCCGTAGGCTGACGTCCAGTCGGGATGGGCATCGACATCGCGCAGGTCGATCTCAAAACCATAATCATGCTGCAACTCCTGCAGTTGCATCTGCATGTCTTCGCAAAGGTGGCAATCTTTGCGTGTATAAAAAGTCAGCGTGACGGGCGGCATAATGTAAGAAACCTATGGCAACCTTCGGGCAGAGCAACTATTCTAGGCGCTCATTCCCTGGGGTACCTTTTTATGCCGCTGTCGCTCTGGCTCTCCATGTCGCTGATCTGTATTCTCGGCGCGATGTCACCCGGGCCAAGTCTTACGGTCGTGGTCCAGAACACGCTTTCGGGCGGGCGGCTCCAGGGCGTCATTACCGGCATCAGCCATGGCCTTGGGATTGTCATCTGGGCAGGCCTTACGGCGGGCGGCATCGGCCTCCTGATTACCCAGCAACCCGCCCTCTTTAATGGAATGCGCTACGCCGGTGCGGCCTTGCTGGTGTATCTCGGTATTCGCAGCCTGCGCAGTTCGGCGGGGACGGCCGACGTCCTGCAGAGTTCCAACAACAACCCCAGTGCCTCGGCCGCCCGAGACGGATTTTTGATTGCCATCCTCAATCCCAAGATTGCACTTTTTTTCCTGGCACTCTTCAGCCAGTTTGTCCGCCCGGAAGCCGGCATGGGGGAAAAGGTCATTATGGCTTTGACCGCCGGGGTGATCGACGCCTTGTGGTACATCATCGTCGCGCTGGTGCTGTCCCACTCGACCATCCTGGACCGCCTTCGCGCACGGGCACGCTTTCTTGACCGGCTGTTCGGGCTGATCCTGATCGGACTCGCCATCCGGGTTGCCCTGTAGCCCCGCGTACTGCCCGTGCCAGATTGCTGCGGTGCGAAACCGATCCTGCTGATTCTTTAACGGTTTCCGAATTATTTTCCATTAATTTAGTCTCCTAGAAGGCTTTCCGGAGACCTTCGGTTGACAAGGTGCATGGTGCGGTGCACCATAACGATCTGACTTCACGCGCAAGCAATCATCTGGCTTGTCGCACCAACGGTCGCGGGAGGCCAGCATGCAAGTTCAGGACAAGGTCGGAGTGGTAACAGGCGCTGCAAGCGGCATCGGCCGTGCCACAGCGCTGGAACTCGTTAAACAGGGTGTCAAAGGCATTGCCCTGGTCGACCTCAGCGAATCTGCTGTTTGTGAATTCGCCAGGCAAATCAACGAGGACGCGGGACGTGAATTGGCTCTGGCTTTCACCGGTGATGTGACCGATCTGCAGTTTCGGGCGCAGGTATTCGATGAAACCTCCCATCATCACGGCATAGTCCAGATCATGGTCCCGGCCGCAGGAATTTTCAGGGACAGGCTTGCCGTAAAGATTGAGCGCGACACCGGCGAAGCCAACATCTATCCCGCTGATGTCTTTCGCCAGGTGCTTGAGGTCAATCTCATCCACCCGGTCTACTGGGCGATGGAGACGATCGCCCGCATTGCAGTGGACCGGAACCGCCAGGGTCTCAAGAAATGGCATCCCAACGAAAAAGTGCAAGGCACCATTATTTTCATCGGCTCAGTTTCTTCTCAGGGTAACCGCGGACAGGTCTCCTACGCCAGCACCAAAGCCGGTCTGGAGGGTGCCGCATCCACGCTGATGAAAGAGGCGATGTTCCACGGCGTGCGCACCGGGGTGATCCACCCGGGATTTGTGGATACGCCGCTGCTGCAGGGAATGCCCGACGGCTATGTTGAGCAGCATATTCTTCCGGACACCCAGCTCGGGCGCCTGATCCGTCCCGAAGAAATCGCCGATGCGATCTGTTTCATGATCCGCAACTCTGCCGTCAGCGGCCAGCTCTGGGCCGATGCCGGCTGGCACCCAGCCGCCGCCTGAACGGCGCTTGAGCCCCGGGAACCAGGGTCTTATGATCTGCCCCTGACCCATCGCAGTGCCCGGTCGCCGCGACCGTGACCAACCCGCTTTTGCCCCATGAATAAGCACCCTCTCGATCCGGCCTGGATCGGCAAGACCTTTGACGACTTTCTGTTCCGGCCCCAGAAAGGCATCACCGCAACCCGCGACGCCATCGCGCTGCACTCGCAGCTGACCACGGCGCTGGCCCTGGAACTGCCCATCGTCTCTTCAAATATGGACAGCGTCACCGGCGGCGACATGGCCCAGACTATGGCGCTTGAAGGCGGACTCGGGGTCATCCACAGGGGGCAGAGCATCGAACGCCAGTGTGAGACCGTGGCTGGCGTCAAGCGCAGCCACAGTGCCGTGATTGAACAGCCGCGGACACTGCCGTTGGGCTCAACCATCGGCGAGGCGCGCGTTTTCGCCCGGCGTCACAAGATCAACGGCATCCTGATTGAAACTGCCCCGGGCAGTGCCATTCTCGCAGGCGTCCTGACCCGCAGGGATATTCCCTGGGACCGCTCCCATGATAACGAGGCGGTGGAGAATTTCATGACGCCCATGGCGCAGTTGAAGACCGCCGGGCCCGACGTGGCCACGGAAGACGCCGAGCGGATCATGTTCGAGGGAAGAATTGAACGGCTTCCGCTGGTCGATGATGAGTGTCGGATTCACGGACTGATTACCCGCAAGGACGTGCGCTTCCTGCGTGAGCGGCCCTTCGCCAGCAAGGATGCAAAGGGCCGGCTGCTGACCGGGGCGGCTGTCGGTTGTGCCGGCGACTTCATGGAGCGTGCGCAGGCTCTGCTTGAGGCAGGGGCCGACTCCCTGTTCGTTGATATCGCCCATGGTCACTCGCTGGTGATGCAGCAGGGGATCGAGCGTCTGCGCGCCGAGTTCCCTGAGGCGCCGTTGATCTGTGGCAACGTCGCCACCGGTGCCGGTGCACGCTTTATGTGTCAGCTTGGGGCTGATGCGGTGAAGGTCGGGGTGGGTCCCGGACGGGGCTGCCGGACCCGGCTGGAAACAGCTGCCGGTGTGCCGCAGCTTCAGGCGATCCGTGAAACCTGGTGTGAAGTGGGTGGGGAGATCAGCATCATGGCCGATGGCGGTGTCCGTTACGACAAGGATATCTTTCTGGCGCTCGCCTGTGGTGCAGACACCGTGATGCTGGGCAGCGCGCTATCCGGCACCGACGAAGCCCCCGGGCGGGTGATTGAGGACCCTGCCACACACACCAAGAAAAAGATCTACCGCGGCATGACCTCTCCCGAAGCGGTGATGGGATCACTCTACGATTCAGAAGATTCAGAAGCCGTGGATGCGGCCCTGGCAACACCTCCCGAGGGCCAGGAAATCCAGGTGCCCTACCGCGGCAGCGTCGTCGATATCCTGCACCGGATCCGCGGTCACCTGCGCTCGGCCGTGAGTTATGCCGGATGCGAATCCCTGGCACAGGCAAGAGAAGCGATCCTGCCGGACCCGTTCGAGTACCTGATTGCGCTTTCCGAGGCGTCCCGAAGAGAGTCCTACGAACGCTGAAGGTCGACAGGAGGCGTGACTGCCTGTTGCGCCGGGAATAATGCCTTTACTGGAGCACAGTGATCAGGTTGTCTGAGCGGTCCCGGGTGATGCTCTCCACGTACTTGAATGACCACGCGCATGGCGTCCGGGTATTGCTGTCGCTGATCGCCGGAGGTCTCGGCGGGGCGGTGTTTTTCTGGCTTTCGCTTCCTTTACCGTGGATGCTGGGATCGATGCTGCTGGTATCGGCCGGAGCCGTGGGCGGCATGCCTTTCCGACGGTCTGTCCGGCTCAGAAAAGCGATGATCGCGGTCATGGGCCTGCTGCTGGGCAGCTACTTCACCGCCGATACGCTTTCACAGTTCGGTCTGTGGTCGCTGGCCGCACTGCTGGTCAGCGCCTATGTCGTCCTCATGACCGGAATCTCTCTGGGCGTCTTTCGCCGCTTTGGTCGGATGGATCTGCCGACTGCTTATTTTTCAAGCATGCCCGGGGGTCTAGGACCGATGACGATTGCCGGCGAAGAAGCCGGCGGTGACAACCAGCTGATACCGATTGCGCATGTGATCCGGATTTTCTGCGTGGTGTCCTCGGTACCCATCTACCTGGCGCTCGTTCGGGGTGTTGATCTTGCGCCCGGGCCGGTCGCGCTTTCAGAACTGGTGGCTATGCCGCACTGGCACGACTGGCTGGTCTGGGCTGCCTGTGCCGTGGCCGGATTCTTCGGCGCCCGCGCCATCCGGGTGCCCTTTGGCGAAATCCTGGGGCCGATGCTGTTGTGTGCTATCGCCTATATCTTCGAACTGGTCTCGGTCGCGCTGCCGCCTTTTGTGACGGTTGCGGCGCAGGTTGTCATCGGTACATCGATCGGGACACAGTTTGCCAACCTGCGCACCCGGTATGTGCTGCGCTCCGTTGCGACCTCGCTGGGATCAACCATCGTAATGCTCGCGGGTGCGCTAGGGGTGACCGAACTGATGGCTCCGCTGCTCAATATCGATCCGCTCTCGCTGCTGCTCGCGCTGGTGCCGGGAGGCCTGGTGGAGATGGGGTTGATTGCAGTTGCCCTGAACGCCGATACCGCTTTCATCGGCGTGATGCACAGCTGGCGCATTATCCTGATTGCCGTCAGCGCACCGCTGCTGTTTCGGCTCTTCTGGCGCCGCGTACCGCGACCCGACCGTCACCCGGGGAAGAGTGCCGAGAGTCCCGACGCAAGATCGGGATAACGCCCACCAACGCCAAGGTGTTCGCGCATCAGGGTGTTATCAATTCTCTTGGATTCAGCAAGACCGATGCCTAGCGGCTCGCGGTCAGGGTACCCGCGGTTGTCAATGTCGCCACGGTGACTTCGGCGCGTTTGCATTTCAGGGTACCGCTGACATCGGCCGTCATGGCCGGCGGTGCAATCACCCCCTGAATGCGGGCAGCCTTGGCGGCGAACGGACAGCCGGCGTCATTCAGCCGCGAGATATTCGTTGCGCTCAGCAGTGAACGCAGGTCATCGATCGAAGCCTGAAGCCCCCAGTTTCCCGCATTGTCGACGACACCGGTGATCGTGACACCCCGAACCGTGAGAAATGCCAAACCATCTGCCGTTACGCTTACGGAAATAGTCTCCGTACGTTCATCGGTCGCCGAGCCCAGAGCGACCACGTCGGCCGTTGAAGTGAGTGAGATCGTACCGGTGTAGGTGCCGGCGTAGGCCCCGGTCGCATCGCCCCTGGAAACGGTCAGTTCAATCCCGCTGCTTGAGGAACTGGCACAACCCGTCACCAGAACCAGGCAGGCCCACGCCATGATGCCCATATAACGCACCATTGCCCCAGCACCCCTAAGACTGATCAGCAGCCAAGACCTGAGCATGGCACGGCATGATAGCGCATCAGGCGACCCTTTCGATGGAACCGGTAGTCAGGAAATCTGCAATCGCTTTCTCAACCCGACGTGAAAACAAAAGCAGCATGTGATTGGCCGGCAGGGTCAGGCGATGGCTGATCGCGGCATCTTCGGTCTCACACAACCGCACCACCCCATCGTTCGGGCCGCATAACCGGGTCGCCGGCAGCAAGGTAGCGAGGCCGAAGCTCCACTTCCCGGCGATCATCAAGGTCTGGTCGGGGCGCCACTGCGAAGGCGCGCCCTCAAGCAGGCCGTCCACCAGGGAACGGCCAAGCAGCCAGCGTCCCCAGCCCTTATGCGACAGGTCCTCGGCAACGCGACTGCCCCGTAGTGGTCCTCCCAGGAGTACTACCCGGCCCGGGCAATGCCATTGATACTGGGCAAGAAAATGCGCAAGCACGACTCCGCCCAGGCTATGTGCGACGAAATGTACGCTGCCTTTGAGTCGCCACTTGGCCAGTGTCTCACTCAGAAACCGCGCGTTTTCGACGGGAGTCTGCCTGCGGCTGTGATAACGGAACTGTCGCACCTTGAATCCGCGGCGCTGCAGGCGAGAGCGCAACAGACTCATCTCGTGGCCACTCATCAGTACGCCGTGGATGAGCACGACGGTAGAGATACCGACAGGATCAGTGCCTGTCCCGGTGTCGCCAGGAGGCGGCTTTGTCGCAAAATCTCCCTCAAGGGAATGGCTGGAATCACCTTCTGGCTTCACACTGTTCCCGTTCCGTACGCCTTTGGCGACTGCTATTATCCCATCCCTTGGTCCAGCAACAGGTCGAAACGCGGCCGGGCCGTGGCCCGGGCCCGGGCAACCCAAGCGACCGAGGAGGAACCATGGACGAAACCACCCGCACCCGACTGGAGGCAGCCGCTTTCCGCGGGCTGGTAGCGCACCTGCGCCAGCGCACCGATGTACAGAACATCGATCTGATGAATCTCGCGGGCTTTTGCCGCAACTGCCTTTCCAAGTGGTACCTCGCAGCCGCCGACGAACAAGGCCTTGAGATGGATTACGAGCGCGCGCGTGAGATCGTCTACGGGATGACTTATGATGAATGGAAACGCGACTACCAGCATGAGGCCGGCGAGGAGCAAAAAGCCGCCTTTGAAGCAACCAAACCGCTGCACGCCAAGATCAGCGGCCACAGCAAGGCCTGAATCCGATGAGCACACTTGAAGTCCACCAGGTTCCCTGTCTCTCGGACAACTACGGCTACCTGGTACACGATCCGGACAGTGGGCTGACTGCAGCGATTGATACGCCCGAGGTGACGCCGATCCAGGATGCACTCGATGCAAAGGGCTGGAAACTGGACTTTATTTTCAATACCCATCACCACGACGATCACACCGGCGGGAACCTGCAGCTGAAGTCGCAGACCGGGTGTGAAATTGTCGGATCGGCTGCCGACGCAGAGCGGATTCCGGGCATCGACCGCACCGTCGCAGAGGGTGATACCGTGATGCTGGGGAACTGGTCGTTTACCGTTCACGACACGCCCGGGCATACCCGCGGCCACATCGTTTACCACTGCCTGCCCGCCAATATCGGCTTTGTCGGCGATACCCTGTTCGCACTGGGATGCGGCCGTCTTTTCGAGGGCACCCCTGGGCAGATGTGGACATCACTGCAGAAAATCCTGTCCTGGCCTGATGAGACCCTGATCTACTGTGCCCACGAGTACACCCAGGCCAACGCCCGTTTCGCCCTCTCGGTAGAGCCGGACAATGCCGACCTGATCGCACGCAGTGACGAGATCGACGCCGCCCGGCAGCGGGGTGAACCGACGGTTCCGACAAGTGTGGACCTTGAGAAAAGGACCAACCCCTTTCTGCGGCCGGACAGTGACCACCTGCAGAAAACCATCGGCCTTTCGGGCAAGCCCCTGGTGGACGTCTTTGCCAGAACCCGTGAGTTAAAAGACCAGTTCTGATCCGCCTTCGAGAACCGCCCGGATCTCGAAAGTCCCTTCCGGCATATGACCAGACCCTCGGCACCTTCCGCCCGCGCCAAAGTCAGGCGCCTTCGCGAACTGGCCCGTTATGACCGGTCCAGCGTAAACGCCATTCTCGATGAACTACCGCTCGGTCGTGATTCTCGGCAGCGGCGAAAAGTGGCCGGGGAAGGCAAGAAAAACGTGAGCCCCCGGAATTTAAGGTCGCCGGCCGATTCAGCTGGGCGCCACTGAAGACATGAGCAGCGCGCCACGGATTGCCATTGATATCGGTGGGACCTTTACCGATGCGGTCCTGCAGGCGGGCGCTGCACGGTACACCGCCAAGGTCCTGACGACCCGGAATCCGGCAGAAGGATTCATGCAGGGCATTGCCCACCTGCTTTCGCAGTCCGGCGTCGCGCCTGCCGATGTCGCCCTCATCACCCACGGCACCACCCTCGCAACCAATGCCCTGATCGAACGGCGCGGCGCAAAGACCGCACTGATCGTGACCGAGGGGCATCGCGACTCACTTGAGATCGGTTACGAGAACCGCTTCGACCAGTACAACTTTGATGCCGATCGCAGGGCGCCGCTGGTGCCCAGACGTCTGCGCTGGGCTGTGCCGGAGCGGCTTGATTACCGCGGCCAGGTTCTTCAGCCGCTCGAGGGCGCCCCGGTCGAAGCGCTCGTAGAGCGCATCCGGCAAGCGGAGATTGAGAGCGTTGCTGTGGGTCTGCTGCATGCCTATGCCAACCCGGTCCACGAGCAGCGCATCCGCGATATTCTGCAAAAGCATTTGCCCGATATCGCGGTGTCGCTTTCGAGCGAAGTCTGCCCCGAGATCCGCGAATATGAACGCCAGAGCACCACCTGTGCCAACGCGTATGTCCAGCCGCTGATAGCGAGTTACCTGCTTGAGGTCCGCCAGCGCCTTGCCAGCGACGGCTTCAACTGCGCCTGCCTGCTGATGACTTCGGGAGGTCACCAGGTGACCATCGATACCGCGGCGGCCTTTCCGGTACGCCTTATCGAATCGGGCCCCGCCGGCGGGGCCATCCTCGCGGCCCATATCGCCCGCACCCTTGGCGAGTCATCAGTGCTGTCTTTTGATATGGGCGGCACCACCGCCAAGATCTGCCTGATTGATGACTGCACCCTTCCGCTGTCGCGGACCTTTGAAGTCGACCGCGCACACCGCTTCATGAAAGGCAGCGGCATACCCATCAAGATCCCGGTGGTCGATATGGTCGAGATCGGCGCCGGCGGCGGGTCGCTGGCCAGCGTCGACCAACTTGGCCGGGTGGCAGTGGGGCCGGAAAGTGCCGGTGCCGAACCCGGGCCTGCGTGCTACGGCCGCGGCGGCCAGGGTGCGGCGGTCACCGATGCCAATCTCATGCTGGGCAGGCTGGACGCCGATGGGTTCGCAGGCGGGCGGATACCACTCGATACCAAGGCGGCACAACAGGCCATCGAAGCCGCGGTTGGTGACGGACTCAAGACCGATGCTGCCGGCGGCGCCCAGGCAATCATCGAAATCGTTGACGAAAACATGGCCAGCGCAGCCCGGGTGCATGCCGTTGAAAAGGGGCTGGATGTGACAGAGCGTACCCTGATCGCTTTCGGCGGCGGCGCGCCGCTGCATGCGATTGCGGTGGCCCGCAAACTCGGCATCGGCCGGATCATCATCCCGCGCGACGCGGGCGTGGGATCCGCCGTGGGCTTTTTGCTGGCGCCGGTCGCCTTTGAAGTCGTCCGCAGCCGCTTTACCCTACTCGCCGATCTCGATCCCGAGACCATCAACGCCCTGTTCCAGGAGATGGAACAAGAGGCGAGTGCGACCGTGCGTCTCGGCGCCGGCGAGGCGCCCGTGTCGACGGTCCGTCATGCCTTCATCCGCTACGCCGGGCAGGGACACGAGATCAAGATTCAGCTTCCGGACCGGCGATTGACTCCCGAGGATCGCAGGACGATTGCTGAGACCTTCGATAAAGCCTATCGGGCCCAATATGGCCAGGGCATTCCCGGAGTGCCGCTGGAAATTCTGACCTGGTCGCTGACCGCATCAGCCCCCGCCAACGAGGGTATCCGCGCGCAGGCCGAACAGGGATCACCCGACCCGCAGCGCAGCGCCGGCCAGCGGACAGTCTGGATGCCGGGCACTGACCATCCGGCGGAGTGTCCGGTCATCGCCCGGGAAGAGCTCCGAGCCGCAAACCCGGTTACCGGGCCTGCCGTCATTACCGAAGACCAGACCACGCTGGTGGTGCCTGCCGGGTGGGCGCTTGACGCGAACCCCTATGGCGACCTCGTCGCAACCGCCGGACCGGCGCCATCAGATACCGCGACAGCACCTGCCGCCTCGAGGGCCATTCAGCGTCAGGTCATCTGGAACCGGCTCATCAGTATTGTCGAAGAGCAGGCCCAGGCACTTATCCGCACGGCTTTTTCAACCACCGTGCGTGAGGCAGGCGATCTTTCTGCCGGAATCTTTGACCTCTACGGGCGCATGCTGGCCCAGGCCGTGACCGGCACGCCGGGTCACGTCAACGCAATGGCCACCTCCGTGGGCTATTTTCTTGATGAGATTCCGCTCGAGCGTATGCAGCCGGGGGATGTGTACCTGACCAATGACCCCTGGCTTGGCACCGGCCATCTTTTTGATTTCACCGTCGTGACGCCGGCCTTTATCGATGACCGTATCGTGGGCCTGCTGGCCTCGACGGTACACGTGGTCGATATCGGCGGCCGGGGTTTTGGACCCGATGCCGGCCAGGTCTTCGAAGAGGGGCTGTGCATCCCCATCCTGCCGCTGTTTGAGCGCGGGGAACCGGCGGAGGCCGTGATGGCGATCGTGCGTGCCAACGTGCGCGAGCCCGATCAGGTCATCGGCGACCTGTATTCGTTGACGGTGGGCAACGCCGTCGGCTGCAGCCGGCTGGCGGAGATGATGGATGAGTTTGCTCTGGACGACCTTGAAAAGATCAGTGAGCACATCATCTCCCGCTCCCGCCGGGCGGTTCTCGATGAGGTCGCGGGCCTGCCGCACGGTACCTGGAATCATGAGATGGCGGTGGACGGTTACGGCGAACCGGTCACCCTGAAAGCGAGTCTCAGCATCAGCGAGCAGGGCATCGCTGTCGACTTCGCCGGGACATCAGCGGTTTCGCCCTTCGGCATCAACGTGCCGCTCAGTTATACACAGGCCTACGCGTCTTTTGGTGTGCGCTGTGTGATCGCCTCTGCGATCCCCAATAACGCGGGATCCCTGGAGCCGATTCAGGTCAGCGCTCCACAAGGGTGCATCCTGAATGCGCCGCGGCCGCACGCCGTGGCCGTGCGTCACGTTATCGGCCAGATGCTGCCCGACGTGGTGCTGGGGTGCCTGGAAAAGGCTCTGCCAGGACGAGCCCCGGCAGAGGGCAGTTCGAGCCTGTGGAATCCAATGATGACCGGCGGTCCCGGCCTTCTGGACGGGGCTGATTACGGTGACGCCACACCGTTCTCCGTGACCATTTTTCACTCGGGCGGTACCGGGGCGCGACCCTGGCGGGACGGCCTCTCCGCGACTGCCTTTCCATCCGGCGTACGCAACACCCCGGTCGAGATCACCGAGTCCATTGCGCCGGTCATTTTTCACCGCAAGGAACTGCGCGAAGGCTCCGGCGGGGACGGCCGATACCGCGGTGGACACGGACAGGTGATCGAAGTCTCACATGCCGAGGGTGCGCCCTTTGCCATTTTTGCCCTTTTTGACCGGGTGGATCACCCGGCGCGCGGCCGCCATGGCGGCGGCGACGGTGCTGCGGGCGTGGTCCGCCTTGCCAGCGGCAAGAAACTCAAAACCAAAGGCAAGCAGATCATTCCTGCCGGCGAGCACCTGCTGATGGAACTTCCCGGCGGCGGAGGCTACGGCGATCCCGCCAAGCGCGACTTCAATCTGCGCCGGATGGACCGGGACAACGATCTCGATTAGCCAGCCGCCTCAGGGCGGATCAATGATGGACCGTTCACGTTTGAACGGCGCGCTGTCCGGATCCGGCCGGTTGTCCATCTCGCGGGCCGCCCGATGGCCGTCGTAGACCGCGGCTGCGATGGTGCCGGGCGCCATACAGTCGCCGATACGCATCAGCCCGAAGGGCAGTTCATCCAGTTGCTCCTGCTGCTCTCCTGCCAGTGCAAAGTAAAGGCCGTTCTGAGGTGCGCGCAGGGTCACCATCACCAGCGCTTGTGCCTCGCATGAAAGCGCCCGGTCCGTCGTATTGCAGGCAAAACTTGCCGCGTCCGATGCGGCACCGGTGAGGGTATGTTTTACGACCAGCCGCACACCCCGGTCGAGCAACGCCTTTTCAATACGCTGCTGTTCCATGGTGTTCTGTGTCCAGCAGGAAACTTCGGGGCCCGGCGTCACCAGGGTCACGGTCTTGCCGCTGTCGGCAAGCAGTTGCGCGATCACGCCGCCCAGATAGTAATGATCATCGTCGTAGACCAGCACTGAGCCGGCGCCTGGCAGATGTCCTGCCATGATGTCATCCGGCGTCAGACACTGCGGGTGGTCCGCGATTCCCGGGATTGGCGCGTGCGTTGCCCGGCCAAGGCCGTCGGCCCGCCATCTGGCCCCGGTTGCAATCAGCACCTGGTCGGCACCGAACTCCAGAACACTTGCCCGGTCCATCTCACTGCCGGGGAAGACACTGACCTTGGCGAGCTTTGCGATCTGTCCGAGGCGGTAGTCACTGACCCGTTTATAGCTTGCAAGCCCCGGCAGGCCCGACTCGCGCAGCGCCCGGCCGCCGCCATCGCCGCTGTCGGCAAGCGCCACTTCGTATCCGCGCTGGCCGAGGCTCATCGCCGCCTCGAGCCCTGCCGGGCCGGCACCCACCACCAGCACCTTTTCGCTTTCCCCCCGCTGCTGGATGATTTCCGGATGCCAGCCGCGGCGCCATTCTTCACCCATGGTGGGGTTCTGGGTACAGCGGATCGGTGACTGCGTCCAGTCGCCGCTGACGCAGATATTGCAGCCGATGCACTCACGGATATCCTCGATCCGCCCTTCCTCGATCTTGCGCGGCAGAAAAGGATCGGCAATGGAGGGGCGCGCGGCACCGATCATATCCAGGATACCGCGTTTGATCTGGGAGACCATCGCATCCGCCGAGGTGAAGCGTCCGACACCGACCACGGGTTTGGTCGTCAATTGTTTTACAAATGCCACGTAGGATTCCTGGCCGCCCTCTTCGCCGAATCGGGCAGTCACCGAATCGTTGGCCCAGTCACTGACGTTGACATCCCACAGGTCAGGCAGTTCAGAGAGCATCTCGACCACCTCCCGGCCCTCCGCGCCGCTGGCGATACCGTCGTCTCCCAGCAGTTCATCAACCGCGAAGCGGATCGCGACCCCGCAGCGGTCGCCGACCGCTTCCTTGGCGTCTTCCAGCAGTTCGCGGGTCAGGCGCACGCGGTTCTCCAATGATCCGCCGTATTCATCGCTGCGCCGGTTATGCCGGCGGCTGATAAAGTGCATCGGCAAGGCAAGATCATGGCCCGCATAGACATAGACGATGTCGAAACCGGCGTCGCGGGCACGGATAGCAGCCTGGCGGTGCCAACGCCGTACATCAGCGATATCACGCCGGGTCATGGCGCAGGCCTGCACCGGATCGAAACTGTTGACCGCGATATCTGAAACGCCCAGTACCGGCAGCCGTGAGTAGTGGTTGGACACGTTATGGCCGCTGTGCACCAGCTCGACCGCGGCCAGCGCGCCGTGTTCGTGCACCCGCTCGGTCATCAGCGCCAGACAATCCTGATCTCCCTTATCCCAAAGCCGTGCCTCCCGGTAGGGCAACACATCACTGGAGGCATGAATATCACACTCCTCGGTTGCAACGACCGCCCAGCCCCCCTCGGCTTTCATGGCACGCATGCCGGCTACGCTGTTGGGCATGGTGTGACCCATCCCGTTGCAGTGCGGCACCTGGTAGAAACGGTTTCGTGCGGTGACCGGGCCAATGGCCACGGGTTCGAACAGCACGTCATAGCGTGGATCGCGAGTCATCAATCTCCCCTTTTCCCTTGATCTGTTGCCCTTCGGGCCGGGTCTCATTGCACCCGGTATTCGCTTTTTTTCAAAACCCCGCGCCAGCAGCGTGGGCGGGTGGTCAGCGCTTTTTCGATCCGCCGCACCGCCCGCACAAAAACCCGTGCCAGCACAAAGGCACGGAACTTAAGTCCGTTGTAGGAAAAAATCGAAAAGTAAATCGGCTGGTAACGCCACAGGGCGTAAGGATCCTTGCCCGCAAGGCCCGGTCCATGAAAAGAACGCAACGC
>DCXP01000036.1:0-1763 GCA_002327725.1 Proteobacteria bacterium UBA2133
GCTGCACAGCCGATACATTTTCCAGAATTAACGATCTCCTCCATGAGAAAATCGACCGCCTTGAAGCCACCGTGGTTGTACTCGGAGCGCCATGCCCAGGCCCACTCGTTGGGATCCGCGACCTCCTCAAGAAGCCTGTGGTAGCGCTGTTGCACTTCTTTGGTCAAATCTTGCTTCATAGTCAAATCTGGTAGCAAGCACAATTCTGGCTGGATTATTCCCGGGCGAACGATACCAGATTTCCATTAGCCAAAACCAAATCCCATGTTTCATTTTATGAAACATGCGAGCGGTCACACCGATATTAACTAGGCTGGAATCATCGCCCTAACCCAGAGTTTCGACTTCAAAATAAAACAACCGGCAAAATTATATGGTACGTTTTGCTTTCACCATTGCCCGCCTCACCCCACGGTGAACCTGGTTCTTGCTGCAGGGGCAAGTGGATGGAGGGCGAAGCCAAACGCCAACGTAACTCACGCCGATCCTACAACCCCAATTGGTTAAGCAAGGTCAACTGGAAACGCGGTGAGACTCTTTACTACAAATGATTTTTGTGGATTGCGGCATATTGCGCTTGTGGTGGCATAGAGCCCGCCATCTTTCATCCATCAACAAAGTTGCTGTTAATTGCGATGAAGTCTAGTCGTCCGCTACAAGGGTCCAACTCATCTCCCCTTCTAAGTACGAGTTGATACACAGTCACTCGACTTTGGCACGCTCCGCATATAGGTAAATCCCTAACCCGAACCAAATCAAGAGAAATGCCACTACGTGAATTTGTGAAAACGTTTCGTTATAGACCAAAACCCCGAAAAAAAAGTTTCCCGTTGGAGCCAAATAGAAAAGTGTTCCAAGCAGGGACAGGGCAATCCGCCGAGCCGCAATAACATACAAGAGAATCGGCAAAATTGTATAGACAGCTGAAAGTGGCAACAACAATTCAGGCCAGGAAAGCAGTGATCTATCGTCCTGCAGGGGGAACTGAATGACGAACCATAAGCCAATAAAAAACAATGGCACTGTCTCCAGGAAAAGCCCTGCTGCGGGGTCAACGGAAAGTCGTTTCCTGATTCCACTATAGACCGTAAACGTGAGCCCCATAGTGACACCAAGCCACGGATTCTCACCGAGCATGACGATTAAGGCTGCTACACCGGATATGGATAACCCCACCGCTAGCCACTGTGTCCTGCCTATGCGTTCCTGAAAGAATAGATAACCAAAAAAAATCGAGAATGCGGGGACTAAGTAGAATCCCATGGACAGTTCTACGATGCGCTCTGTAAAGACACCCCAGATATACAATGCCTGTTGCACCGCGATGATGAGGCTGGTCGCCATGATCGGAAGCAAAAGCCGTCTACTCCGGAATACCGGTACAACTTCCTGCCAAGACCGCAAACCAAGCAACACCAGGAACATAAAAGGCATGGCCCAAAGCGCGCGGTGCCCGTACACACTCAAGAACCCAAATGATTCGGTCTGTTTAAAATAGAGAGGAAAGGAACCCCAGATCACAATTGCGCAGAGACCATAGGCGAGACCGGCTCCATCAACATGACGACTAGTTACTGGCTGCACTTAGGCTCCTTCTCGCTGCTTGCTCGACCGTAAACCAACAATCTCAGAATGATCCCTCAAGAGTGACATTTCTCCTGATTCATGGCGCGTTCCATGGTGGTTGGTGCTGGACCCCTTTAGCGGATCGCCTCTCCCTCAAGGGGTTCAAGGTCTTGGCACCATCGCTGTCGGGTATGGCA
>DCXP01000036.1:2019-31987 GCA_002327725.1 Proteobacteria bacterium UBA2133
CTCAGGCAGATTCAGACCCTACCAAAGTAAGCCTTGACACTCACATAGCGGATATCTGCTCAATTATCAAATCCCAGAAACTGTATGACGTAGTTCTAGTTGGGCATTCCTATGGTGGCATGCCTATCACCGACGCTGCTGACAAGATGCCGGGCCGTATCCGGACTCTGGTGTATCTTGATGCAATGATCCCCGAAAATGGTAAATCCGCGCTTGATATTCGATACCCGTCCAGTCACCAGTTTCCAACTCCAGATAACAGCGGCTTAATTCCTCCTGTGAGGGCGAGTGTGTTTAATTTATCGGGTGAGATGGAAAAATGGGTCGATCGCCAACTCAGGCCACAGCCGCCAAAGACCATTATCCAACCAATCCGATTAAAGGGCGCCTGGGAACAGGTGTCACGAAAGGCCTATCTCAGGGCGACACGCTATGAGGCTCCCTGGTTCGATCGATTTCTCTCGGTCGAGAAGCTAGGCTCTCTTTTTGATGGATGTTATGGGTCTTTCCAATCTCACAGGCTGCGTGCGAATTTTCGAATCTCTTTTATTAGCAGGTCTGGTTGTTCCATCGCTGCAAAATGCCCACCGCGTGGCATCTCTGTCCACTGCGTGACGTTGTAAATTCGATCGACGTAACTGCGTGGTGGCCAGGCCAGAAGTTCTTCTGGAAACAGTGCGCAACCGGTCGGCACTTCCACTCTTTTTCCTTCCGCTGACAAGATTCTCCCTCCCTCTTCGCGGCGCCCATAGTAAATCCAGGACGCAGTGTTGAAGGTTCGGCTAACGATGTAGACCATGATATTGGTCAGCAACTGGTCCTTGGTGTATACGCTTTCTAAGTCACCCTGTGTCAGATCAGACCAGCCATGCATTTTTTCCAGAATCCACGCGGCCACACCGACCGGGCTATCCATCATGGCGTAACTTAAGGTCTGAGGTTTGGTTGCCTGCTGAGTGCGATAGCCGTTTTGAACAATCTGGTCTTTTTCAAATTGTTCCGCCCAGGCAATCTCTTCAGCTCCCTGTGGTCCGTCTTTATGCCGCATCGTTAGGATATTGATATGAATAGCAGCACATGAGGGCGCGTGGTCATAGCCCAGCCAGCTTGAAATAGCACCGCCCCAATCTCCGCCTTGTGCAATATAGCGGTCATGCCCTAAAACATCAGTCATCAGGCTGTTAAACATGGCCGCCATTTTTCTTGGGCCGTACGGCCGTGGTGGACGACCTGAAAAACCGAATCCGGGCAAAGATGGTGCGACGACATCAAAGGCATCGTCCACGGTTCCGCCGTGGTGTTCTGGGTGGGCAAGAAGGTCTATAAAGTCGAGGAATTCGACAATTGTTCCCGGCCAGCCATGGGAAATTATGAGCGGCCTGGGGTTGGGCCCACTGCCTTTTTCGTGAATAAAATGAATGTCAACCCCATCCACAGGCGCTGTGAAGTGGGAAAACCGGTTAATTCGTGTCTCCTGTTTACGCCAATCAAATTCAGTAACCCAGTAGTTGCAGAACTCCTTCATATAATCCAGATTTGTACCGTAGTCCCACCCTCCGTCGTCTGGCATTTCATGCCACGGGAATGCAGCGACTCGCGTTCTTATTGCGTCAATCTTCTCATCAGAGATTCTTACCTTGAATGGTTTAACAGTTGTCATGTGACTACGAGAACTCGTATGGCCATGCGAAAGGACTAAACACACGATACGGGAGAAACAGTATCACTCATTTTGATTTTTTCTCGGAGAATAGTTCTCCTCCTTGAGCCCAGTCAGATTGCTCAACATCAGTCAGTATCACATCGACCGCGTCAGGGGTGCTGCCAGCGGTTTCGACAAACGCGTCCGTGAGTGCACGAACCAGATCACGTTTCTGTTGGGGTGTTCGACCGGTAAACATCTGTACCTGAATCAAAGGCATTTCGAGTCTCCTGTATATGAGGTTGGATTATTCTTCCGCCGTCAGAGATAACTGGGTATGTAGTGATCTCGGGAGTGACCCCTTCTTTTGCGGCCGCGATCTGACAACAAAGAGCCCTCACTTGGGAGATAGAGTCAGGCAATGATCTACCGCTGCGGTTTTTAGGGGTCCGGAAAAGGCGTTGAATAAGGGGAAGTCCCAAAGAATCCATGCCGATCTACCGAGAGTCCCGGCGACGGTGGTGTGCACGACGATGGCACAAATATGTACGAGGTCGGTCGGCAAAGATCAATCCAATACCCACGAACAACCCCCCGATAAAGCCACACTCGGCAGGCCAGATGTAGAACCCTTCGTTTAAGCCATGCGCAAAGGCCAGAAACCAGCCAACCGCACAGCACAGAAACAGTATCAGCGGGCCAAAAAAGGCTTGCCGGGGGATGATGCCTCCAATAAATCGGCCCGCCATTAGAATCACCGCTGCCAGTACCAGCGCCGGGCCCGCTATCTGCCATAGCCCCGCATCATAATAAGTGAAGCGGCAGAGCAGACCGGAAACAATCCCCGCCAAAAGATATTTTCCAAGATCGATATAGTTCATAGTGATCCCGGTGCTGGTTCGCCCCTATAAATGAAGATGCCCGATCATGGGCGCTTCCTGTTTTTGCTCTTTGCCCTTGTCCATCCGATAGCGCTGCCAAGGCCCGCAATAAGCACCCCGAGCCCCATGATCCACGGCACCCCCTCCAGGGGTATCAGAATAAACCGCCCGAACCTGAGGATTGACCAGGTTTCAGCCTCTGCATCGAATGACTGCAATATGCCCAGAAAAATGATGTGACTTGCGAAAAAGACTGTGAGGAAGAGTACCAACCCGGCAAGTAATCCCAGAGCAACGGCGAGCCAGTGCGGTTTGCTCCCGGCAATAAAATAGGCCCCGAAGAAACCAACAACGACGCTGGCCGCTATGGTCAGCATGATCGTATCCTCATGATCAAGGGCTTACTTTCGCGGAGGTTTCAGCAGACGCTGGCAGGTTCATGTTGTGCTCGAACGGCTCACAAACCTCGCGGAAACTAACCATAGCACAGTTTTAAATGATCAATAAATTTACTCATTTGGCAGGCTTATTGAGAATTCGGCCCGCAAACCCAAGCGCCCGGATACAGCCACAACGCCATCGTCATACGAATACCACAAAGACTGAAAACAGGTGTAGATTGGTCTGTGGTTACCCAGGCCGTGATAACACGAAATGCACATTTATCTCGCCCGCTCAATACTCTGCTCTGATTAGCCGATCCCGCTGAATCGAGCCCTTACCATGTTCGCTACCACTCACCTTGGGGGTAAATCACTGCTTCTGCTGGGACTGTTGCTGCTTCAGTGCCATTGGGGGATAACGGCGGGTCGGGCTGAGGCAGCCGATTCTGAGTCGCTCACAGAGTATGTGTCGTTTGAACTGTTGATCCACAGGGCGGACGTGACTGCGGTGTTCAACGGCAAACAACGTATCGGCGGGGATCACGATACCGGCCTGGACCCCAGCACGGATTCCATTGCCAAGGGTGTTCATTCCCTCGCCTTTTTCTTTGAGGGAGATTCGCAGGGCTACCCAATACCCCTACAGGACAGCACTATCGGCTCGGACGGCTTTTCCCTGCTGAACGTGTTTGCGATTGATGGGTTTGCTGTTTTTCCGCAAGAGGCAAAATCTCGCTGGGCGGTAGTTGACCTCAGTCGTCTTCGCGAGTTTCTGCGGGGACAACAACCTGCGCCTGACCAGATAGTGGATGACCTGCAGCATTACATAAGTACTGAACTTTCCGGCAGTCGATTCAAATCCGTAGAATTTACGCTCAGGCTTCACTATCCCCTTGCAACGGCTGTATTTCGCGGATACGCGGCGGGCACTTTCCCCCTGTCTTTAGGTACTGAATCACTGTCTTTTTTACTTCCCAACACTGACGAGGCAATCCGGTTTCGACCAACGGGTACACTCTATCCGTCAGACTGGGCATTTGGCCTTGTATCGCCGGATCATAACCACCTACTCTTGCTACAGGATCACTACGGGCCATACCACATCATCTCTTTCGCCCATCTGGCCCAATACCTTGATGGGCATGGCGAGCCTGACTATCTGGTTGATTGGCAATTTCCAGAATCAAGCGCAGACGCCGTACTTTCTCAAGGCCGATGGCTTACCAATGACCTGATCTCTTTTTCTGCAGAGTGCTGCGGTACCAAAGCCGCGCTGATCTACAAGCTCGGCAGCGATAGAGGGCCAGTGCTTCATCACACCGATGACTGATTAGGTTTTGATCGGGGACTTAGGCGATGAGTTGTACTGCCTGCGAGATTCATCCCGAGGGAGCTTTTGCATCAGCCGGAGAGGATCTTGAATTCGAGAAAACCCTGACCGGCCATCCTGTACTGATGACTATCCCTGGCCCGGTTGATTGGCCGAAACATGGCCTGGTGGAACGTTTTTTCCAATGCTCCCAATGCGGCGAAAAATGGTATTACGCCCAATCGGACTTCCCCTACCGGGGATGCTGGTCGAAGCTCGAGCAAGAATAGGTTCGCTCACTTCCGGGATTTGACGTACCACCGCCATCAACAGCCGATTGAAGATGTTAGGCCTCGCGTCGGATGATCCGGTCATTGATGAAGTGCCGGCCTGGATTCTAGGGAACGATCCCCGAACCTTTACTGAAACTCGACAGATTCTCGCCAGTGGCGTTACTGAACTCGTCCGCCCGCCACAGCCTATTGAAGCACCGACGTGAGTCATGACCTGCGAGAACGACAACGGCAGCAGTCCTGAGATGGCATACGCAATCAGCAGCGAGATCGCAGGATCACAGACCGTCATCACCCTGGACCTTCAACACATGGGTCTGAGCGAACGACCTTCTGTGTTCATCTCTGAAATCTTAAGGTTTCTCGCAGCAGCAGCTTCACCAGATGGCGTTTTATGACGAACCTGGCCTTGAAGCCAATATGGGTAGCTGCACAGTCCTCGCCTGATCGCGTTACCCGAGAAGACCCGGAGCGGTGACAGTCAATAATCAGGTGCTCACTCTGAAAGTGTCACAGGAATTTCGAATCTGATCGAGAGATATTACCGTTTATAGGCTCTTTCTTTATTCAGCGATCTCGACTCTGATCTTGCTAAGACGACCTGCGGGAAGATCTTTCGAATGCTATTCCCTCTCTGACGAGAGGATAGGTACGCGATAAAATGTTGAAGGCGCTTGGCGCCTGCCTGCAATGACCCGTACCTCTCCAGCATCGATCTTTACATGAGCAGAATTGAAGACTATCCCTACCCGTCCGGGCTTCATCTGTTAACCAAATGGCAGGCCGGGGACGACGAGGCATGCAAGGAAATGACCGTGATTTTTGATGACGCCATCGCGGGCCGTTTCGATGCCAACTTTTCCGTGCTCACCTCACCTGACCGGGTCCACTCCACGGCGTCCGTTCATATGCTGGGCCTTGCGGTGCTGCACGACCTATACGGCATAGAGTCTTGGGCCTACTACAACACCGATCCTTATCGATATGTCCGGACCAATCTTGCGGTGAGTCGGCTTCTGGGGATCCACAAGTTCTACACAACCTGGGCACTTTATGCCTTTACCTGTGAACCGCTCGGCCAGAAGATGATGTACCCCGACCGGTTCCCGCCCGGAGCAGACCCGGATGCGTTCCTGATTAACAAGACAAACTGGCAGGAACTAAAAGCCCCCGACTTTAGCTGCGGGATACCCAAAACCATCGACGGCATTCTGCGGGCGACGCAGGAGCTGACAGGCGTCCCGCCGCTGCTTCAAATCTCGGCTCCCTACAGCCTTGCTGCGGACATTTATGGGCAGGAGCCATTGCTCGCCGATGTGGTCAGTGACCCCGGAACCGTCAATGCCTTGCTTGATCACCTGGGTGACGAGATTCTCGCTCCCTGGATGGACCATCATTTTGAAACCTTCCCCGACGGCTGGGTGGAACTGTCAGATGCATCAGGGTCTCCATTTTTTATCGGACCCGAGAACTGCATGCAGATGTCGATCCGTTCAATACGACATATGCTGCGCGGCAAACCATACGCCGACCGGGTGTTTGACAATAACTTGCGTGGCGACTTTGTCGCAGGCGCCAAAAAGAAAGGGCGCGGTTCGCGCCGTGATGCCGAAACCACATCAGGATCCAGCCAGGCCAAACTGCTGGAACTCACCGACGCCAAAGTAAGTGTGAACCCTGTCTTCATCATGCGCCTGGAAGCCGACAAGGTAAACATCTCGTTCTATGAAGAAGAGGCGATCAAACGCAATCTGCCGCTGACTTCAGGGATCGGCTCCCCACAGATTGACCGCAACAGCATCGAAAATCTCGAAGCGACAAGAATCAGCATCCGTGAGGAGGCGCGGTCCTTCGTGGAATCAATAAAACGGGTCTGCGAGAGCGTGGATCTGCCCGACGGCAACCACGTCGGCGCGCCCTGGCCCAGCCATGTCTATTTTGAAGACATCAACGGTCAGTCACATTTTGAACTGGTTGAAATCATCCTGGACGAGGTCTACCAATCCGAACCTATCAACCGTCCGGGTTGACACTTCATGAGTGCTACACTTGCACTAACTGCAGGAACAACACTCAATCGCTAGGTTGTCGAGAACATACCGTATGGACCCACTCATCATTCCAGCCAGTGAGGGGCGTGCAGTGAAAGTTTCCGATGGCGCGTCGTTGCGGATTATCACGCCAAAAGGTGCACAGGCAGCTGATTTTTTCGCCTACAACGCCGAGGTGATCAGCGAATGGCTTTCACCGATGCACACCTGGGTCCTCAACCGGAGCATCAAACCCCGAGAAGGACATGAATTGATCAGTCGTTTCCGACGGCCGATGCTGACTTTCGAGAAAGATGGCGCATCTGGCGTACACGACATGATGCTGGCCGCCTGTGATCAGTTTCGTTACGAGCAGTATGGTCATCAGGGGCCTCACCCGAGTTGTTCTGAAAATCTTCAGACCGCTATGCGCCGTGAGGGTTATGAGATAGACGTTGTGCCCCAACCGATTAATTTCTTCACCAATACTTTCATCGATGCCGACGCCAACCTCACCTCACCACCGAACCCGGTCCCCCCAGGTGCCTATGTCGAACTCCGGGCCCATATGGATCTCATCTGCGTGATCTCTTCATGCCCCTTTGATCTTGCGATTCCGGATTGGCAGATCAATTCCGAAAGCGGGGTGAGTGAACTTATTGTTGAACTAATCCAATAATCCGAGACATCCGCTCGAGCTTCACGAGCTTCTTAAGTGCGGGTCGTCTTCTATCTCCAGTCCTGTTCTCGCTTAGAACAGTGCGCCTGATTAACGCGCGTTCTGCGGCTCGACATCACCCAGTTCCGGGATAGGGCCGCTGTAAAAAGGCAGCTCGTCCACCTTCGGCTGCCACTGTCCAGTGCGTTCCAACTCGGCCAGATGGGAGGCAATCTCCTCAAGCGTCGCGAACCACACGCCCCCCTTGTTGTGCATGTAATCAATCAGCTTCTTGATCGCGAAGGCCCGGGCGAGCCGGCCACTCAGGAACGGGTGCCACACCGAAATCCATAACCCGCCGAATTCCCACGCCGCGTCAAATTCCTCCTGAAAGACCTCGCAGGCCTGGCGTGTCGATTTGATCGGCATCAGGGTGTCGAAATCCCGGCTGAACTGATAGTGCGGCCAGTCATCGAGGCCATAGTGAGAAGGCATTTCATAAACGCGGCCACGGCTGTTGGCAATGACATAGGGCACATCATCGCCGAACAGTGAAGCGTCGTAGCGTATACCCTCGTCTATGAGGATATCCAGCGTATTTCGGGAAAACCGATAAGTCGCTGCCCGATAACCGCGGGGCGGCTGGCCGGTCATCCGGGTGATCACTTCCTTGCTGCGAACAAACCAGTAGCGCTCCTCTTCCGCGCTCATGGTATTCCCATGTTCATGCAGGTAGTGATGATGGCCGATCTCGTGCCCATCAGTCAGGATCTGCTCTACGGCCTCCGGA
The DNA here is from genome assembly GCA_002327725.1 of Proteobacteria bacterium UBA2133. GTDB lineage: Bacteria > Pseudomonadota > Gammaproteobacteria > Arenicellales > UBA868 > UBA868. The sequence continues at coordinate 10,006 of DCXP01000036.1, forward strand.
TACTGCTCCATACACCAGGCCGGCAGGAAAAAGGTCTGGCGCATACCAAACTCGCGATAAATCTCGAGCAGTCTCGGCAGGGCCACTTCCGGGCCATAGCGAAGTGCAGAGTTCTGCGCGATCTTGGTGTCCGCGCTGGCGTGGTGGCTGAGATGCAGGATGCTGTCTGCGTCCATATCAAAAGTAAACGCGACAGCGCAGCGTGCGCCGTTGGGCCACGGTGGCGCGTTGCGGATCATCTTAAGGCTTGGTCCATCATAGCTGTCAGCGAGGCAGACTAACACATCCTCTTAGGATTCTGCCCGTAACGACTCATCGTCCGGTGCGGTCGTACGGCGGTTAATCCAGGCAACGCCAAAGAGAATCAGGCTTCCGCCAAAAATGAGGCCTAGCGTTAACACGTCGTCAAGAAACAGAATTCCGCCAATGACCGCGAAGATCGGGGAAAGCAGCCCAAACGGCGTCACCAGGTTCACCGGGTATCGCTGCAACAGAAAATAAAGCCCGGAATTGGCCACTACTGAACTCATCACCGCGGTATAGACGAGCGCCAGCCACCCCGACCATGTTGCGTTTTGGATTACCTCCAAATGACCGCTTTCAAAGATCAGCGAAGTCAGCAGCAGCACCGGCGCGCTGACCACCGATACCCAGGCAACAATGCTGAAGGGATGAATCTTTCCGAGCCTGCGTATCTGAATAAATCCATACGCCGAAAACCCGCACGATACAGCCATCCAGAACAGTGCGGGCAGGTCGTCCAATGCCGCTGGATCAAAGGTAATGATCGCAGCCCCGATCATGGCAATGCAGACCCCGGCGATGCGCGCAAGACCCATTCGCTCACCGAGCAGGATTACACCGAGCAGTAGCGCAAACGGCACTTCGAGTTTGCTGAATACGGCAATCGACGCCGTGTTATCCGCCAGGGCAACAGAAAGATACAGCGTCAGATACATACCGGCACCCATCACCAGTCCGATCCTGAAAAGCGGCGCCATCAGCGGTCGCCCCACCCGCAGAAAACCAAAAAGCAAAACCGCAAGCAGGCCAAAACGGATTCCGGTAAACAGAATCGGCGGGAACTCGCGTAACCCGATCACCGCGGCGATGAACATCGAGCCCCACAGCAGGTTGATCAGCACGGCGATCACGGCGTGCCACAGGGTCATGGTATGCACCTCAGTCCTGCTGGCAGCTTGAGCCAGGGAAGGTTTGGTAGGTAGCAGGGGCGTTTAAATCGGGGCGCGGGGCCGATCAGTAAAGAACCCATGTTCAAACCCCCCTGCTCTCCGGTAGAGTACTCAGCAGAGGCCGAGTATGCAAATAGGTGACCTTGAATACGAAAGCGTCGATCGCGTCGCAAGCATAACGCTCAATCGCCCGGAAAAATTCAACGCGATTACAGAACGCATGCCCGATGACCTGGCCGAGGCGGTCGCTCGCGCCAATGACGACGACTCGGTGCACGTCATTATGCTGACCGGCGCCGGGCGTGGATTCTGCGGTGGTTACGACCTTAACGTATTTGCAGAAGGGAAAACCCAGGCAATACAGGATATGCCCTGGGATGCCATGATCGATTATCAGTTCATGCGTCGCTGCACCGACAGTTTCATGGCTTTGTGGCGAAGCCCCAAGCCCGTCGTCGCCAAGATCAATGGCGACGCGGTGGCTGGTGGCAGTGATATCGCGCTGTGCTGCGACCTCACCATCATGAATGAAGATGCCCGGATCGGTTATCCGCCGGCAAGAGTCTGGGGATGCCCGACGACCGCTATGTGGGCATACCGGATCGGCGCTGAGCGTGCCAAAAGAATGCTCTTTACGGGCGATCTCGTCACAGGAAAAGAAGCCGAAGATATGGGTCTCGTGCTTCAGGCAGTACCGTCTGATCAGTTGGACGATGCGGTAGCAGTGCTGATTGAGCGGATCAAAGGTGTACCCAAGAACCAGCTTGCCATGATGAAGATGATGATCAACCAGGCTTACGACAATATGGGGCTCGCCAGCACGCAAACGCTGGCGACCCTGTTCGACGGTTTCGCCCGCCATAGCCCTGAAGGTGTGGCGTTCAAGGCGCGCGCCGAAAAAGCGGGTTTCAAACAGGCCGTGGCCGAGCGCGACTCCGGAGACCCGATTCCCGGCAGCAAAAAGTGAGCTACGAGGTTCAGCTCACCAAATCTTACTTTCCAGCGCAATCCGGCGGCGCTATCCGTGAGACCATTGACACAGATGGATGGCTGCACACAGGCGACCTTGGCACCATGGATACCCGCTATGTACGCATCACCGGACGGGTCAAGGACATGATCATCCGGGGTGGGGAAAACATGTTTCCCACAGAGATAGAAAATATTCTGACGGAACATCCGAACATCGCCGAGGTAGCCGTGGTAGGCATTCCAGACAAGACGTGGGGAGAAGTGATTGGCTGCTTTTTTCGCACTGAAAATAGCAAGCCGATCTCAGCCCGCATCCTGCATGACTTTTGTCGCGAGCATCTGCCGCCACAAAAAACACTGACGATCTGGTGTCGCGTCGATGAATTTCCCATGACTGGTTCTCGCAAGATTCAGAAATTCGTGATTCGTGATCGGTTTCTGGACGGCGCCTATGATCCCCTCCCACTGGAGTAACTTAAATGAATCTCAACGATAAAACCGTCGTCGTTACCGGGGGCGCCCGTGGTATTGGCAAGGCGCTGGGTCAAGCGTTTTCGGATCAGGGTGCTCGCGTTGTCATTGCTGACATACTTGCCGAGGAAACCGCTGAAACGGCGGCTGCTATCTCCGGGCTCGCCGTAACCTGTGATGTTTCCCGGGAAGAGAATGTTCAACATCTGGTCACTGCTGTCGAAAAGACCTACGGGCCGATAGATTTGTTTTGTTCCAACGCCGGAATATGCCGAGGAGAACCAAGTCACTCCGCCTCTGCACCTAACACGGTTTGGCAGGCCTGTTGGGATATTCACGTAATGGCCCACGTATATGCTGCGCGGGCTGTCCTGCCCTCGATGCTCGAGCGTGGCGAAGGATATTTTGTTCAGATGGCGTCAGCAGCGGGACTACTCAGCCAAATTGGTGATGCCGCCTACTCCGCATCCAAGCACGCCACAGTCGGATTTGCCGAATCGTTATCGATAACGCATGGCGATGATGGGATCAAGATCTCGGTAGTCTGCCCACAGTACGTTGCGACCCCGATGCTCGGGTACAGCGAAAACGAAGACTCAGATCAGTTTCCAGGAGTGATCAGTCCCATCGAGTTGGCAAGAACAGTCGTTGAGGGAATTGAAGCTGAAAAGTTCCTGATTCTGCCTCACCCGGATGTGGCAAAGTTCATTCAGCATAAAACTGCAGACTATGATCGCTGGCTGGGCGGAATGCGTAAACTTCGTCGCAACATCCTGAGTGAAATCGGCAGCACACGTCTTGAAGAGATGCACAAACTGATCTGACCGGATCTCGCTGCCCTGCGCACGATCGACAGACCCAGAGAAACAAAATGAAGATTCTTGTTGTCATGGCCCATCCGAGGCGGGATTCACTGACCGGTCAGATCACGGACGCGGTGATGAGCGGCCTTGAGGTAGCGGGCCACGAGGCTGAACTGGCAGACCTCTATAGCGAAGGCTTTGATCCACTGATCATGCCGCCGGACGAGCCTGACTGGGGGAGCAAAGATAAAACCTACTCCCCCGAAGTTCAGTCAGAGATTGCGCGGCTTGAGCGCAACGAGGGCATGATTCTGGTCTTCCCTATCTGGTGGTGGTCGTTCCCCGCGATACTGAAAGGCTGGATTGACCGCGTCTGGAATAAAGACGTTGCCTATGGCTCCCGATTCCTGAAGCATAAACGAGCCCTTGCCATCGGGCTTTCTGCCTCAGATGGACCCACCTATGCCAAGCGCGGCTACGATACCGCGATTGAGACCCAGATCGTGACAGGCATCTTTGATTTTTGCGGGATCGCGGACGGGCGTTTTGCGTATCTGCATCACTCCACCGATGGCGGTGAACGTCCGGCAGAAATGATCCAGGAAGCCTATGAAATGGGCCGGGCTTTTTCCGACGGTCTGTAACCCAATTGCCCAACGTCCCCGACCGGGCTCTTGAGCTTCAATGACCCGGGGCACCACAAGTAAGCATCTTCCCTTCGCGGGGTTCTTTTTCGTGGCGTCGATCGCCCGAGCCGTACTGTTATCGATTCTGCCGCTTAAGGCGCTGACTCTATTGGGCAGTGCACAAAATGTGAGCGTATTGTTTTTCGTCGTCAGCGTCTGCGGTATCGGTATCAGTCTGGGTGTCTATTCAGCGCTTAGACACATCAGTCTGTATGCTGGCTTTCTGGTCAGCCTTCTGGTGATGACGGTATCTGTCCTGCTGCTTTCCGGTGATGACCTATCGGGTTTCTCTATCGGGATGGTGCTTCATATATTCGGAATCACTTCGATGGAGGTCATTCTGAACCTCTATGTGATGCAGCAGATTCCGAGGAATCAATTGTCTGAGTTTGAACCCTGGCGGATGGTCGCCATGGTTGTTGCACTCTCTATCGGTCCCTGGCTGGGGGTCTATCTGCAATCGACTTACGCGGACTGGCTGCCGTTTGCAGTCGCGATCGCAGGTTCATTGGTGACCCTGATTTATTTCCGAGGTCTTGGCCTGCATCATCTGGAAATACGTAAAACGCCTGCTGGTTCTAATCTGATGCGAAACATACGGCGATTCCTGGAGCAGCCCCGTCTGCGACTCGCCTGGGTTCTGACACTGGCGAGATCAGGTTGGTGGCAACTCTTTATCATTTACACACCCATCTATGCCGTTCACTCGGGGTTGGGAGAGTTATGGGGGTCCGCGATTGTCTCTATCGGCTCCGCGTGGACACTGACGGTGCCGTTCTGGGGCTGGGTAGCGCGGCGCTACTCCTTGAGGTTTCTGATGCGCACGGGATTCCTGATGACGAGCCTTGTGACGACTGCTGTCTTTATCTTCGCGGGCTCTCCGACAATTGCGGTTACCCTGTTGATCCTGGCAGCCCTTGGCGCAACGATGCTGGATGGCTCAGGTCACGTATTGTTTTTACGGGCCGTGCGGCCGAGCGAACGCACCGAGATGGCGGGGGTTTACCAGACTTACCGTGATGCTGCCAACCTGGCCGTTCCCGGGATATTTGCGGTACTGCTCAAGTTCTTTTCCTTGCCGGTGGTCTTCGCTGGCGGTGCTGTCTGGATGATGGCGGCCGCAGTCACTTCAAAACACATACCGAAGCGGATGTGAGTGCCGACTTAAGGCAATCTGCTTTTGCAGCGGTTTTCGATACTTCGGGAAACCAAAGCCAGATATTTAAATTACAAACCCTTCCGGAAAGGGGTCATCGGAATCGACATAGATGGTGTTGAGCCCGGTGATGTAGGCTGAGCCCGAGATTCCGGGAATAATGGCCTCGTAATCACCCACCGTGGTTTGCTCCTCCGCAGTACCTGTAAAGGCACTGCCGATATAGCTTTCATGCACAAAGGGCTCACCGGTTTTGAGGAGACCCCTGGCGACCCGCTGCGCCAGACGCGCTGAGGTTCCCGTCCCGCAGGGTGACCGATCGATCATCCCGCCCGCGATGACACAGCCCCGAGCATCACTTCCTGCATCCATTGGCTCACCTGTCCACATACAGTGTCTCAAGCCAGAAATGCTGTCATCGAGTGGGTGAACGATATCGCAAGCGTCTTCGATGGCTTCTCTGAGACGAACCCCCATCTGAATTAACGTAAGGGCATCGAAGTCGCTGATGTCGTTGAAGTTATCCTGGCGCTCTATGATCGGGTAAAAGTTTCCCCCGTAAGCAATGTCCACGTTCAGCGGGCCAAGATCCGGTGATTCAATCTGTAGGTCCTGATACATCATAAATGAGGGAACATTGATCAGTTTCGCACTTTTGACTCTTTCCCCTTCCTGCACGTACTGCACATCAACGCGCCCTGCGGGTGTTTCCAGTCGAAGCAGTCCGTCGGTCTTTGGTGTCACCAGCCCACGTTCAAGCGCAAATGTTGCTGTTCCGATGGTCCCGTGACCACACATCGGCAAACTGCCCGTGGTCTCGATATAGATAACCCCCATATCAAAATCGTCACTCGACGGGGGATAGATGATGCTTCCGGACATTGCCGAATGTCCGCGCGGCTCAAACATGAGCGCGCGGCGAATCCAGTCAAATTCCCGGATAAAGTGCTGGCGACGCTCGCTCTGATCCGCACCTTGAAGGTCCGGCGCACCGCTAGTCACCATGCGCACGGGCATGCCCGCGGTATGCCCATCGACGCACTCAAAAGACGCTTTCATCGATTGATCTATTCTCCTGAACTATGGCGATGATTTACCGAAAACCGACAGGCGCAAGACCCCCTTGGCACATCAAGCGTATACCACTGCCCCGCTCACCGCACCGAAATATTATCCTAACATCAGTTTTTGGGTTTTCAGAGGCTGCACTCACCGGCAGGCACGTTGCCTCTTATGCATCCAGGGCATGGTTGTTACGCATGACATCCAGATAAGCATCTGAGATCTCGATGGGTGATGCGATCCGCTTCAAGGCGGGCGCGTCGAAACTGTGCCCCGGCGCAATATCAAAGCGGGGGCGACCATCAAACGTGACGCCGTAGGGCTCGCTTTCATGCCGACTCTCTTCTTTCCATCTTTCAAAATCTTTGGGTAAGCGCTGGAGCTGATCGTCGGTTAAGGCGTCTTCCAGAAAAAGGTGCCCCTCTTCCCTGAATTGATCCAGTTATTTCGACGAAAGCGTTGCCATCTTGGGTCTGCTTCAGCCTGAAAGGCTCTGATTATGTTTCATCAGATCGGTGGTCGCACCTGGCTAACCTCAGCAACCTCTCATTTTCTCGCGAGATAGGCGTACCGCAGCAGTCTCTCATCTGAATAGAGCTCGACAAGCCTCTTGAGGTAAGTCTGCTCATGTTCAAATGCGGGAGCACCAAATTCGGCTACCAGTTCTTTCTTGTATTTCTCTCTTGCCTTCCAGCGACCGCTGCAGATGGCGATCAGCCCGTCACTGTGCTGTTCTTTTTTCTCAAGTTCAAAACCTGCGGACACGAGCGCAGATTCATTGAAGCCATCGGGGACAAAGTGACTGATGCCGTAGTGGCTGCGTATCCGGATATCCTCGTCCGACAGAGAACCGTTGACGATGCAGGCATCAGTAAAAAGAAAGCAACCGCCCGGAGCGAGCACTCGCCATAACTCCGAGAAACTTCGTGCGCGATCCGGAAGATGCATCATCACATCGATACTGATCACGGCATTAAAACAATTATCCTCAAAGGGCAGTGTGGCTTCTTCGCTCACGTCCTGGAGTGCGATACGCTCACTTAATCCCATCATCGAAACCCGATTTCGCGCGGACGCAAGCGCGGTGGCATTGATATCAACACCGGTGGCCTTTACGCCGGCTTGACTTACCACATAGGTCAACGGACCCGCCGGCCCACAGCCAAAATCCAGGACATGGTCTGTTGTGGACAGGGCAAACCAGTCCAGATACTCCCGCAAATCTTTCGCAACAATCCAAGAGTGTTGACCGATGTCTTCCTCGAAAGCCTCAGAGCGGACTTTCTGGATAAGCGACGAATCAAACTGGGAATACACTGCCGAGTATTCGCGCCTGATACTTTTTTCACGGCTGGACATCGATCCTTTTCCTCAGCGCGTTATTGGGTGACTCTTTGATGAGCCGTGCCGTACCCGTCACTCACCGTTTGAGTTTCACGCCAGCCGCCTCCCGGTCCCAGGTGCCTTCCGGCAAACCTAGTTCGCGTACCACATATTTCTGAATTTTTCCCGTCGGCGTTTTCGGCAGGGCGTCGACGAAACGGACATATCGCGGAATCATGAAATACGGTAGACGCGGCTCCAGAAATCGAATCAGACTCCCGGGATCTATTTGTTCTTCAGGTTGCAATACGATCACCGCCAACACTTCCTGCTCGGTATCGGTTGAGGCCACCGGAACGACTGCACACTCTACCACCTGATCGTGGGCGTTAACTTCATTTTCAACCTCCATCGACGATATGTTTTCACCGCGACGTCGGATCGCATCCTTTGTCCTGTCGACAAAGTACAGGTTCCCATTTTCGTCTTTGAAGAGCATATCGCCGGTGTGAATCCACTGGTTTTTCAGCAACGCTGCAGTCCACTCGGGATGCTGCCAATAGCCATTTGTCGCAATCCAGGGGACTTTTGTTCTCACCAGTGCCTCGCCCGGGGTTCCGTACGGCACCTCATGGTCAAATTCATCGACGATTTTGACTTCATAGCGGTCTTCAAGGACCCGGCCGCAGGTCTTGTTGTCAGCCAATTCAAATCCCGACTGCGTCGGACAGTTCATCTCGGTACCGCCCCAGGTGGTTGAAACCATGCAGTCAAAACGATCCTTGAACGTCTCGACCTCGGGTATCAGCGGCACCATTAGCACCCGTTCCAGTGTGTTATCGGCGTCCTGCTCTGTCGTCGGCTGCTTGTAGATGAAATTCGCCATCGCGCCCAGCAGGAACGTGGCCGTGACCCGGTATCTTTTTGCATCCTGCCAGAAGCGCTCAACACTGAAGGGTCCAACAATGACCGTTGATGCGCCGACGATCCCGGCCGCATAAACGGTAGCCAGCAATCCCGCAATATGAAAGAGCGGTAGAGGTGAACAATAAACATCGTCTTCGCGTAATTCGAGCATCTCCGTGACGCCGCGGGCATATTCAAAAGCATGAGCGTGCGTCATCGTGACTCCTTTGGAACGCCCTGTCGTGCCCGAGGTGTAAAACACGCCCATGAAGTCGCGATAACCGGGGGTATCACCCTCGAATAACGCATCATCCAAAATGTCGGAATACTGATAGGTCTCGTAACGACTGGCGATCTGTTCCCAAACCTGTCCTGGACTCTCGCCCTCCCCGGCGATAAGGATCACCCGCTTAAGGTGAAGCAGTTCATCCCAAACATCGACGAGTTGCTGTAGAAACTCCGCTTCAATCGCGATGGTCTCCGCGAGCGAGTCATTGATCAGGTACGAAAATATATTACCGCGGTAGTGAGTATTGACCGGGACCAGTGGAGCACCACACTTAGCCAATGCACACCAGAGAAAGACCTGCTCGACACGGTTTTGTGACATGCAGAGTACGGTGTCCCCTGGGGCAACACCAATACGACTAAGCCCCTGAGCCAGTCGGCCCGAGAGGTTATCGACCTCCCGGTAACTGAATGCCTGTTCGCCTGAGAGAATCCAGGGCTTGTCGGGTCGGTGCTGTACCTGATAATCAAGGACGGTTGGCAGGTCATGATGACGCTGGTCATCAAAAAACCCCATGGCTAACGGCCTTTGAACTGCGGTTTTCGTTTTTCTGAAAACGCCTGTACCGCCTCCCCGTAATCCTCAGAATAAACCAGCGTTGCGATCGTCTGTTTCTCAAGGTTTAACGCGGTTTCAAAGTCCGCTTCGGTGGACTGCGTCACCATTCTTTTATGATGAATTACGGCCATGGGTGCCCGGGACATCACCACGCGGGCCAGTCGCTCCGCCTCTTTTTCTTCCTCACCGACGGGAACCAGCTTGTTCACGAGGCCGATCCGGTAAGCCTCCTCGGCATCGATGAATTCTCCGGTCAACATCAGTTCTCTTGCCTTGTTCAGACCCACAATCATGGGCAACAGTTTTGTCGCGCCTCCGGTAATCGTCATACCGGCGTTGCTTTCTGGAAAACCAAAGACCGCGTCTTCGGCAGCAACAATCATGTCGGAGTCGATTGAGATCTCGAATCCGGCGCCCACAGCGTAACCGCGCACCGCCGCTATAACCACTTTTGGGGCGCGACGGATGATTCTCGGAATTTCCTGAAGATTCTCGGTAATGTCCTCAACGATATCGAGAATCGGGTGGATCTCACCGGATTGGATTTGCGGGTACTCCTCCAGGGCAGCCTTGAGGTCATCTCCCGCGGAAAATGCCGGCCCTACACTGGAGAGGATAATGGCTTTAACAGCCTTGTCCTCAGCCGCCTCCTTCAGGGTTTTTACGAAATGCCGGCACTCGTCGGCATCGAAGGCGTTCAGAATCTCGGGCTTGTTGAACCTTATCCACGCAATCCCGCTTTTCACCTCATATAAAAGTGCACTCATGCGTCCCCCAATGGTATGTCTGCGAGCCGATCTGAAAACAGTAGTCTATCCTGACCCCTTAACTTGTGAACCATTTTGCATTTTTGGTCTGCTGGCAAAATGATTACGCCGTCTTGGGCACCCCCAATGCCGATGGATAACCAAATAATGATGCAGAGCCTCCGGTATGCAGGAAAACGATGCGTTCGCCTTTCTTAAAGTGATCTTTACGGATCAGATCGATCATCCCGGCTGCCCCCTTCGAGGAGTACACGGGATCGAGCAATATTCCTTCAAGCTTGGCAAACATCTGAATCGCGTCGATCCCGGCTTCGGTCGGGAGGCCATATCCTTCGCCAACATAGTCTGAATTTGCGACGACATCTGCCTGACTGACGATACCCTCACAACCGATACGGTCTGCAGTCGCTTCAGCAAGTTTAAAAACATTCTCCTCCTGCGCCTCCTTTGCAGCCCTGACCGAGATACCGTAGACCGGAATTTGCGCGTTTAACGCCTTCAAGCCGGTGACGAGACCCGCCTGGGTTCCGGTACTGCCCGTTGCATGGACGATATGGTCGATTACAAGATCACGATCATTCGCCTGCGCCACTAATTCGAGCGCACAGTTGGCATAACCCAAAGCACCGGTGGAATTAGAGCCGCCCCCGGGGATGGTGTAGACCTTCCTCCCCTGCTCTCGAAATTCTTCTGCGACCGCCTCCATCTCCGCATTCATATCGAGCCCCGAGCCGCGCTTTTCATAAGTAGCACCGTGGAGAAGATCAAGTAGAACGTTGCCGTTGTGGTTATAGTTTTCTTCTTTATAGCCCGTGCGATCTTCCAGCAGAAGATGGCACTCCATACCTAACTTCGCTGAGAAGGCAGCGGTCTGGCGGGCATGATTCGATTGGGTAGCACCTTGTGTAATGATGAGGTCTGCCTCACATGCCTGGGCTTCAGCCATCAGAAACTCGAGTTTTCGGGTCTTGTTTCCTCCGGTTGAAAGGCCCGTGCAATCGTCACGCTTGATCCAGATCTCAGGACCGTTGAGCGCCTCCGAGAGACGATCCAATCGCTCAAGCGGCGTTGGAAGATGGGCAAGATGAATACGAGGGAAGCGGGCTAGGTGCATTGGGTGGGGCCTTAAAGAGGATTTCAAGCCAAGTATTATGCACAGCCCTAGGACATTTCAAAAAGAATAGAATCCTTCCCTTCAATCTGCTCTATCTCAATCCCGGGAGAAGAAGAATGACTACCAACGTATTTAGACTACTGCCCGATGGCGATCCCGCGACGGGTATGGGCCCGTCCGATATGATCGAAGCCTCTGCGTTTACCACTTCGGACCACAGCGAGACCAACCATACCTTTTTTCAGACCGATGACGGTTCGATCCTGAGCGGGGTCTGGGAGTGCGCCCCCTGCCGGGAAGATATAGAGGCCTATCCGGTGCACGAAATGATGACCGTGATTTCCGGGTCCGTGACCATGACCAACGCCGACGGTTCCTCAGACACCTTTACCGCGGGAGATACCTTCTTTATCGCCAAGGGAACCAAGTGCATCTGGGAGGTCACCGAGACCCTGCGCAAGTTTTATATGATCGCCGAATGACGTAGATGACCTTCCCTCAGATCCTTGTTGTTATCAGCGCCCTGCTGATGCTCTGGGGCGGGTATGGATATTTGCGCGACACCGTGGCCGGCAGAACCAAGCCCAACCGGGTTTCGTGGTCGCTATGGGCTTTGGCCCCCCTCATCAGCCTTGGCGCGGCATTTTCGGCGGATGCAGATATCTGGGCCTCGGTCCGGGTGCTGGTCGGTGGCGTCGTTCCGGCCGTGATTTTTCTCGCGTCTTTTGTTAACCGGAACAGTTACTGGCGCCTCGGACCGTTTGACTGGTTATGCGGCGGACTGTCGTTGGCGGCGCTTTTCTTCTGGCAACTGGCGGATTCGCCGCTCGTTGCCGTGCTGCTCGCCACCACAGCGAACACATTTGCATCGGTGCCGACCTTTGTAAAGGCGTGGAATTACCCCGAAACCGAGTCCCGCCTGATCTTCATAACGAGTTTTTTGAGCGCCATCCTGATCATTCCCGCGATTCCGGTCTGGACCATTGCCAACGCTGCTTTTCAGATCGGATTGATGCTGACGACTGGTGCCATGCTGGTGGCCATTCATCGGAAGGACTTCGGCATCCGGCAGACGATTTAGTCCGTATTAACGGATGCCGGGGAGAACACCCCGGAGCAGCGTCCTGGAAACACACAATGCAAGCGGGGGACACTTTCGAACCGTTTTACTCCCTAGTGATGCTCAGATTCTGGATGCCCATTTGGGATAAACTGGATTGCGTTCCCGATGTGCTGCGACCTTCGTTAAGTTTTCAAAACTGAAGATTTTCGGATTTTTGGTATGACTCTGTCCGTAATGTTTCTCGTACTGGTGGCAGCGCTGCTGCATGCCTCCTGGAATGCCTTTGTCAAGGCGGGTAACGACAAATTACTGAGTCTCGCGCTCATGCATGCGTGTTCGGGTGCTCTGGGCCTATGCCTGCTGCCCTTCTTTCCCCTGCCAGACCCTGCATCCTGGCCCTATCTTGCACTTTCCGCAGCACTGCACTGGGGCTATTACGTTTTTCTCATCAGCGGGTATCGCTATGGAGACCTTGGCGTCGTTTATCCGCTTGCGCGGGGAAGCGCGCCCCTGATGATCGCCGTGACGGGAGCGCTTATCGCGGGCGAGCGTTTTCCGCCATTGGCAATGGCCGGACTTGCGCTGGCGAGTCTCGGCATTGTCAGCCTGAGTTTCGAAAACGGTCTACCGGCCAGACGCACCTTTAAGCCCATACTTTTCGCTATCGGCACGGCTTTGTGGATCACTGCCTACACGCTGACAGACGGCCTGGGCGTCAGAGAGGCCGGCTCAGAACTGAGTTACATCCTTTGGCTGTTTGTACTGGAGGCGGTGACCTTCTGCCCCTTCGCCATCGCGATGCGCAGGAGAACCTGGAGGAACTACTATCTTGATCACTGGCGCGGACTATGGCTCAGCGGTCTTGTTGCCGCCCTGGCATACGGGCTCGTGATCTATGTGATGAGCACACATCCGATGGCCTGGGTTTCTGCGCTGCGTGAGACCAGTGTTGTCATTGCCGTGCTGATCGGTGCTTTTTTTCTCAAAGAACAGCATCTGCTGTTCCGGATCACGGCCGCGGTTGTTGTGGTTGTCGGCATTACGTTGATGAGTGCTTCGATGTGAAGGACGGCATCGGAGCGCTCACAGGACCCTCTGGCCGATGAACGCTTCGCAGACGCGGTTGATTTTTCACGGACCACGGGCGTAACCTCTGTCCCGCGGCAGGTATCCGGTTTTAGACCCTTTTCGGCCCGTCGCACCTCAGTTACTGGAAACCATCAAGCAGATCAGGGAGTTATCCATGGCCAGTTTTCCCGAAAATGCGAATGTCGTCATTATCGGCCTCGGCGGCATCGTCGGTGCATCCGTCGCTCACCACCTGATCGCCAAAGGCTGGAAAAACATTGTCGGGATCGACAAATCCTCGGTACCCACCGATATCGGATCTACCTCGCATGCTTCTGACTTCTGCTACATGACGGCGCATGACAACATGACCTGCTACACCACGCGCTACAGCGTCGAGTTCTATGACGCGATGGGTCATTACAGCCGTATTGGAGGTCTCGAAGTAGCACGCCACGACGACGATGAGCGCATGGCAGAGCTCAAACGCAAGGTCAGCTCGGGACGGGCATTCGGAACCAACGTGAAGATGATCGGACCTGAAGAAACCAAAGAGAAAATGCCGCTGATCGAGCAGGACATGATTCAGGGCGCCATGTGGGACCCGGATGCGGGTCTCGTGATCCCCAGGTCCCAGACGGTTGCCGGCAAACTGGTGGAACAGGCGGAGGCCAGCGGCGAATTACAGGTCTTTCCGAATACCGAAGCGACCGGCTTTCGTATCGCCGACGGCCGGATCCAAGGGGTAGAGACCAGTCGCGGCACGATCGCCGCTGATACGGTAGTGGTGTGTGCGGGACTGTGGGGCCGTCTGATTGCCCAGATGGCCGGAGAGGATCTCCCGATCATGCCGGTCGACCATCCTTTGTCCTTCTTCGGGCCCTATGAAGAGTTTGCCGGCACCGGCAAGGAGATCGGTTATCCGCTTTTGCGCGATCAGGGCAACTCTGCCTACCTGCGTGATACCGGAGACCCGACGACGGCCGAGGGCGGTCAGATCGAGTGGGGCTATTACGAGGAGAAAGATCCAAGGCTGGTGCACCCAAAGGACTTGCTCGAAAAAGGCGAATCCCACTGGTCTCCGTCTCAACGCGATCTTGAGTTGGAACAGATCATGGAGCCTCTGGAGCGGGCCATGGAACTGACTCCGATCCTGGGCGAACTCGGCTGGAACGAGCGGCATTCTTTTAACGGGCTGCTGCAGGTGACGGCTGATGGCGGACCATCGATCGGTGAATCCCCCAAGACCCGCGGACTCTGGTATGCCGAAGCCGTATGGGTCAAGGATGCCCCCGGCGTCGCCAAGGTGCTGGTCGACATGATGACCGACGGGATTACCGAGATGGATATCCACAGCATCGATGTCGCGCGTTACTACCCGATGCAGAAGACCCCCGAGTACATCCGCGGACGCTGTTACGAGAGCGCTTTCAAGATCTATAACCCCGCGGTCCACAACCGCGAACCCTACACACAGGGCCGCGGTCTGCGCCGCAGCCCCTTCTGGCAGCGCGAACAGGAACTGGGCGGATACTTTATGGAACTCGCCGGCTGGGAGCGCGCCCATGGCTATGCGGCCAACGAGCATCTGCTGGAGAAATACGCCGATCGGGTACCGGTTCGGGAGAACGAATGGGACAACCGGCATTTCTGGCGGGTTTCCAACGCTGAGCATCTGGCAATGTCCGATGGCGCCGGCATGATCAACCTGTCACATTTCGCAGTGTATGACGTCAGCGGCACAGACGCCGAGACGCTCATGGAGTACGCCTGCGTGGCCAAAGTTGCGGGAAATACGGCTATCGGAAAAGGCATCTACACACATTTTCTGGATCACGAGGGCGGTGTGCGGGCTGACCTCACGGTCATCCGGCTTGCGCAGGACCGTTTCCGTATCGTCGATGGCGCCGACGCCGGTAACCGCGACTGCATCTGGCTGAAGCGCATGGCCGAAGACCGGAACTGGCGTATCTACATAGAGGACCGCAGTGATCACATGGCCTGCCTGGGACTTTGGGGACCGAATGCGCTCAAAATTATTCAAGCCGTTGCGGATGCACCCGAGGAGCTGGATCCGACCCATTTCCCCTTCGCTACGACCAAAGACATCACGGTGCAGGGAATCCCGGTCCTCGCTTTTCGTATCTCTTATGTCGGCGAATCCGGATGGGAACTGCATGTTCCCTTCAGTTACGGAATGTCGCTGTGGGATCTGATCTTCGAGCAGGGCGCGACCCCGGTCGGCGTGGAAACCTATGCAAACTCAAGGCGTCTGGAGAAGAGCTTCCGCCTGCAAAATGCCGACCTGCTCACCGAGTACAACCTGGTTGAGGCCGGCCTTGCCCGGCCGACGGTTAAGGACGCTGATTTTCATGGCAAGTCGGCGTATCTGGCGCAGCGGGCGCGCGAATCCCAGCTGGCGTACCTTTGCACCCTGACCATGACGGATAGCCGGGACCAGTCGGGTGTGGAGCGCTACCCGGTCGGGGCCTGCCCTATTGTCGACCCTGACACCGGTGAGGTACTGGTCGATGAACTCGGACGGCGGTCATACACGACCAGCATTGCCTACGGGCCCTCTGTCGGCAAGAACATTGCGCTGGGCTACCTTCCGAAGGTTTACGCCAAAGAAGGGCAGGCACTGGTAATTGAATATTTCGACGAACCGTATCCCGTCAAAGTCGAAGCCGTCGGCTGCAAAGGCCTTTATGATCCTGACAATCTCTTGCCGAGACAATAGATGCGGCAAAACCGCTGTAAAGTTAACTCACGCAGTCATTTAACTGGAGGACCGTCCGATGGATGATTCACTTCAAGAGGCGCTCACCTCGGTTCCGCCTTTCAATCAGTACGACTTGAAAGATCTTGCCGCGGAGCGGCTCGGAGGTCTGACTAACCGTAATTTCCTGGTGCAGTCCCCCGATGGACGATTCGTACTTCGCCTGGCGGGAGAAGGTACAGAGCATTACATTGACAGAAAACGTGAGCAGAAAAACGCGCAGATTGCCGCCAATGCCGGGGTCAATGCAGAGATTGTTCATTTCGATTCAAGTAGTGGGACCATGGTTACGCGCTTTATCGAAAATGCGATCACTCTGGACGTCGACCGGTTCAAGGGTGCAGGCGTACTGGAACGGACGGGGCGGGCGTTTCGGCGCCTTCATGACAGTCCCGAGCATTTCCAAGGGGACTTTGATCTCTTTGAGCAAATTGATCAGTATCTTGAGGTACTAACCCAGCTCAAGGCGGAGTTGCCGGAAGGTTATGCCACGGTGCAGGAAAGTGGCGAGGCCGTGCGCGGCGCACTTTCACGGCACACTCTGCCTTCAGCGCCCTGTCACTGCGATCCGATGGTTGAAAACTGTATCGATGACGGAAACCAGGTTTTTGTCATCGACTTTGAATATGCGGGAAATAATGATCCCATGTGGGATCTGGGTGACCTCGCGGTCGAGGGGCATTTTTCGGCTGAGCAGGAGCACATTCTGCTATCGGCCTACTTTGGCCATGATCCCGATCCTTTTGATGTAGGCCGGATGATTATGTACAAGGCAATGTGCGATCTTCTGTGGACGCTGTGGGGTGTCGTTCAGCACGCCAACCAGAATCCCGTCGATGATTTCTGGGCTTACGCTGTGGAGCGGCTTCAACGATGCCGAATGTTGATGGCGACCGAAGCGTTTTCCGAGCACCTTGCGGCCGTTGAAGATGGTCCTGGCGCATAGCGGAGCCGGTGCAGACCAGGCCTTTCTGGATTCTGGCCAATACACGCGTGAATCCATCCTCAAGTACGAACTGGTTTACGGTGTTAATTTTGTCAGCCCGGGCGGCAAGCGCTGCGCGGCCAGGCTAATCGAGAAACTCGACCTCAAACCAGGCAGCCGTGTCCTCGATGTGGGGTGTGGCCTCGGCGGAAGCGCATTTCTGATGAAGCAGAAATTCGGTCTCAACGTCGATGCCATTGACCTGTCAGACAACATGCTGGAACTGGCCCGGCTACGGCTAACCGAAGCGGGCCTTGCCGGTCAGGTTTCGCTATATAACCAGAACTGCCTGGACATTGAAGCAAAAAATGCTTACGACGGCATCTACAGCAGAGATGTATTCCTGCACATCAAAGAGAAAGAAAGACTGTTTGCAATCTTTTTCGAGGCCCTTAAACCATCCGGAAAACTGCTGTTCACGGATTACTGCTGCTCAGAGGGGTCATGGTCTGAAGATTTCACGCAGTACGTTAAGCGTAGAGGTTATCACCTGTGTAGCGCACCCGAGTACCGAAATTTGATTAAGGAAGCGGGGTTTGAGGTGGTGGAAGCGGCCGATGTCACGAAGCAGTTCATCGCTTTCAGTGAAGCAGAACTCAAAACGATCCGTACTCTGGATATCGACGAGAATGTTCGCGAGAGTCTCAAAACCGACTGGCAGCGCAAAATTGATCGTGCCCGGACTGGAACTCAGCGATGGGGTCAGTTTCTTGGTGTAAAGCCTTCTGAGAACACGGGTTAAAGACTGCTGACTGACCTTCTCTTGTGGTCTGCGCCCAGCGCCGTTTCCGGCAAGTCCAGAGCGCCAGCAGGCATTTCCTGGTTGCGCTGTTTATGATTTCAATGCCCGGGACACCGCCTCGATATGAGAAGGCCCGAGGCCGCAACAGCCCCCGATCAGTCTGACCCCGTCCTGCGCCCAGGCGATCGCGTTTTCTGCTAGGACTGACGGCTCGATGATGTCGACAAAATTCCAGTTCGGCATCATGAATTCGCCGGATTCGGGGTAAACGCCCACTGGCCCCTTCCAGCAGTTGCGGACGACGTCTATCGCACCTGACACATCTGATAGCGGTGTGTGCATCACATTGATGAGATCAACAGAATACTGGGAGAGTACCTTCACAAGTCCTGCAAAATCGCGTTCCGGGTAGCCAAAAGCTGACAAGCCATCATGACCCCGATGACTGCGCGCGCTGACGCCAAGCCAGACCGGCAGCCCAACGCCCGTGACTGCCTCGGTGACAGCATCCGAAAGCTCTACCCGCTCGCACATCTCCACCGCCAGAATATCAACTCCTGCCTCCGCGAGGATCTGGGCCTGCTCGGCCGCAGCGCGGCCCACGACTTGCGGTGAGTTCCAGGTCGGATGCTCATCATGCGCCCATTCGCAGATCGATCCTACAAGCGCAACGGGAGCCTGTGCCGCTGTATCCCGCGCCTCGCGGGCCAGTTCAACGGCTTTGATATTGATGCGTTGTACCTCGGTACCCAAGCCGCCTGGCTCGAGCATGTGTCGGGCAGAAGAGAAGGTATTGGTGATAATGGCCTCGGCACCCGCCCTGATAAAGCGCTCATGCACACTTCGAACCATATCCGGATGAGAGAGCATGGCGCGGGCACTCCAGACCTTGCCGTCCATCGGTACACCTGACTTTTCGAGTTCGGTGCCCATACCGCCGTCGATGACGAGAGGCAATCCCTCGCCTGACAACCTCTGCTGCACCCAGGACAGATCCGTCACTGATCAGCACCTTCTACTTCTTCAAACACCATCGGCTTTCTCATAAGCGTATCAGGGTGCGCGTTCCCAGGCTCTTGGCATCAATCCACAGTCAATCGGCTCACCTGGTTTCTGCCCAAGGTCCATCAGGTAGGCGGAGGTTTCCTCCGTCCATTTACCACGCGGCGAGAAGACCGTGTCGTCAGCACCGAATCGGAAGGTAATGCGGCGCTGCGTTTTCTGAGCGGGCTTGCCTTTGTTGGCCACACAGTGCAGCGTTCTGAAATCAAAGACAAGGCAATCCCCCACATCGACCTCCCATGACAGAAAATCGTAATTCCCGGGGTTCACGTCGATATCGGGTACCGGCTGGTACGCGCTTCCTTCGCAGGTGAAAGGTACATTCTCGCTGAACTCGGGAGCGACATAGAGTTGACCCCAGCGATGAGACCCGCGGACAAAGGTCAGTCCGTCTTCGATGGGGGCCTGCTCAAGGGGAATCCAGACAATACAGAGCGTACCTTCAAAATCAAAATAAGGTTCGTCGTGGTGCCAAGGGGCCCCATTGCTGGCGCCCGCCTCGCGCATAAACCAGTTGTCCATCACCATATGAACATGGTTTGCCCGCATCAGGGTTCCCGCGATTTCACCGACGGGCGAATTCAGGATGACCTGCTCAAACTGAGGGGTTTGGGGCCAGGTCCAGTATTCAAAGACATATCGGCTCGAGGAGCCTGTAGGTGTATGGTCTCTAAAAAACCTGCCGGGGTTTTTGAGATTCTGGTCAATGCCTTCACCGGCGAGTTCCAACCATGCCTCAGAGATCGCACCTCGAAGACAGACAACACCATCTTGTTGATAAGTCTCGATCAGTTCTTCAGAGATCATCTACTTTGGCTCAGTCTTTAGGAGCCTCTGTGGGCAAAGCCTCGAAAGATCAAACCCAATGATCTTCCAACGGGTAGGTGGTCAGCTGTTCATGCCCATCTGCCGTGATAAGCACCTGCTCTTCGAGCTTGACGCATTCTTTACCGCCCTGGACCCCGATCAGGGCCTCTACGCAGACCACCATACCTTCCTCAAAGACGCCGTCATAGCCCAATTCGTCATAATCCTGGGGGTAGTAGATGGAAGGAGCCTCATCGCAAAGACCCACACCGTGCATGGCGACCCCATATCGGCCCGGCACATATTCGTCGGCCATCGGATGAAGTTTGTCTGTCAGTTCCCGGTATCCGAGCCCAGGTTTCAGCAGTTCCGTATTGCGTTTTATCTGCTCGTAGGCCGCTGCATATAACCTTCGCTGCTCATCATCGGGCTCGGCATCACAAATCCATGATCGTGACATGTCACAACAGTAGCCGTAGGGGCCCACAAGGTCGGTATCAAAACTGACCATATCCCCTTTTTCGATGGGGCGCATTGAGCATTCCTGGAACCAGGGATTGGTACGCGGCCCCGAAGAGAGCAACCTGGTTTCAATCCATTCGCCGCCGCCCGCAATATTTCCGTGGTGCAGTTCCGCCCAGAGTGCGTTTTCGGTTATTCCGGGTTTCATCGCCTCACGCATTTGCTGCACTGCCCGCTCACAGACTTCGATGGATTTACGCATCAGGGCAATCTCGCCGGCGCTCTTGATCTCGCGTGCTTTTTCCATCACGCTGAAACCATCGTGCACTTCGTACCCGAGCGCCTCCATCTCCTGAATACCCACGGGGGCCAGTCGGTCAATCGCGATACGCCGGTTACCCCCGCTGTGCTCACGGATAATGGCGTCCATCTCAACTGCCCATTTCTTTGCCCGTTCCAGGACGTGCTGACCGGCGGACATATAGAAAAAGGAAATCGGCCTGACTACGCGCTCGACTCCGGGAAGACCCTCGGACAGCAGTGACTTGCCGCCATACTCAAAGACAATCGCCCGGCTGTTCGCGGGGACGTATACATAACGCGACTCGTTGTGCGAACACCAGATCTGCATATTGGTTGCATCGGTCGCATAACGTGTATTCAACTGATCGTACAGAATGATCCCGGCGAGATCCTGACGCACAAGCTCCTCCTGAACCCGGGCAAGGCGATAGTTGCGCACCTCATCGAGATCACAGGGCGGCGTGGTGTAGTCCATCGCCCCATGCTGGCGGACAGTCATGAGTTCATTGACTTTGAGCACATTCATGGCGTTTTCTCCAATTTACCGCCCGGCGTTTTCTCCAATTTACCGCCAGACCAAGATACCGGTCGGCTTATCCGCACTCAATCCCAAATACGACCTGTTTCAGCCACCGCGGGCCGCCCCGTCGAGCAGCCGCTGATGAATAAACCCAAATTCGTAACCACGCTCTGAAATATGAAAAATCCGATAGCCTTTATTTCGCAGTTGCGAGACTACCCGTACAAAGTCGGCAAATGAGATCTGTTGGCAGTTATAGTGAAACTCAACCAGCAGTTGTCCCGGTAATAATCCTGACGCGAGCATATCGGGGAGCACCAGCATCTCTTCCCCCTCAATATCCATTTTTAGGATATCGATCTCCCGATGGCCAAGGTCTCGCTGCAGACTCTCCAGTTTCTTGACATCACAATACACCACTGACTCGCCCGGCCCGCCGAAATCTGTGCTTGAGTAGTTGAACTTGCGCTCACGGTTTGGCTCTGAAAACCCCTGGCTACCGTCAATTGTGCCAAGCCCTACGGGATGAAAATCAAACTGCGGCGGCAACACCTGCTCACGGATCCAGCGGACCGAGCGTGGAGTAGGGTCAAATGCATGGAGTTCGACACCGTGCTGCTCAATCATCGCCAGGTCCCAGGCGATGTTATTGCCGACCCCCGCCGAATACACAACGCTGCCGGGAGACAAATATTCAGGTACAACGGCCCAGACACCCGAACGGGCGCCATAGGATATCCACTTAACAGTTACCTCGACCTCGATGCCGGAGCGATACAGCCTCCTGCGTCTTCTCCACTGCTTTATGCGCTTGAATGCCATGCTCCTGAAACGGAGGACGGTTCTTACCGCCGATCGCCCCTATTTGCTGTCAATCCAGCAGCTGAAGGG
>DCXP01000057.1 GCA_002327725.1 Proteobacteria bacterium UBA2133
AAAGCCGTGACCATACCCTGGGTGGAATGGGCGAGCCTGATGATCCGCTGGCTGCATCTTGCAGCGGGGATCGCCTGGATCGGCACCTCTTTCTACTTTATATGGCTGGATCTCAGCCTGCGTTCCCGGAGCAGCCTCGCCAGGGGGGTTCTGGGGGAATCATGGAGCGTGCACGGCGGGGGCTTCTACCACGCGCAGAAGTACGCCATCGCCCCCGAGGAGATGCCCGCCGAACTGCACTGGTTTAAATACGAGGCTTACTTCACCTGGCTCTCGGGCTTTGCCCTGCTGGTGGTGGTCTACTACTTCGGCGCCACCAGTTACCTCATTGATCCGACACGCGCCGACCTTGCGCCTTTTGCGGCCATAACTGCAAGTCTTGGGTTTCTCGTCGGCAGCTGGCTCGTTTATGAGGCGCTCTGCAGAAGCCCGGTCGGCCGTTCGACGCCAGCGCTTGCGGTGTCCGTATTGCTGCTGATTCTGGCGAGCGCTTTTTTGCTGACGCAGGTTTTCAGCGACCGCGCCGCTTTCCTGCACGTAGGTGCTTTGATCGGGACGATCATGTCGGCCAACGTGTTCGTGGTGATTATCCCGAACCAGAAAAAAGTCGTCGCCGATCTTATCGCCGGCAGGACACCGGACCCGGCACTTGGCGCACAGGCAAAGCAGCGCTCGTTGCATAACAACTACCTGACCCTGCCTGTGCTGCTGCTGATGGTGAGCGCGCACTATCCCATGCTGTTTTCCGGAGGAACCACATGGGGTTGGCTGGTGATTGCGTTTATTGTGGTGGCAGGCGGCGTGATCCGCCACTTCTTCAATACGCACCATGCCGGCGGGCGCGGCATGGCGCTCGCCTGGCAATGGCCGGTGGCGGTGCTGCTGGCGCTGGGTCTCATCTTCTTCATCGCTTCACGGGGACCCGCCCTCTCGGACCAAAACATCAGCAACAGCCGGGCGCTTGAGATCGTGACCACCCATTGCGCCGGCTGCCATGCGGCCCAGCCGGTTAATACTGCCTTCAGCGCAGCGCCGGGTGGGATCGTGCTCGATAGCCTTGAAGCTGTGAGACGTCACCGTGAACAGGTGCTGGCCCAGTCCGTCACCAGCCAGGCCATGCCCCTTGGCAACCCCACCGGGATGACGGCACCTGAGCGCGCAGAACTCGGGCGGTGGCTGCGGGCGCAACAACGCTGATTTGGCGCTTTTTCCCGCGATTGCAGGCGTCTCACCCGGTTGGTGTCCTGAAGCACACGAGAGAGAAAAATATCTGATGTAAAGTAGCCATTAACCCTTTAGAAAAAGGGTTAATGGCTATGTATCATTGGCGCCGACATCTTCTGACCCTGTGGGCAAGCGCAATGCTCGCCATGCTCCCGGTAGCGGCGGCTGCAGAGACCCGGGGTCTGGTGGTCCCTGCCCCCGAGACCGGTGAGACCGTTGTTGAGTACGAAGGCAGTTATGCGCTGCTGATCGGCGCTGCGGACTACCAGAACAACGCCTGGCCGGACCTTGAGAGCGTGCCCGGCGAACTCGCCCGGGTCGAGTCTGTCCTTCAGGATCAGGGCTTTACGGTTGAAAAGCACTTAAACCCGACCGGCCAGGAACTCGAAGGCCTCTACGAAGAGTTTCTCGACCGCTACGGCTACGACACCCCCAACCGCCTGGTGTTTTTCTACTCCGGCCACGGCTGAACCATCAAAAACAATAAACGCGGGTTCATCGTGCCGGTCGATGCGCCCGACCCGGTAAAACAAAAACGCGATTTTCGGGCCAAGGCGCTGTCGATGACCCGCATCCTGGCAGGGGCCCGCGATGCCGAGGCAAACCACGTCCTTTATCTTTTTGATTCGTGCTTCTCGGGTACGATCTTCAAGACCAAGGCGCTGCCCAAAGAGCCGCCCCACATCAGCAAGGCGCTGGGCCTGCCGGTACGCCAGTTCATCACCGCCGGCGGCGCCAAGGATCCGGTCCCGGCCCAAAGCACCTTTACCCCTGCCTTTGTCGATGCGCTGGTGCTCGGCCGGGGTGATCTCAACGGCGACGGTTATGTCAGCGGCACCGAGCTTGGCCTTTACCTGCAGCAGGAGGTGCCCCGTCACACCCGCCAGACCCCGCAGTTCGGCAAGATCGACGATTACGATCTTTCCCGGGGGGATTTCATCTTTGCCCTGCCGCAGACACAGATGGCCAAGGCGGAGCCGGCCAAAGTCGATAACGCGGCCCTGAAGGCCCAGGAACAGATGCTGGATCTTGAGTTCTGGAAGACCGTGCGCGCAAGCAACGACCCGGAGATGCTTGAGGCCTACCTCGATGCCTTCCCGGACGGTGTCTACGCCAAACTCGCCAAACTGATGCTGGCCAAGCTCAAAGCCTCGCCGGCCAAGGAGTTGACCTCGGATGATATCTGAACGGGCAACCCTGATCCGCCTCATCGCCCTGTGCCTGGCGCTTGTACCGCTGCCGGTGGCCTTCGGCTACAGCGAAACCGACCTTGCCACCCTGAAGGAGACCGGCTCGTGTGCAGGCTGTGACCTCAGCGGTGCTGATCTTTACGAGATGGACCTGTTTAAGGCCGACCTCTTGGGTGCTGATCTGCGAGAAGCCGACCTGACCGCGGCAGACCTGACCCTGGTTGACTTAAGGGGCGCCGATCTGCGCGGGGCCGTTCTTGATGAGACCAATCTCTCAGGCGCCAACCTGGCCAATGCCCTGCTCGATAAGGGTGCGCTTGCAGGCGCTGTCTTTGATTCAGAGAGGGCCCGCACGGGGCTGGGCTTTAAGGACCTCAAACTCGGCATGAACGTGATGGACCTGGAACAGTACTGCTCGATCGGGCCTGTGCTTAGGAAATACACTTACTCTGAAGCAAAGCTGGGCTCGACCCTCAACCAAGTTGAAGGCACCTGTTTCGACAATGCTGACATGCCGTTTACCTTCAAGTTCTCCGGCGGCGGCACCACTGGCGTACTGAACTTTTTGCAGGTAGGCCTTGCCCCCTACACCGAGGAAAACCACCGCAAGTTCATTGATCTGCTGGAGAACAAGTACGAGCCCGCGCGCAGCTACAGCGCCAAGGATGTTGAGGCCTTTAACATGGACCGCAGTCGCAAAAACCAGAGCCTCGATACCCTCTTTGCGAACGGCCAGGTCACACTGTCAGTGGTGAGCCGGGGCACCGGTCTGCAGTTGCTGCTGAGCTACCGCACTAAAGAAAACGGCGAGCGCTTTCTTGCTGATAAGGGCGGCCCGGCACCGGTCGATCTGGCCCACCTGCCGCCAATCACCATAGACCTTTACAAACTGGTGGGCAATTACAGTCTCAAGGGTATTGGTGCCAGAGGCACCAGCACCAACCACGGGCGCATCGATACCGCCTACCTTGAGATCGACGCCTTTGAAAACGAACTGGCGGGAGAGCTCGCGATATCCGGTACCGGTATGAGCGGACGCTTTCGCATCATCGGCATCGAGAAAATCTCCGGCAACCGCCTGACGGTTCAGCTCGAACCAGTGGAAGGCAGCATCCCCGATGGCAGGCCGCTTCGGATGTCTCTTGAGTTTGCCGAGGACGGCGACAACTTCACCGGCAGGTGGACCAACTGGTTCCGGCTGCAAAATGCCAAGTCGCGCAGGCCCGATGATTTTAAAGGGGTGCGCAGCCAGTCCTTCTGGCAGACGGCGATGAGTCACAACCGCATCGATATGTACCAGGCATATCTCAGGCTGCATCCGGGCGGGATCTACACCGCCGTGGCCCGTAGCAGGATCACCGAACTCGGTGGAACCTTAGTTGCACCTTCAGCGCCAACAGTATCGCCCGATACACCAGCAACAATTACGACCGCTGTTGATCCACTGGTGGGGATTTGGGTGCGCACCGGCTCGGACATTGCGTGGACCAATGAATGCTGGCTCTTGGTCGGTCAAACTGAAGACGGGGTTCTTATCGGTAAAGCACAGGATTCGACACGAAAGCATCGGGGGAATTTCTCTGACGAAGGGAAAAACATTCATTTGCAGGACGGGTACGCTTTTGGCCTGAAAGAAATCTCTTTTGAGCGCCAGTCAAAAATGAACTATCTATGGTCTTCAAAAGCGAATCCGTTCAAATCATTGACCTCCATAGATCCCGCCATGACCGGAAGGATATCCATCCAGCTTAACGAGCAAGGGCCTGATTATCTGGCGAGTAAGGGACTTTTATGTCGTAAAAGGCAATCTCAATCTCCAGCCAGGTTTCGCAGGCTAACTATTGCAGAAGCCCTCGAGCTTACTTTGCATCCAGACCTCTTGAAAGACTTCCCCTCGCCCTTTGCAACCGAAGGTCAGCAGGTGGCGAGTGTGCCGAAGGCAACCGCGGCTACACCAGCAACGCCTAGCGCTGCAACAGTCACAACACAAACGACTGGCGCGCCGGAAGACGCCAGCGACGCTAACCGACGGTAGACCCCGTTGCTGGAATAAGAGATCAACGTGACCGCTGTCACTGCGGCCCAAAAACACCTCTGCCAGGCTTGTGATCCCAAGCCATGAAATTTGATGATACATTGTCACGGTACCCCGGTCGGGAGCAGATGATTGAATTCGCCGGCCGACAGGAGGCGTCTTTGTGATGAAAAGACTTGCAATCAGCGTTATCGCCAGTCTGGTTGTGGCGCTCGCTGCTCCGGCGACTGCCCAGTCGCTGACGTTCCACTATGGCTTTATCGGCCAGCACGATGATCAGAATTTGTATGTGATCGAAGACGGTGCGGCTCTCGCATCCGGCGCCAAGTTAAAACTCAACTTTGAGTACCCCACTGGCAACTGGTTTTACGTTTGCTACCTTTCAAGCACTGACGAGCATGCATTATTGTATGCCTCAAACACCGGCCTGGATGCCAACGAGCAGATCATCTTCGATACTCTTGGCTGGCTGGCGCTTGATGAGAACATCGGCACCGAAACCTTTACCCTGATCGCGAGCGAAGAACGCCTGGAGGATCTTGAGGCGTTATTTGGCCACTACAGCAAGGCCAATGACAAAAGCCGCAAGCGTTTTGCCAAACGCATCGCGCGCGCCCTGGAGGATCTGCCGGGCCAGCTCGCCGGGCCATCCGGAGTGCAGCTTGCCCAGCGCCTGGAAAAACCGATCATCGGCGGGGTGACCTTCCGTGGGGCCAGCAGCGATGGCCTCTCCGAGCACAGTCTCAACTATAAAGCCAGCGGCGACCGGATCGCACAGACTGTTTTCACCATAGACCACCAGTAAAGCAATTTGGAACGGCGTACGCTCTCGCTTCACCCCCTGATGATTGGCAACGCCATCGCGCTTGCCATCATGCTCGGCCTGCAGGCGCTTTTCCCGGTTGTGCTCGAAGATTTTGAGCTGCAATTGGTTGACAGCCGCTTTGAGGCACGTCAGGCGCTTGGTCTCGCCCCGGTCTTTTCAGACCGTATTGCTCACGTCAATATCGACAATTACTCCAAGACTGAGTCTGGCGAGCCAATCTGGGAAAAACAAACCTACGCCGGCCTTATTGGCAAAATTGCGTCAGCACAACCCGAGGCCATTGCCTGCGACATCATGTTTGTCGACTGGGCGGAACAATCCGGCAACGAGGATCTGGTGCAGACCGCGGTCAGCGCGGGCAACGTGGTCAGCCCGTTTCTGGTGGATACCGCACCGGATGCCGCCAGAGCCCCTGCTGCACTGGCGCTTGATGCCAATCCCCGGCTGGATCCGGGCGTGGCACCGGCCGCCAGCGGTGTTCTGGTAACACCATTTGATGCCCTGATGGAACAGTCCGCGGGGCTCGGTTTTGTCAATCTCGAGCCCGACCCCGACGGGGTGATCCGTCGGGTGCCGTTGCTGATGGAGCTCAAAGGCACTCTAGTGCCGTCCTTTTTCCTGCAGGCAGTAGCGATCCAACTCGATTACGATCTTGACGAGGTTGAGGTCGTCGACCAATCGCAGGTCGTCCTGCGTAACTTCCCGGCCTCGGGTGAGCGCGCGCAGGGCGATCTCTCGCTGCCGCTCGATGGACACGGCAACCTGATGGTGAATTACGCCGGACCCCTCAGTCTTGCCGTCTATCCGCAGTCCCACAGTGCCTGGAACCTGCTGACGGCTGGCGCTGCAGCCGATTTTTCCGGCAAGCTCGTCTTTCTTGCCGACACCTCGACACAGGCCGGCCAGTATGGCGATGTCAGTCCCACGCCGGTAGACAGCATCTTCCCAAGGGCTTATATCTGGTCTAACGCCGCCAGTATGCTGCTGACAGATGACTTTATTACCCCGGTGCCGTATGGCTTCACGATTGTCGTGACGCTACTGCTAAGCGCCTTGTTGGTCCTGGCTGCATGGCGGCTCGCCACGCTGTGGTTCAGCGCGGCGGCGCTGGGGATCCTGGTGATGTATGCGGGTCTCGTCTTTGGCGCCTTCGCCGCCGGCGGCTACCTGCTGCCTGTGCTGCCGGTGTTAATACCACTGGTCGTGCTGTATCTCTTCTCCAGCGTGTATCGCTATGCCCAGCTGGAGCATTATGAGGGGGTGCTTGAGGGTAGCCTCCAGAGTTACCTCTCGCCCCGGTTGATGGCCCAGATCCGCACCGACCCTGACATCCTGAAATTGGGTGGCGCGCGCAAGCGCATCACGGTGCTGTTCAGTGATATTGCGGAGTTCACCGCATTTTCTGATCAGGCTGACCCCCAGGAGGTTCAGGATGTTCTGGAGACGTATTTCGCTGATACGGCATCAGTCATCTTTTCCCACGATGGCGTGATCGACAAATACATGGGGGACGGCATCCTCGCCTTTTTTGAAAACGATGGCGACAATATCACGAGCGCAATGCGCGCGGTCGATTGCGCACTGCAGATGCAGGCCCGGGCCCGGGAACTCGACCAGTTCTACCGCTCGCAGAACCGCTTTCCTTTTGTGATTCGGGTCGGACTCACGACGGGGTACGCCAAGGTGGGCAATATCGGCCCCGCCGAGAAAATCGATTACACCGTAATCGGCAGCGTCGTTAACCTGGCCTCGCGCCTGCAGGGGATTGGCGAACCCGGAAGCGTCATCATCGACAAGGACACCTGCTTTTTTGTCCAGGATGATCACACCGTCACGGCCCTTGGCCCTCAAAACTTGAAAGGCTTCTCAAAGCCAGTAGAAGTCTTCTCTGTTACGGCCCGTGAACAAGCGGCGGCTGGCTAACCTTTGGGGTGTATGTCTTCCCATAAGAATATGGGGACCCGGTAGAACTAAGGTTTAAATCACCATGCCCCGTGCGCAAAGGCTTGCCCAGTTGCCGATGTATGACTGGCCGGAAGTCGCTGATGCGACCGACAGGCTATGGGCTTTGATCCGGGATGCCTTCGCCCGCTCGGGGATTGATGCGCCGGACGCCCTCGACCGCTCGCTGGCTGCGGCCCAGGCATGGCTATCGCCGGATCTCGCCTTGAGTCAGACCTGCGGCCTGCCGCTCGTGGCCGAGCTTGCCGGCAAAGTGCAGGTCCTTGGCAGTTTTGCCTACGAGGGGATAGAGCCTGCTGGCAGTTATTACAGCGTGATCGTCGCTCGCACCGGAAATGATACGAACCCGATGCATCTTGCAGGTAAGCGGGCTGCAATCAATGGTGATGATTCCTACTCGGGCTGCCTGGCGCTGAAGTGCTTTCTCGAGTCATTGGGCACAGGCGAACCGTTGTTTGACTCGGTCCTCATCAGCGGGGGGCACCGCGCATCTCTGTGCGCAGTTGCTGATGGCAGCGCTGACATAGCGGCGATCGACTGTGTCAGCTGGGATCTGGCGACGCGCTGTGAGCCCGCCGTGGAAAAACTCAAGATAATCGGCCGGACGGAAAACCGGCCCGGGCTACCGCTGATTACCAATGGCGAGGCATCCACGGCCCGGATATCACTGATGCAAGATGCGCTGGTTGAGGCCATCGACCATCTTGATGAGCAAAGCCGAACGATGACCGGCATCCGTGGTTTCGTACCGCTCGATGAGGCAGACTATGCGCCCATTGCCGAGGACCTCAAACGTTGTGGACCCATGGCGCTTGCGGTCCGGGGATAGAGCATCATCAGGTTTTTTGCAGGAAAACGTCATGCAGATGACGCTGTACCGACATACTTAACATTAATCATTAACCAATCGTAATGAAATTCTCCTGGCTGCCTTCCCCGCGACGGCGGTCATGATGTTAGGATTTTTAACGACACCAAGAGGTCTCATATGCAAGTCATGTTCTCTCGTATCCTGGTTATCAGCGCCCTTCTCCTGATCACGCCAAGCAAAGCGCTGGCGGCCGAAGGCACAGTGACGTTTGAAATGCTGAAACCCGAAACGGCGCTCACCGCTGCAAAGGCGGCGCTGGAGCGCTGCCGCGCCGAGGGTTTTCAGGCAACGGTCGCGGTGGTTGACCGCTTCGGCGGCGTACAGGTCGTATTGCGCGACCAGTTAGCGAGCCCCCGTACGGTTCGCACCGCGATCGGCAAGGCAAGAACGGCGGTCGGTTTTCGCACCAATACCACCGATATGGTTGCGGTCACCGATCACGGTCAGCCGGCCGCGGGTATACGGCATCTTCCCGGCGTCGTCATCGTCGGTGGCGGCGTGATCATGGAAGCCGCCGGGTCGCTGGTTGGCGGCATTGGCGTTTCCGGGGCGCCGGGCGGTGATATGGATGATCTGTGTGCGTTTGCCGGAATCGATGCCATCGAAGATCTGCTGGAGTTCTAGGTCTCGCATCCTGAATACCCCGATAATGTGATGAACATCACCTTCATGCCTGTGGACACTGACCTAGACTCTGTCCTGAGTGTAAGAATACAACCCCAAACCGGAGACACAATCCCATGAAAACGAGAATGATCAGTGCAGCCATCATCAGCGCCTCATTACTGCTGGCTGGCTGCAGTACGGTTCCCAGTAAGCAGGAGCAGGGTGCGGCGGCTGGCGCCGTCGTTGGCGGCGTGCTGGGTTCGGCGCTTGGC
>DCXP01000089.1 GCA_002327725.1 Proteobacteria bacterium UBA2133
ATACCGCGACAGCTCACTGATGATCTCCGCCACTTTCCAGATCATCTGGGAGAGATCCCCTGACTGGCACAGCTCGCCGTTTTTGCTGAGGCGGATTGCCCCGGCCTGCGGATGGCCGATGCGCTCCGCGGGAGCGATGGCCGAGCACGGTGCCGATTGCTCGAAAGCCTTGCCGATCTCCCACGGACGGCCCTGGCGCTTCATCTCACCCTGCAGGTCGCGCCGCGTCATATCCAGGCCGACCGCATAGCCAAACACACAGTCCAAAGCCTTGGCGACGGAGATGTCAGAGCCGCCTGATTTAAGACCTACAACAAGTTCGATTTCGTGCTGCACATCCTCACTCAGCGGGGGGTAAGTGAACGTGCCTTCAAGCAGAAGGTTATCCGGATTCTTCTGGAAGAAAAACGGTGCTTCACGATCCGGATCATGGCCCATCTCGACCGCGTGCGCCGCGTAGTTGCGCCCAACGCAGTAAATCCGGTGCACCGGGAAAACATCCTCCACGCCCACCACCGGCAGCACCGCAGGGCCGGGCGCGTGCACGACTTTCGAGATGTTCTCACTCATTGTCTTTCACTCTCTTTATCAAGGTGCCGGGGTTATTCACCAGCACGCTGGAGCGGGCGGCGTAACCCAATTTTACCGATCAGCACTACTTGAAGTCCTGGGGTAATCACACCGAGGTGGTGCAGCGAGAGCCCGATCCGATAGGATAGATGCCGAAACCGCTTCGATGAGCATCTTTTTGTGACAGTAACACCCTCAATTCTTGCGATTGACCAGGGCACAACCAGTTCCCGCGCTATTGTTTTCAACGACAAAGGCGAGGCGCTGCATGTCGCCCAGCAGGAATTCACCCAGCACTATCCGGCCGATGGCTGGGTCGAGCATGATCCCGAAGCCATCTGGTCTTCAGTGCTGTCGGTCACCCGACAGGTGCTGTCACAAGCCGATCAGCCGCCTGCGGCCATCGGCATCACCAATCAACGTGAGACCACCGTAATATGGGATCGTGCCAGCGGAGCGCCGATCCATAACGCGATTGTCTGGCAGGACCGGCGCACGGCAGATGCCTGCGAGGCGCTGCGGAACCAGGGCCACGAGGCGGATATCACGGCACGAACCGGACTGCTGCTGGACCCGTATTTCTCGGCGAGCAAAATTGCCTGGATTCTTGATCATGTCGACGGCGCCAGAGCGCGCGCCGAATCCGGTGATCTTGCTTTTGGCACGATCGACACCTTTTTATTGTGGCGCCTGACCGGCGGCAGGATGCATGCGACAGATGCCACCAATGCTTCGCGGACCGCGCTTTTCAATATTCACGAACAGTGCTGGGATAACTCACTGCTGACACGCTTTCGAGTCCCCGAAGCAATCCTGCCGCAGGTTCTTGATACTGCAGACAGTTTCGGCACCACCGACCCCGATGTACTCGGGGAATCCATCCTGATTGGTGCGCTGGTGGGTGATCAGCAGGCCGCACTGGTCGGCCAGGGCTGTCTTAAGACCGGTATGCTCAAAAGCACCTACGGCACCGGCTGCTTCGCCATCCTGAACACGGGCCGCAAGGCCCACGACTCGCGCCACCGTCTGCTCACCACCGTCGGCTACCGCCTCGATGGAAAGACGACTTATGCGCTGGAAGGCTCGATCTTCATGGCGGGCGCCAGCGTACAGTGGCTGAGAGACGCCCTCGGTCTGGTTGACTCTGCCGCCGAGACCGCAACGCTCGCGGCCAGCCTTGAATCGAACGATGGCGTTTATCTGGTGCCCGCCTTTACCGGGCTGGGCGCGCCCTACTGGAATCCCCATGCCCGGGGCACCCTGCTGGGCATGACCCGCGCCACAGGGCCCGCACATATTGCACGGGCTGTCCTGGAAGCCGTGTGCTACCAGAGTCATGAACTCCTGGAGGCAATGGCCGATGACGTTGGCGAGGGCGCCACGATGCTGCGGATAGATGGCGGAATGGCGCGCAACGACTGGCTGGCGCAGTACCTCGCGGACATCAGCGATACCCCGGTCGAGCGCCCCGCACTTTTGGAGACAACCGCGCTCGGGGCTGCGCGCCTTGCCGGCCTTCAGGCCGGGGTCTTTAACGCTCTGGCCGACCTGCAAAAGGCCTGGGTCGCGGACCAGACCTTTATCCCCTCAATGGATGAAAACGAACGCCAGTCGCGGCTTGGTGACTGGCGACGTGCCGTCGAAGCCGCAATCGCTTTCGCACAAGATGCCGGCAACTGATACGCCCACGCGGCAGACGACACCCCGCATCCCCAACGTCGGCTTCAGTTCCCGGCATCGGCCTGGATCAGATCCGAGGCTTTCTCGGCAATCATCACCGCCGGCGCATGCGTGTTACCGGAGACCAGCGTCGGCATGATGGAGCAGTCCACAACCCGGAGCCCTGACACGCCCCGCACCTTCAAAGCGGCATCGACCACGGCCTCATCATCAGGCCCCATCCGGCAGGTGCCTGATGGATGAAAGATGGTGACCCCGGTATCGCGTGCAAATTTCAGCAGTTCTTCATCCGACTGAAGCTGCTGCCCCGGCTGGTATTCATCAACGATGTACTGTGACAGGGCCGGCTGCGCAGCGATTCGCCGTGTCACTCGGAGTGCGTCGACCACGATCCTGCAGTCGTTTTCGGTCGAGAGGTAACCCGGATGAATCTCCGGGCGCGCCATCGGATCAGCGCTTTCAATCTCGAGGTAACCCCGGCTGGTGGGCCGCAACTGACAGACCGAAGCGGTAAATCCGGGGAAATCATGCAGCGGCGCGCCCGGCAGGTCGGCCGAAAGCGCAGCAAAGTGAAACTGGATATCGGGCCGGTCGAGACCGGACCGGGTTCTCAAAAATGCACCTGCCTGATTAATGCCAACCGCCATCGGACCTGAGCGCTGGAAAACATACTGCATGCCCATTCGCAGTTTCCGCCAAAGGCTGCGCATATCGTCGTTGGTGGTGAGCGGTTCGTTGCAGCGGTGGATGACCCGGACCTGAAGGTGATCCTGCAGGTTCTGGCCGACCGCCGGCCGGTCGAGAAGCACCTCGATACCGTGACGCTTCAAAAGGTCCGCATCACCGATACCGGAAAGCTGCAGCAGCTGCGGCGACTGCAGCGCACCGGCACTGAGAATCACCTCGCGCCGGGCGCTCACGGTCTTCTCCCGCCCACCCTGGCGAAACACCACGGTATTCGCCCGGGCACCTGAGAATCCCACGCGGCAGACATGGGCGCCTGTCTCGATAGAGAGGTTGGACCGGGATCTCGCCGGCTTTAAGTATCCGGTGGCGCTGGAACAGCGTCTGCCCTGCCAGGTGGTCAGCTGATACGGCCCGGCGCCTTCCTGGCTTTCACCGTTGAAATCGGGGTTCGCGGGATAGCCCGCCTCCACACAGGCATCAATAAAGGCACGGGCCAGCGTATTCGGACGGCCGACATCGGACACACCCTGGGGACCATCTTCACCATGAAAGGCATCTCCCCCTCTTTCGTTTCTTTCGGAACGGATGAAGTACGGCAGCACATCCTGCCATGACCAGCCCGGATTCCCCAGTGCTGCCCAGTGCTCGTAGTCTTCGGCCTGCCCGCGCACGTAGATCAGGCCGTTAATCGCGCTGGAACCGCCCAGCACCTTGCCGCGCGGCCAGTAGATCGATCGCCCGTTCATGCCGGGGTCGGGTTCGGTGTCGTAACACCAGTTGTACCTCGGGTGGAACATCGTCTTGGCATAGCCGATCGGGATGTGCAGCCACGGATAGCGGTCCCGAGGCCCTGCCTCCAGCAGCAATACCCGATGCCGGCCGCTGGCCGAAAGACGGTTGGCAAGCACACAACCTGCCGATCCTGCGCCCACAATGACGTAATCGAATTCCATCAGTTGCCCGTCAGGATGATCTCGGTACCCTAGCTGGGCGAACTGCAGTAGTGATGCTCATCGGTCAGGCAGCGGCTGATCCGCTGTTCAATCGGCTGGTTTCGGTGGCTGTAGGCAACGCACTCGATCTCCAGCAGCGGCGTCCCCACATCGATGTGAAGGTAGCGCGCCTCGACCTGCGTTGCACTGGCTGCACGAAGACGGTCCCGTTTGCTGACCACGGGTACGCCGAACTTCTGTTCGTAATAGTTATAGATGGTGTTCGGCACGTCACGGGCGTCCATGGTGGCAAACGCTGAAAAAAGATCCCGGGAAACCGAAATGGTCTCGTATATCTTCGGCTCGAGATTAAGATAACGCACCCGGATGATCCGGATCACTTTTTTCCCGGTGGCAAGCTCCAGGGCATCACGCTCGGTACGGCTGGCGGCGTTGACCGAAATTCTCAAGGTCTTGCTCTCGGGCAGTTCACGGGCCCCGTCAGCCCGGAGAAGATCAAAGAACCGAAAGGGCGTGTGTTCGGTGACGGCGGTACCGCGGCCCTGGTGCCGCGTCAGAAGGCCCTGGGAGACCATTTCGTCCAGCGCGCGCCGGATCGTCCCCTGGCTGACACCGAATTCCCCGGCCAGTTTGGGCTCGCTGGGCAGCAACTCTCCCGGGCGCCAATAGTCAGCGGCGAGCCGCGCCAGAAGCGTCTCCTTGATCTGCTCGTACAGCGGTCTTTTTTCCATCTGGGATAGGGAGTGCGTTTGCGCTTGGCTCTGGGGCGGTTGCCCCTTGATTGACATGGTGATTCAGGTCAGTTATAACACACCTCAAATTCTTATATAAGACTTAGAACACTGTCCTATATCACTTGGGAGTTTTGGATTGAGCAGCAAAGTACCTGACTTTCTGGTCCACGATGACCGCGACGCTGTGGGTGTCGTTGTGGTTGAAGGTGTTGCGGCAGGAGGCAACCTTTCGGGCTGGGTCATGGATTCCGACGAGACCATCAGCCTTGCCGTTAACGACCCGATTCCCCTGGGACACAAATTTGCCCTGCGCGATATCCGCGACGGCGAGTCGGTCATCAAATATGGCGAAGATATCGGACGCGCCGTGACCGACATCCCCAAGGGCGATCACGTCCACGTCCACAACGTTAAAACCAGCAAGTGGTGAATCATGAGTGGCCATAGCTTTTTTGGATACCGACGGGAAAACGGCCGTGTCGGTATCCGCAATCATGTTGTGATTCTGCCGCTGGACGATCTTTCCAACGCCGCCTGTGAAGCCGTCGCCAATAACATCAAAGGCACGCTTGCACTGCCGCACCATTACGGTCGGCTGCAGTTCGGCGAAGATCTGGAACTGCATTTTCGAACCCTGATTGGTACCGGCACCAATCCGAACGTCGCAGCCGTTGTGGTGATCGGTATTGAGCCCGGATGGACCGCACGGGTCGTCGATGGTATCGCCAAAACCGGCAAACCCGTCCAGGGCTTCGCGATTGAGCAGCACGGCGATATCGAGACTATCGCCAGCGCCAGTCGTGTGGCAAAGGATTTCCTGCAGGCGGCTTCCGAACTGGCCCGCGAAGAATGCCCGATCTCGGATCTTTGGGTGTCGCACAAGTGTGGTGAGTCCGATACGACTTCCGGCATGGGCGCCAACCCCACCGTCGGCAACTTCATCGACAAGACCGACGCGATAGGCGTGACCAACTGCTTTGGCGAGACCTCCGAGATCACCGGCGCGGAACATCTGTGCCGGGAACGCGCCATCAATAAGGAAATCGGGGACAAGTGGTTTGCAACCTGGCAGGCCTACATGGACCAGGTGATTGAGCCCCACAAGACCAGCGATCTTTCAGAGAGCCAGCCGACCAAGGGCAATATCGAGGGCGGGCTGACCACCATTGAAGAAAAGGCCATGGGCAACCTGCAGAAGATCGGCAAGAACGCCCGCTACATCGACGTGCTGGCCCCTGCCGAAGCGCCAGAAAAAGGTCCGGGGCTGTATTTCATGGATACCTCCTCGGCCGCAGCCGAATGCGTCACCCTGCAGGCCGCCGGGGGATTTGCCGTCCATATCTTCCCCACCGGCCAGGGCAACATCATCGGCAATCCGATCGAGCCCGTGATCAAGGTCACCGCCAACCCGCGCACCGTGCGGACCATGGGCGAGCACGTCGACCTCGACGTATCCGGCCTGCTTCGCCGGGAGATGAACCTGGATCAGGCAGGGGATGCGCTGATCGATATGGTAGTGCGCACCTGCAACGGACGGCTCACCGCCGCAGAAGCGCTCGGCCACCGCGAGTTCGTGATGACCAAACTGTATCGAAGCGCCTGAACACAAAACGTATTCGGAGAAAAGCGTTTTAAAGATATCCGTCGATGCAACATTTGAATTTGAGGCCAGCGGCACAGACTTCGGCAGAAATACCGAAACGGCCCTGACCTCAAGGGTGCTGGTAACCACCAGCGACAATGGTCTACGAGGAAAATGTAGACACTAACTGAGGGAGAGATAAATGAAACGTACTTTACTTACCCTAACCGGAGCCCTTCTGGGTCTTGCGCTTAGCGCAGGATCGGCTCACGCGGTGAAGATCCGGGTCCAATCCGTGATTCCCGCAAAAGCAGATGAGGTCGTGATGCTCAACGACTTTGGCGACACGGTCAGAGCGCTGACCAACGGAGAGGTCGATATCGAAGTGCTGCCGGCTGGCGCCGTCGTCGGCGTCAAGCAGACACTGGAGGCCGTTGATAAAGGCCTGATCGAGGGCGGTTTCGCCTGGACGCACTACTGGTCAGGTTATCACCCGGCCGCGATGCTGTTCGGATCGCCGACCGCGGGTGGCGGTCTCGGGATCGACAATATTGCCTGGATATCCTGGTACCTGAACGGCGGTGGCAAAGCCCTTTACGACGAGCTGTGGTCCGAAATGGGCATGAATATCAAAGGCCTGATGCTGCAGCCGGTGGGTCCAGAAGCACTGGGCTGGTTTAAAGAGCCGATCAACAGCATGGATGATTTCCGCAAGTACCGCTTCCGGACACCGCCGGGTATTCCGGGTCAGAGTTATAAGGACATCGGGGTAGCCGCGGTGGCCATGGGCGGTGGAGATATCCTGCCTGCCCTGGAAGCCGGAACCATCGATGCTGCCGAGTGGTGCTGCCCCAAGCCTGACAGCGTGTTTGGCTTCCAGAAAGTGCTGAAGCATTACTACCTGCAGGGTCTGCACCAGGTCGTGGTTAACGCCGACATGTACATCAACGGCGATGTCTGGAACAGCCTGACGCCTTATCAGCAGAACGCCATGCAGGTCGCAGCCGACGCTTCCCTGATGCGCTCGCTCGCACGCCGTATCTATGAAAACGGCAAAGCGCTCAAGGATCTCACCGAGAATCACGGCGTCATCCTTCATGATACCCCCGCCGACTACTTCACGGAGTACATGGCGGCGACCGAAAAGCTCTATGCCAAGCTGAACGCCGAAAATGCGTTCTTCGCCAAGGTGTACGGCTCGATGAAGGAGTTTGCAGATATCGCGGTACCTTTCTGGGCTGGCGCCCAGATGAGCAACGCCAACCTGGGGATGGCATACGCCAAACAAAAACAATAGCCGTTTCGTTATCGGCCCGAAAGGGCCGGCTCCTGTAACTGAAATTCCGAAGCGGGCCTCGTGCCCGCTTCTTTTTCGGTATAGGATGTAAGCCCGTCGTCAGTCGGAACCCGCCCATGGCAGATGAACCGGATCAACTGGATATCACGGATGAATTAATCGCAGAGCGCCGCAGTTCTGGGCCTGGCAATCTGCCGGACGATATGCCGCCATGGATGGCTCGGACCATCAGCTTCATTGACCGATTCAGCCTGTGGATCGGGCGGATCGTCTGCTGGCTCACCATTCCCCTGTTTGGCGCCATGGTCTACGAGGTTATTGCGCGCTATGCCTTCACTGCGCCAACGATGTGGGCCTACGACATCAGCCGTATGCTCGCAGGCGCCCTGTTCATGCTTGGTGCAGGGTACGGTCTGTCAAAAGGCGTGCATATCCGGGCCGATTTCATCTACCGCAACTGGTCACCCAAGGCACAGGGGATTGTCGACACGGTCCTTTATGTCGCTTTTTATTTTCCGGGACTGATCGTCTGCCTCTGGGCGGCGTATGACTACGCCTACCTCGCGTGGATGCGCGGCGAACGCGGTATGGACACGGCGTGGATGCCGTTGATGGGGCCGATCAAAACCGCACTTCCCGTTGGTATCGCACTGCTGCTGATACAGGGCGTTTCCGAGTTGCTCAAAAGCATTTACGCCGTAACCCACAACCGCTGGCCGGGGCAATGACCAACGAAGTCCTCGGCCTGATCCTGATCGGCTGCATGCTGTTTGCGATCTTTGTCGGCTTCCCGATCTCCTTTACCCTGATCTTCCTCGGTCTGGTATTCGGTTATATCGGCTTTGGCAAGCTGGTGTTCTACCTGATGACCTACCAGTTCTCGGGGGTCATGCTGGAGCAGACCCTGGCCGCGGTTCCGCTTTTTATCTTTATGGGCATCCTCATGGAAAAAGCGGGGCTGATGGAAAGACTGTTTTCCGCGGTGCAGCTGATGCTCTCGCGCACCCACGGGGCGCTTTTTATTGCGGTACTGTTCGTATCGACCATTTTCGCCGCAGCCACCGGGATCGTGGGCGCCTCGGTGACCATCCTCGGCATCATGGCAGCCAAGACCATGAACCGCTCCGGCTATGACGTCCGCCTCGCAGCCGGCACGATCACCGCAGGAGGTACGCTGGGCATTCTGATTCCGCCCAGTATCATGCTGGTGGTCATGGGGCCCATCCTGGAGGTCCCGGTCACTGATCTATTTGCTGCCGCCGTCATTCCCGGTGTACTCCTGGCAAGCCTGTATACCGGCTATGCGCTGCTGCGCTGCCGCCTCGATCCCTCGCTCGGACCCCCGCTGCCGCCGGATCAGCAGCCCGACTCAATGCGGGAGGTTTTGCGGGAGTTCTTTCTCGGCCTAGTGCCACCGGCGGCGCTGGTTTTTTCAGCGCTGGGATCGATCCTTTTCGGCCTGGCGACACCGACTGAAGGCGCCGGGATGGGTGCCTTTGGCGCACTGCTGCTGACACTCGCCTACCGCAAACTCAGCTGGCGCGGACTGCAGGATGCCCTGGTCAAAACACTGGAGATCACGGCACTGATCATGTTTCTGGTGGCGGCCTCGAACTTCTTCGGCGCGGTGTTTTCCCGGCTTGGTACCCCGATGATGCTGACAGAGTTTCTGCTCGGTCTTGACCTTGCACCGATTGTCATCCTGCTGATGATCATGGCGGTGATTTTTCTCCTGGGCTGGCCGCTGGAATGGGTGCCCATCGTCCTGATCATCGTACCGATTCTGCTGCCGCTGGTAGAGGAGCTCGGCTTTAACCTGACCTGGTTCGGCATACTGGTGGCGATTAATCTTCAGACCGCCTGGCTTTCGCCGCCGGTTGCCCTGTCGGCGTATTTCCTGAAAGGCGTGGTCCCCGAATGGGATCTTAAGGATATCTACGCCGGGATGATGCAGTTCATGGTGATCCAGGTGATCGGACTGCTTTGCGTGATATTTTTCCCGCAGATTGCGCTTTGGCTGCCCGAGCTGATTTATGGAAAGTAAGCGGGGTCGATGTGCGCCCTGCCTTCAATTGTCTCAATCCAACAATACCGATCATGAGTTTTGCAAATGAAATATCTTAAGAAAGCATCCAAGTCACCTGCCAGCGGCGAAGACGACGCGCGCCAGATCGTGCAGGAAATGCTTGCAGAAATTGAAACCGGCGGTGAACAAAAAGCGCGCGATTATGCTGAGAGGCTCGACCAGTGGACCGGCGACATCATTGTCTCGGCCGACGAGATCAAAGCCGCCGGCGAGAGCCTGTCGCAGCGCGGCCGGGATGATATTCAGTTCGCCTATGAGCGTGTTGAAAAGTTTGCGAAGGCGCAGCTTCAGAGCATGGCCGAGTTCGAGACGGAGCTTTCTCCCGGGCTCATCGCCGGACAGCGCCTGATTCCGGTACAGACGGCCGGATGCTACATTCCAGGCGGACGCTATGCACACATCGCCTCCGCTGTGATGAGCGTCACCACGGCGAAGGTTGCCGGTGTGCAGCACGTTATCGCCTGCTCGCCGACACGGGGCGATGCGGGCGTGCATCCGGCGATTCTCTACACTGCCGACCTCGCCGGTGCGGATACGATTTTGGCACTCGGCGGAGTTCAGGGTGTCGCAGCCCTGGCGTTCGGTCTTTTTTCAGGCCATCCGGCCGACATACTGGTTGGCCCGGGCAACCGCTTTGTCGCTGAAGCCAAGCGCATTCTGTACGGTCGGGTCGGCATCGACATGTTCGCTGGCCCCACCGAGATCGCCGTGATTGCAGACGACACCGCTGACCCGGACATCGTTGCCTCCGACCTCGCCGGGCAGGCCGAACACGGCCCGGACTCCCCGGCCTGGCTGATCAGCACCTCTGAGACCCTTGCTCAAGACGTAATCGAGAGAGTGCCCGGCTGCATTGCACGACTCGGAGAACCCAACCGCAGCGCGGCAGAAACGGCCTGGCGGGATTACGGGGAGATCGTCGTTGCCGAATCGCGCGAAGAAGCGGTTCAGCAGAGTGACCGCTATGCTCCCGAGCACCTCGAGGTCCACACCGCTGATCTTGAGTGGTGGCTCGCCAACCTCAGCAACTACGGGTCTCTCTTCCTGGGCGAAGAAACCACTGTCACGTACGGAGACAAAGCTTCCGGGCCGAACCATATTCTGCCCACCAAGGGTGCCGCGCGTTACAGCGGGGGCTTGAGCGTCGGCAAATTCATCAAAACGGTCACCTGGCAGCGGATGAACCGGGAATCAAACCGCGATGTGGGTGCGGTAAGTGCAAGAATCTCCCGGGCAGAAGGCATGGAGGGTCACGCCCTGTCTGGAGACGACCGCCTGCACAAGTATTTTCCCGACGAGCAGTTTGAACTGCAGGCACCG
Organism: Proteobacteria bacterium UBA2133; assembly: GCA_002327725.1. Lineage (GTDB taxonomy): Bacteria > Pseudomonadota > Gammaproteobacteria > Arenicellales > UBA868 > UBA868. The sequence continues at coordinate 10,910 of DCXP01000089.1, forward strand.
TGACCACCTGGATACCGTCACTTTTTGACCTCAATGACCGGACTGCCGTCGTCACCGGAAGCAGTTCGGGGATCGGCCAGGCAATCGCCGGCTTTCTGGCCCAGGCAGGCGCACGCGTCATTCTGGTCGCCCGGCGCCAGGATCGCCTGGATGCGCTGGTTGACTCGATCAGGGAAAACGGCGGGCATGCGGTAGCCCTCGCCGGTGACCTTGGCGATCTCGACAGCATTCCCGGAATTGCCGAGCGCTGCCAGGAAGCCTTTGCGGGTGTGCATATTCTGGTCAACGCAGCGGGGGTCAACCTGAGACAGTCAGCTGAGGAAGTCACACCGCAAGGCTGGAATCAGACCATCCAGCTGAACCTGTCGGCCCCGTTTTTTTTCGCCCAGGCCCTGGTGCCGGGAATGAAAGCGGCCGGCTACGGCCGCATCATCAACATCGCTTCGCTGCAGTCCGTGCGGGCCTTTCCGGACGGGATCGCCTATGGCGCCAGCAAAGGCGGTGTCTGCCAGCTGACCCGGGCGATGGCCGAAGCATGGTCATCAGACGGCATTACCTGCAACGCGATCGCGCCCGGGTTCTTCCCCACCGAATTGACCGCCCCGGTATTCGCTGACCGTGAACGTCGCAGCTGGGCTGCGGATAAGACTGCTATAGGCCGTAACGGTGAACTTGAAGATCTTGCCGGGATCAGCGTCTTTCTGGCATCACCGGCTTCGAGTTACATCACCGGCCAGACGATTTTCGTCGACGGCGGTTTCACCGCAAGGTAACTGTCATGCAGGCGCTGGTCTACATCGCCAACGAACAGATGGCATTTCGCGAAGAAGCGGATGCCGAGGTGCTCGGCCCCGGAGAAGCACTGGTCGCGATCGAAGCGGTCGGCATCTGTGGTTCAGACATGCACGCCTACCTTGGCCACGACCCCCGAAGAGTACCGCCGCTCATTCTCGGGCACGAGGCGGCCGGAAAGGTACTCGATGGCGAACTCAGCGGAAAACGGGTTGTCATTAACCCGCTGATTACCTGCGGCCGCTGCAGTCACTGTCTTGACGGGCGGCAGAATCTCTGTGCAGAGCGCGACCTGATTGGCATGTACCGACCCGGTGCTTTCGCGGAACGGGTCGCCATTCCTGAGACAAACCTCATCGAGATTCCCGGGGATATGGATGCTTCCCTTGCCGCCCTGACCGAGCCGGCCGCGACAGCCACTCATGCAGTGAACCTTGCCGAGCGCTCACTTGCGAGACCCATCAGCGAAACGAGGGCACTCGTGATTGGTGGCGGATCGGTCGGACTGTTTGCTGCGCTGACGCTTCACCATCGCGGGGTTTTTGATCTCATGCTCGCAGACACCAACCCGCTCAGAAGAGCGAGCGCCCAGAAAACCGCTGTCGCAACGGTTATTAATCCGATCGATCAATCGGCACCGGATTCAACATTTGATCTCGTGGTTGACGCCGTGGGGGGCAAAGCTTCGCGACAGGCTGCTATCGCGGCAGTGGTAGCGGGCGGTGTCGTCATGCACATCGGGCTGATGGATAACGATGACGGTGTGGACGTGCGGCGAATCACCTTGCAGGAGATCACTTTCATCGGCACCTACACCTATACGCCGCTTGATCTCCGGACTACACTGGCGCAGCTTCATGCCGGCGCTCTGGGGCCACTCGACTGGATCGAAGAGCGACCGCTCGCCGAGGGCGGCACGGCATTTGCGGAACTGCACGCAGGACGCTGTGGCGCGCCCAAGGTGATTCTGCGCCCCTGACGGGAAAGCGCTAGTCGGTCTCGAACTGGTAGTAAGACTCGTTCAGGTAGGCGACGATATCGTCTATCTCGTGCTGGTTAAGACCGACCTTGGTCTGCTCATTGCAGAAAGCCACCTGCCCCATCAGTCCCTCGATGCTGTTGACCCGGCGCTCGGTTCGAAGATAGATGGCGCTGCCATCCCCGCCGAACATGTTGACATGACACCCCATGCAGAAATGGTCATGCAGCGGTCCGCCGTCTTCTGCCTTACCCGCGAGCAGGGCAAAGACGGGAAGCGACACCGCGAGGAGCGCCGTACCAGCGAATTTTCTATAGATGCTTTTCATAGGATGTGTCCTTGATAACTGCCCAACTGCGTCCTTTATCGGCAAAGGAATCCTGTGGCCTGGTTTATGCAAGCGCTACCGAGACTGCCTGATCGAGGGCCTGCTCGACAAGATTCTCGCCCTTGCCGCCCCGGTCAACAACCAGGAAATCCTGCGGCTTAAGCACCAGCAGCGGGTGATGCCAGGTTCCGGGACGAAAGTTGACGCCCTGGTGACCGTCTGCGCTGAAAACCATGATATCGCATGCCCTGACCTTGTCCGCTGTTTCAGCAACCGCCACCAGATAAGTGTGATCCTGAAGCGGCATAAAGAGTTGCGAGCTTAAGGGGTGCTTTTCCATCATCGACAGGATCAGCGGTTCGGGATAAGGGGAGGCGCGGAAGATATTCACCAGCGGATGGCCATCGCCGGATGCAACATCGACACGGGCAAGATCATGAAAGCGCTGCGAGGTGCCCTGGTTGATATTGATCACCGTGTCGGCGCGCGCTTCGATGACATCACCGAAGGCGGCGAAGGCTTTTGCGGTCAAAGGTTCGGGCTTTAGCGCCAGTGGTTCCATTTCAGCGTCGCGGCTTGCCGAAGGCCCTAAAGCGGCTGACCCCGCCATCGGGAAAGATGTTGAGCCGTAGACAGTTGACAGCTCCGATTTCATTGAGCACCCCGGCTTCGAAAAAATGCTGGCGATCCATCTCAAGCTTGCTCGGCGGCAAAAGTTCCGGCCATTCGCCCGCACGCTCACTCAAGGCAGCGTCATCCAGGCCTTCGACCAGCGCCGCCTGTACCGAGCAGCGGTCAGGATAGTTGCCTTTGAAATGCGCCGTGTCGACCTCGATCTTCTCGATCACGCCGGGCGCCCCAAGACGCACCAGTATCCAGTCGTGGCCCGGTTCACGCCGGCGTCGGGTCTCCCAACCGTCTCCCATGTTAACGCCCCGCCCTTCGGTCAGGATCACCCACGGGTTACCGTAATGGGCATCGTTAAAGCCGGCGATCCGCCCGCCGTTGGCAATCGCGGAAAGTTCCGCCGGGATGTTTTCGTCCATCTGTGACCAGTCGGGCAGCGGTTCGCCGTAAACCCGAAGGCGCGCCACACCGCCGTCGGGGAATATGTTGAGGCGAAGGTGTGTCGCCGCTGCATCGTCTGATATCTCAAGATAATGGTGGCGATCCGGGCCGAGCTCAGTGGATCCGAGCATCTCCCGCCAGTGAAGTTCACCCGGGGCGGCGCTGGCCGGCCCATCCGCGGCCTGAAGGGAAGCCTGTGGCGGGTAGTTGCCGGTGAAATGCCGGGTATCGATATCCAGCCCGCGGATAATTCCCCGCGTCCCCAGCCGCAAAACCACGTGATCATGGCCGCTGCCGCGCCGTCGGCGGCTCTCCCAGCCATCCATCCACTTGCCGTGGTCGTCGAACTTCTCGGGAATGAAGACCGGCTCGCCGTCCTGCAGTATCCGCTCCATCGGCGCAAAAAAATCATCACTGCATTCCAGCGTCTTTGCACCGAGCCGTGACGCGGCGAGGTTCACGAGGTGGCGGGCAAATTCCGGCGTGTCGTCCTGCTGCTTCATTTTCTGTTAGGCCCTGATGGTGTCGAACACTTCATCCATACGAAGGCGGGCGATGCGGTGCACCTGGCTGAGCGCCTCCTCGAATTCGGTATCGAGATCATGCTCCACGCGTTGGCGAAACCGTTCAAGAATACCCTCGCGGTCAAGACCCCGGACCGCCACAATAAACGGAAAACCAAATTTTTCCGCATAACGGGTGTTGAGATCCGTGAATTCGCTGAACTCCTCCGGCGCACATTGGTCGAGGCCTGCGCCTGCCTGTTCTGCCGACGAGGCAGCGCTCAGGGCGCCCGATACCGCGAGCCGCCCGGCAAGATCGGGGTGCGAGCGCAGCAGCACCAGCTGGGGCTCGCGCCCGGCCTGCTCGACCACTTCCGTCATTGCACTGGACAGACCCGCCGGCGTATTCAGCAGCGGGCCAAGGCCCGTATCGAATACCTGCATCGCGATCCACGGTGAGTGTTCGTAGACGCCGCCAAAGTGCTCAATAAATTGGGTGCGATCCATCGCGCTGACGGGCCCGGTCACGACGATACCGCAGGATACACAGTACGCCAGTGGCGGGCGATATCGATGCGCCGGCAGTACCAGACATGATCGAAGCGGCGGGTGTGCTCAATAAAGCGTGCCAGCGCCGCCAGCCGGCCGGGTCTGCCCACCAGCCGGCAGTGAAGACCGACGGACATCATCCTGGGGGTGTGCTCGCCTTCTGCATAAAGCACATCGAACGCATCCCGAAGATAACTATAGAACTGATCGCCGCTGTTGAAACCCTGCGCCGTGGCAAAGCGCATGTCGTTGTTGTCCAGCGTGTAGGGCACCACGAGGTGCGACTTGCCGTTGACCTTGGTCCAGAACGGCAGGTCATCGTTGTAGTCATCGGCGTCGTAGAGAAACCCGCCTTCGGCGGCAACCAGTGCCCGGGTACGTTCGCTGGTGCGGCCGGTGTACCAGCCGAGCGGGCGCTCACCGGTCAGGCTGCGAATGGTCTCGATGGCGCGTTCCAGGTGTTCGCGCTCGATGTCTTCAGGCACATCGCGGTAATCGATCCAGCGGTAACCATGGGAGCAGATTTCGTAACCCGCTGCCATGGCCGCCTGCGCCACCGCCGGGTTGCGCTCGAGTGCCATCGCCACGGCGAACACCGTCAGCGGAATCTCGTAGCGGGCAAAAAGATCAAAAAGACGCCACACGCCCACCCGCGAGCCATATTCATAGATCGATTCCATGCTCGGGTGGCGCTGGCCGGGCCACGGGGCGGCGCCGACGATCTCGGAAAGAAAGGCCTCTGATGCCGCATCACCATGAAGAATGCAGTTCTCGCCGCCCTCTTCATAATTCACCACGAACTGCAGCGCGATGCGCGCCCCTGACGGCCACTGCGCGGGCGGAGGATTTGGGCCATAGCCGATAAGGTCTCGCGGATAGGGTGCGTCGTCGCTCATGGGAGGTCTGCTTTGGCTGATGTTTTCAGTCGGGGTTCCACCTTAATATTAGCCGAGACTTTAAAGAAGATTTCCCGGTATTATCAAATTATCTTTGAAAGTGTTTTGGTGGGGGCCGAGGCTGACGGTAGCACGACGCTGTGTGAGACTGCCGCACATCGGTCGGAAAACCACAGATCAGAACTGACAAAGGGCCCGCAAGGCGGGACCCTGCAAGGAGAACACAATGGGACAACTGACCACTCATGTACTGGATACATCGGCCGGTCGACCGGGCGCCGCGATCGCCTGGACGCTCTACCGGCTGGACGGCGAGCACAACAAACTGTGCAGCGGCGTCACCAACGACGATGGCCGCAATGACGGCCCGATTCTGTCCGGCGAGGCATTTGCGCCGGGCACTTACGAGTTGCATTTTGGCGTGGGCGATTACTTCCGCCAGAACGCGGTGGTGCTTTCTTCGCCTGCTTTTCTGGACACCGTGGTGATCCGCTTCGGCATCGATGATGCGAACCAGCACTACCACGTGCCGCTGCTCGTCTCCCCGTACGGCTACAGCACCTACCGGGGCAGCTGACTTCCTTTCGCGACAACATGGCAAGCGCACGAAGTGAGTTCCGCTGCCTCATTGGCAGCGAGACTGTCCGGCGATGGTCCTTTGATCCGCACCAGACACTGCTCGATTTTCTGCGACTCGAAGCACGCCTGACGGGCACCAAGGAAGGCTGCGCCGAAGGCGACTGCGGCGCCTGCACGGTACTGCTCGGCCGTCTGCGAAACGGTGCACTGCGATATGACCCGGTGAATGCCTGCATCGTTCCACTCGGTTCGGTCGACAGCATGCAGGTGCTTACTGTCGAACACCTCGCGGATGCCGAAGCGCATCCGGTGCAACAGGCGATGGCGCGCGAACACGGCTCGCAGTGCGGTTTCTGTACGCCCGGTATCGTGATGAGCCTCGCGGGCCTGCATGATGCCTGTGCCCGCGGGCAGGCCGTCGCCAATCACGAGACCATCAACGATGTCCTCGCCGGCAACTTATGCCGCTGCACAGGCTACGGACCCATCATCGCCGCCGCAAAAAGCGCCTGCACCCAACCCGCACCCGCGGCCTTTGACTCTCTGCGCACGAGTGCCGAGAAGACACTGCGTGAGTGGCAGGGCGATACGGGCTTTCTTGATATGCAAGGATCAAAGGGCCGGTTTGCGGCGCCCATAGGTCTCGACAGCCTGTGGCAAATCCAGCGGCAACTGCCGGATGCGCAGCTCATCGCCGGATCAACCGACGTGGGTCTTTGGGTCAATAAGCACCATAAGCGTTTTCAGGGCATTATCGATCTTGGAAAAGTGCAAGCACTGCGGGGCATTCAAAAGGATGCCCGCGGCCTCACACTCGGGGCGGGCGTCACCCTGGCCGAATGCATTGCACCGCTGTCAGCGCTGGCATCGGATCTTGGACCGCTGTTGCACCGCTTTGGCTCCCGGCAGGTCCGGGCACAGGCCACGGTCGGCGGCAATATCGCCAACGCCTCCCCCATCGGTGATCTGGCACCGGCGCTCATTGCTCTGGGCGCTTCTGTAGAACTCGCGAGCGCCGACGGTAAACGCAGCGTGGCGCTGGAATCATTTTTTATCGATTACCGCAAGCGGGACATCGCGCCCGGTGAGATTGTCGCCAGCGTCAGCGTGCCGCTGGACGCGCACACCGACTTTCACTGCTGGAAGGTTTCCAAGCGCTTCGATCAGGACATCAGCGCGGTCTGCGGCGCCTTTGGCCTCGCGATCGACAACGGCACCATCACCTCTGCCCGGGTCGCCTTTGGCGGCATGGCGGCCACACCGCGGCGGGCCGCCCTGTGTGAGCAGGCGCTAACCGGCCAGCTTGCCCACCCTGATTTACTGGAATCTGCCGGGGCCGCTCTCGAGGAAGACTTTGCCCCGATCTCCGACATGCGGGCGAGCGCATCCTACCGGATGCTCGCCGCACGGGGATTACTGGAGCGATGCCTGCGGCGCATCAGCGGTGAGACGGTGCCTGAGCTCTTTCCTCTCGCTCACTCACTTCAGGCGCCAGCCAGTGGCTAAAGCCATCGATACGGCACCGGGCGCGGCGCTTGCCCATGACAGCGCGCTCAAGCACGCCACCGGCGAGGCTGTCTATATTGACGACATGCCGCTGCCCGCCGGCACGCTGCATCTGGCGGTGGGCGGTGCCGATACCACCCGCGGCGAGATCACCGCGGTTGACCTTGAGCCGGTGCGCGCCGCCCCGGGCGTCATCGATGTTTTCTGTGCGGCTGATGTGCCCGGAGAAAATGATGTCAGCCCCTCAGGGCGCGGTGATGAACCGCTGCTTGCCGTAAGCGGGGTCCGCTTTGACGGGGAACCGGTCTTTGCGGTGGTCGCCACCAGTCACCGGGCGGCACGCGCTGCTGCCGCGCTCGGCCGGGTTCATGTCCGTGCTGAGGAGCCCGTGCTCACGGTGGATGACGCGCTTGATCAGCAGCGCTTTATCAGCGACGAGCAGGTAATGACCCGGGGTGACTGGCGCGAGGCGATGCAGTCAGCGCCGCACACAGCCGCCGGCACGATGTACTGCGGCGGCCAGGATCACTTTTACCTTGAAGGGCAGGTCTCGCTCGCCGTGCCCCAGGAAGACGGCGACATGCTGGTGTACTGCTCGACCCAGCATCCGAGCGAAATCCAGCAGCACCTCGCCAAAGTGCTGAATAAACCGGCGCACGCGGTTACCGTGGAAGTCCGGCGCATCGGCGGCGGCTTCGGCGGCAAGGAAAGCCAGGCATGCCAGTGGGCGGCGCTCGCCGCGGTCGCGGCCGAGCGCAATAATTGTGCCGTCAAATGCCGGCTGGACCGCGATGACGACATGCGCCTGACCGGCAAGCGGCACGATTTCCGGTTCGACTGGCAGGTGGGTCACGATGACGAGGGACAGATTCTCTCCGTCGACTGCACCCTGGCCTCGCGGTGCGGATGCGCGCTGGATCTTTCAGACCCGGTCAACGACCGCGCCATGTTTCATGTGGACAACGCCTACTTTTTCCCGGCCGTGCAGATCCGGTCCCAGCGCGGCTTCACCCATACGGTCTCCAACACGGCGTTTCGCGGCTTCGGCGGTCCCCAGGGCATGCTCGCCGGTGAACGCATGATTGAAGGTGTTGCCCGGGCCACGGGTCTTGATCCCCTGACGGTGCGAAAGCGTAACTTTTATTGCGGCCCGAAACGCAACATCACGCCCTACTTTATGCAGGTGGATGACTTTATTCTGAACGAGCTGGTCGACGAACTTGAGAAAAGCAGCGACTACTGGGCGAGACGCGATGCGATCCACAAAGCGAATGCGGCAGACCCGCTGATGCTGAGAGGCCTGGCCCTGACGCCGGTCAAGTTCGGCATCTCCTTTACCGCCTCCTGGTTCAATCAGGCGGGTGCCCTGGTACATATCTACCGGGACGGCAGTATCCATCTCAATCACGGCGGTACCGAGATGGGACAGGGACTCTTTATCAAGGTCGCCCAGGTGGTCAGCCACGCGCTGGCGGTGCCGATCGATCAGGTCAGGGTTTCGGCCACCCGAACCGACAAGGTGCCCAATACTTCCGCAACCGCGGCCTCTTCCGGTGCAGACCTTAATGCCATGGCCGCCCGCAATGCGGCCAACACACTCAAGCGCCGGCTGATGTCCTTTGCCGCCAATCATTTTGGCGTCGATGTGGAAAGTGTCCGCCTTGCCGATGCGACCGTGTTCGCAGATGATCATGAACTGCCCTTTGCCGAGCTCGTGGAACTTGCATACCTCGCACGGGTACAGCTTTCGGCCACGGGGTTTTATCGGACACCCAAGATCCACTACAACCGCAAGAAAGCCAGCGGGCGGCCGTTTTATTATTTTGCCTACGGCGCTGCCGTCAGCGAAGTGGCCATCGACACGCTGACCGGTGAAAGTCGTGTCACCGCGGTGGATATCCTGCACGACGCCGGGCGCTCACTGAACCCGGCGGTTGATCTTGGCCAGATCGAGGGCGGCTTCATCCAGGGCCTGGGCTGGCTGACCACCGAAGAGTTGTGGTGGGATGCCAGCGGCAAAATCAGAACCCACGCGCCTTCCACCTACAAGATTCCGACCTGTTCGGACCGGCCAACACGGATGAGCATTCAGTTGTGGTCAGGGGGTGAAAACCCCGAGCCGACCATTCATCGCTCCAAAGCCGTTGGTGAACCTCCCCTGATGCTGGCCATTTCAGTACACCAGGCACTCTCTGATGCCGTGTCCAGCATCAGTGGTTACCGCTTTGTCCCGGCACTGGATGCCCCTGCCACCCCGGAGGCTCTGCTGCGGGCCATCGTCGAAGAGCGTAACCGCGCCGCCTTACCCGCATCATGATTACGGCGCTGCCAGGCCCCGCCGACTGGATCGCTGCGGCACTTCGGTGCGTAGCGCGGCGAGAGCGCGCGGTGCTCGCGCTGGTGACCGGCGAGCGCGGCTCTACCCCCAGAGACACCGGCAGCTGGATACTGCTCACGGAAGATGCAGACCTTGGCACCATCGGCGGGGGAGAACTTGAGCGTACGCTCATCGAGGCCGGGCGGGCAATGCTCGACGGTACTGGCGCCTGGTCGCGGGCCTCGCTGCAGTGTACCCTGGGGCCGGATATGCGTCAGTGCTGCGGTGGCGTGATGCAGGTGCTGCTGCAGCCGGTCGATGCCGACGCTCTGGGCTGGCTGTCCCAGGCGAAACATCATCTCACCACAGAAGGACGTGTCGGGATCGTTTTTGACAAGGCCGCTTGCGGGCGATCGCCCGTAGTGATGAACTGCGAGGCGGCCGATCAGCATCTTGGGCCTGACGCGGTAATCCTGTCCTTCTCTGACGATCGCCCGCGGCTTGCGCTTTTTGGCGCGGGTCATGTGGCACGGGCCTTATGCACCCTCGCCTCGCAGCTGCCGCTTCGGGTGACCGTCTTTGATGGGCGCCCTGACCAGTGCGCACAAGTACCCATCGCTGCCAATATTCGTGTCGATGAAAACTTTGATCCTGTTCTCGGGGCAGAACAGCTCGAAGGCTACGAGGCCGCGCTGGTGATGACCCACAGCCACTCGCTGGATTATGAACTTTGCCGCATCCTGTTGAGACAGCCCGATCTTGTGTACATCGGCCTGATCGGCAGCGCGAGCAAGTCCCGGCGCTTTCGAAAGGCTTTAAACAAAGATGGGCTGCACGATCTGGAACTTGCCCGGCTCATCAGCCCCATCGGCAAAAACGGCCCTCGCGGCAAAGAACCCGGCGTAATTGCGCTTGGTGTCCTCAGCGAGGTGCTGGAATGTTGCGCAGCGGCCCAAGATCCACTTCGATCCTCCGCCTCAACTGCGGCGCCACTCAACGAGGCGCGCTATGGATAACACCCGGGATACCCACGAAGGCTACCTGCACCTGGCCGTGGAACTGGCCCGGGAGCATATGCAGGCGGGCGCAGGCGGTCCTTTTGGGGCGGTAATCGTCCGCGACGGTACCGTGATCGGGCGGGGATGGAACCGCGTCACCTCTGATCATGACCCTACCGCCCATGCCGAAATCAGCGCCATCCGCGATGCCTGCCGTACCTCAGGTGACTTTTCTCTCGCCGGATCGGTGATCTACACCACCTGCGAGCCCTGCCCGATGTGTCTTGGCGCGATCTGGTGGGCACGCATCGAGACCATCTACTTTGCCAGTGACCGGGGCGATGCGGCACGGATCGGCTTTGACGATGCCGCCCTGTACCGTGAGGTATCCCTTGCATTGCCCGACCGGCAGCTGCCGTTGGTACGCCATCACATCACGGCGGCCGACCAGCTGATGGCCGACTGGCTGAAAAAAGAGGATAAGATTCCCTACTGAAGAGTACGGGGACCAACAGGAACAATGCTTCTTTGTGCAGCAGGTCATCAGGCATGAACGAGAAGCCGCTGTTACAGCTCACGGGAATCAGCAAGGCATTTCCCGGCTGTATCGCGAACGACGACATTGATCTTGAAATCGCGCCTGGTGAGATTCATGCCCTGCTCGGCGAGAACGGTGCCGGCAAGAGCACACTCGTAAAAATCATTTACGGGGTACTGCGCCCTGATCAGGGGCGGTTGTGCTGGCGGGGCGAGGAGGTTGCCATCGACAACCCGGCCAGCGCCCGGTCCCTCGGGATCGGCATGGTTTTTCAGCATTTTTCACTCTTTGAGTCGATGACCACGCTGGAGAATGTGGCGCTGGCACTGCCGCCGCAGGATCTCGATCAGTTGCGTGAGCGCCTCGAGACCACCGCCCATGACTATGGGCTGACCCTGCATCCCGACCGGCATGCCTACGACCTGTCCATGGGGGAGCGCCAGCGTATCGAGATCGTCCGCTGTCTGCTGCAAAACCCAAGCCTTTTGATCCTGGATGAACCTACCTCGGTCCTGACGCCGCAGGAGACAGACACCCTCTTTACGACACTGCGTACACTCGCGGCCGAAGGCCGGTCGATCCTTTACATCAGTCATAAGCTGGAAGAGGTGCGCTCACTTTGTGATCGGGCAACCATTCTGCGCGGCGGCAAGCGGATTGATGACTGCAATCCTGCGCAGGAGACCGCCCAGTCACTTGCCGAGAAAATGATCGGGCGGCGGGTGGAGTCCGCCAAAGGTCACACCGCGCCCGCGGCATATGAAGTCCGCCTCAAGGTGACGGATCTTTCGGTACGCTCCGACCAGCCCCATGGCACCGATATCCGTGATGTGAGTTTTTCCGTGCACGCCGGGGAGATTCTGGGTATCGCCGGCATCGCCGGAAACGGTCAGACCGAACTCATGAACGCGCTCTCAGGCGAGACCGGCCCACCACAGGCAGGCGCGATTGAAATCCTCGCGAGCGATGCCAGCCAGATGGGTCCCATGGCCCGGCGCCAGCTCGGTGCCGTCTTTGTACCAGAAGAGCGTGTCGGGCAGGCGGCAGTTTCGGATCTCAGTCTGGTGCAGAACAGTTTCCTGACCTCGGCTTTTCGCATGGGCTTTGTCAACCACGGACTCATCAACTGGCCGGGTGTCGGTCAGTACGCAAAAGAGATTCTTGACGAGTTTGATGTCAAAGCGACCGGCGTCGATGCCCTGGTAAGCAGCCTCTCGGGAGGCAACCTGCAGAAGTTCATTGTCGGCCGCGAGATCCTGCAGAGCCCGCAACTGCTGATCGTATCCCAGCCCACCTGGGGGGTCGATGCCGGTGCCGCCGCCGCGATTCACGAACAGATTCAGCGGCTTATCAGCGCAGGTGCGGGAGCCCTGGTGATATCCCAGGATCTTGACGAGATCTTCGCCCTGAGCGACCGCATCGCCGTCATCTCACAGGGCACACTCTCCCCGCCGCGACCCGCCGGCGAGGTCACCACCGAGCAGGTCGGGCTGCTGATGGGTGCGAGCCGCAGTATTTCGGAAACGGCTTCTCATGCTCACGCTTGAGGCCCGCGCAACCCAGTCCGCTTTTGCAGCGTGGCTCTCACCGCTGCTGGCGCTGGGATTGACCGCCCTCACCGGGGCGATGATTTTTCTCGCCATGGGAAAAGCGCCTGGCGTTGCGCTTTATATCTACTTTATTGAACCGTTGACCTCCTGGTCGGGATTGAGTGAGGTTGCGGTAAAAGCCGGCCCCCTGATCCTGATCGGGATGGGTCTTTCGCTGGGCTTTCGCGCCGGCGTCTGGAACATCGGTGCCGAGGGCCAGTTCATTGCCGGGGCTCTCCTCGGAAGTGCGCCTGCGGTCTATTTCTTCGAGAGCACAAACCCGCTCATTCTGCCGTGCATGATGCTGCTTGGCATCCTTGGCGGTATGGCCTGGGCGGCGATGCCTGCCCTCCTAAAGACACGCTTTAACGCCAACGAGATCCTGGTTTCGTTGATGCTGGTGTATGTTGCCGAACTGCTGCTGGTGCACCTGGTACAGGGGCCCTGGCGTAATCCTGAGGGCTGGGGCTTTCCCGGCACCCGGATGTTCCCGGACGCGGCGCTGCTGCCGATGTTCGTCCCTGGCTACCGGGTGCACCTTGGCACCCTGATTGCTGTCGTGATTCCGTTTCTGGCATGGTTTGTACTGACCCGGACCCGGCTTGGATTCCAGGTACGGGTCTTCGGCTCGGCACCGCTCGCCGCACGTCATGCCGGCATCAGCAGCGCCCAGATGGTCTGGACCACGCTGCTGGTGGGCGGCGGTCTTGCCGGTCTTGCCGGCGTCATGGAGGCTGCCTCGACCATCGGCCAGCTGATGCCCAAGATCTCACCGGGCTATGGCTTCACCGCGATCATCGTGGCCTTTCTGGGAAGGCTGCATCCCGTCGGCGTTCTGCTCGCCGGAACCGCGATCGCCGTCACCTACATTGGCGGCGAAGGCGCCCAGATCTCAGCCGGCCTGCCCAAGGCGGTGACGGGTCTTTTCCAGGGGATCATTCTTTTTTACCTGCTGGCTTTTGACCTTCTCACCCGCTATCGGCTGACCCGGGTCGGCGCCAGAGGAAACACCGCATGACGGAACTCCTGATCGCCTCGATCATGACCATGATGACGGCGGCGACCCCGCTGGTCTTTGCGGCCACCGGTGAGCTGGTGTGTGAAAAATCCGGCGTGCTGAACCTCGGCGTGGAGGGAATGATGCTGACCGGCGCAGTATTCGGCTTTGCCGCGGTTACCCTGACGGGTGAGCCGCTGCTGGGTCTTGCGGCAGGCATGATGATGGGGCTTTTCGCATCGCTCATATTCGGCGTGCTCACCCTTTCGCTGCTTTCAAACCAGGTCGCCACCGGGCTCGCGCTGACGATCTTCGGCACCGGGCTTTCGGCCCTGGTCGGTCTTGATTACGTGGGCAAGACCATTGAACAGATCCGGGCGATTCATCTGCCCGTGCTGACCGATCTTCCCGTCGTGGGCCGCCTGCTGTTCGGCCACGATCCGCTGGTCTATGTCAGCATCGTGCTGCTGGGTCTGACCCACTGGTTCTTAAAACACACCCGCTGGGGCATGATCCTGCGCGCCGTCGGCGACTCGGATCAGTCGGCCCACGCCATCGGCTATCCGGTCATCGCCATCCGTTACGCCGCGGTCGCCTTCGGCGGTGCCATGGCGGGCCTTGGCGGCGCTTACCTGTCACTGGTCTATACGCCCTTGTGGGCCGAAAACATGACGGCAGGACGGGGCTGGATTGCGGTGGCACTGGTGGTTTTTGCCAGCTGGCGGCCGTCCCGGGTGCTGCTCGGCGCGGTGCTTTTCGGCGGAATCACCATTCTCCAGTTGAATACCCAGGCGGCCGGCCTTGGCGTTCCGGCGTCCTTTATGTCGATGCTCCCTTACATTGCGACCATAGTTGTATTAGTCTTGATCTCTCGCGATTCGATCCGGATCCGGCTGAATGCCCCCGCTTGCCTGGGCCGGCCTTTCCGGGCCGAGCGCTGACAGATAACGACGAAGGTTTTGTGATTACCCATCACCTATTGAGAGGAACGTGAACGTGAAAAAACTGATCAAACTGACCGCGCTGGCGCTCGCCAGTGCCCTGGCGCTGACCGCGGGTGCCGTCTCGGCTGACAAACTGAAAGTCGGCTTTATTTATATCGGCCCACCGGGCGACCACGGCTGGACCTATGCTCACGATCAGGGCCGGCTTTCCATTGAGAAAGAACTGGGCGACCGGGTCCAGACGACCTTTGTTGAGAACGTACCGGAAGGCCCCGACGCCGAACGCGCCATCGCGAAACTGGCCGAGACCGGACATGAACTCATCTTCACCACATCGTTCGGCTACATGGAGCCGACCCTCAAGGTGGCCAAGCGTTTTCCGAATGTCAAGTTTGAACATGCGACCGGCTACAAGCGCGCCGATAATGTCTCGACCTACGTTGCGCGGTTCTATCAAGGCCGCTACGTCCAGGGCGTGATTGCCGGAAAGATATCCAAGACCAATACCATCGGCTACATCGCCTCCTTCCCGATCCCCGAAGTGGTACGGGGCATCAACGCGTTTTTGCTGGGCGCCCATTCGGTCAACCCGGACATCAAGGTCAAGGTGGTCTGGGTATACACCTGGTTTGATCCGCCCAAGGAGGCTGACGCCGCCAAGGTGCTGATGGATCAGGGTGCCGACATCATCACCCAGCACACGGACAGCACCGCCGCACTGCAAGCAGCCGCGGAGCGTGGTGTCCACGCCTTCGGGCAGGCTTCCGACATGATTCACTTCGCCCCCAAGACCCAGCTCACTGCGATTATCGATGAGTGGGGCCCCTATTACGTGGCAAGAGCCCAAGCGGTACTCGACGGTACCTGGACCTCTTCCGACACCTGGGACGGAATGAGCGAGGGCATGGTGGTGATGGCGCCTTATACCAATATGCCGGCGGATGTCGCGGCGCTGGCAGCCAAAACCGCCGAATCCATCCGCAGCGGTGCTTTCCACCCCTTCACCGGTCCCATCCGTAACCAGGCCGGTGAAGTGGTGGTACCGGAAGGACAGGTGGCCGACGACGGTATGCTGGCCGGCATGAACTTCTATATCGAAGGTGTCGACGACAAACTGCC
>DCXP01000021.1 GCA_002327725.1 Proteobacteria bacterium UBA2133
GCTCGGGCGGATTTTCGGGGATGACTGACCCTTTTGCCCGCTTTGCTATCGAGCACCTTTCGGCGACCTCGATGCTGCAGTTTCGCTCGGATCCTGCGCTCGGGATTTTGTACCTCGTCTTTGGTATCCGCGAGGCGGGCTCGCCTGCCATGCACCGCGGCTCGGCGCTCGATCACACCATCGGCCAGCTGCTTGAGGAAGACACCACGCTCGATCATGAAGGCGCGCGGGCCATGGCCGCGGCGCACTACGATGATCTTATCGAGAACACTGACGAGAAATACCGCCCTTCTGATATCAAGCGCGAGCGCGAGGTGGTCTGCCGGTGTCTTGATGAATGTTATGCCGTGGTCAGCAACTGGGATGCACCGCTGGCGTACCAGCACCCGATCCGTCTCAGCCTGCAGGGTATCGAAGTGCCGGTGATCGGCTTTATTGATCTTCGTTATCCTGATGCGGTGCGCGAGTTAAAAAGCTCCGGCAAGCCGCGTTCCGGCATCGTTGATGATCATGCCTTTCAGGTGGCGACTTACGCCATGGCGATCCGCCAGGAAAGCGGCGCGTGGCCGCAGGCCTTTGTCGATTACCTCACGCCCTCGGGAATGAGTTCCTATCAACTCATGAACGGCAAACGCTGGGTGAAGGAGGTAGTGGATACTGCCGCCAGTATCCGTACACTGCTCGAACGCGCAGCGGACAAAGACGCGCTGTGCCAACTGATCACACCCGACTACAGCCACTGGCTGTGGCGCTACCGGCCGAACAGTCTCGCCGCCGCCAGGGAACTCTTCGGCGAGTGATCCGGCTTTGAGCCGTCTGCCTGCTTCAGGCCGACCTTCGAATGATCGCCAGTGCCGGGCTCTTGCCCATTGTGGTCTTTCGCCCGGGTGCCTTTACTCTCTGTGGGAGGAACAGTATAAAGTGGGCATGCCTTTACCCCTTGCCGCCAGTCATGCCCCGGCCCGGTACAGCGAACGGGGGCGGCGGGCGGATCCCGCCCGGATCGGCGCAGCAGCGGTGCAGCCGATGCAGCGAAGTGCGGATTCGGCGGAACAGGCTGCATGAACGCCCAGACCCCGTACCGCGTGCTGGTCACCAAGGTGGGCCTGGACGGGCACGACCGCGGCAGCCGGATCGTCGCCGCCTACCTGCGTGACGCCGGCATGGAAGTGGTTTACACATCCCCCTGGCAGTCGGTTGATCAGGTGGTGCGGCTCGCCAGCGACGAAGACGTGGACCTCATTGGCATCAGCTCTCTGTCCACCGACCACCTGATCGTGCCCGACCTGATGCAGGCCCTGCACAAGGCCGCCCTGGAACATGTGCCGGTCGTGGTCGGTGGTATCGTGCCCGATGCCGAGTACGCCCTGCTGTTCGACGCCGGCGTCAGCGCCATCTTCGGACCGGGCACCGACAGGGATACTATCGTCACGCAAATCCGGCAGCTTGCCGGCGCGGCCCGGGATGTCCGCGAGAACCAGTTCACCTGACAGCGATCACCTATGAACCGGCGCGCTAAACAGCAGCAAACCACAGGCTACGAAAAGGCGCGCGCCAAGTGGCGTGACGATTACCACCACGACATCGGTGATGGCCAGCCCGTGCACAACCGTTCCGGCGTGCCGATCGAGCCGCTCTACGCGCCAGCGACCGATCCCGGGGCCGGCCACCTCGAACAGCTGGGGCTGCCCGGGCAGCTGCCGTATACCCGTGGCATCTATCCCACCATGCACCGGGGGCAGACCTGGAGCCAGCGCCAGTTGATCGGCCAGGGCACCCCGGATGAATACAACCAGCGGGTTCTCAAGATGATCGACGCCGGGACCACCGCCATCAGCCTGATCCCCTGCAACTCGGTCTACCGCGGCAATGACTGCGACGAGATTCCGCTACCGTTGCTCGGAACCTGCGGCACCGTGGTCAACACCGCCGAACACATGGACCAAGCCCTCAGCCAGATCGACATCGGCACGATCTCGACAGCAATGAATGACCCCTCTCCTTTCACCCTGCTGTCGTTCGTGCTCAACGTTGCCGACCGGCGCGCGGTACCCTGGCAGCAGATCAGCGGCACGTCGAACCAGAGCGACTACCTTTCGCACTTCATCGCCAACCACATGTTCTTCCGCCTGTCACTGGAAGGCGCGCGGCGGGTGCTGTTGGACCATATTGCTTTCTGCCGCGAGCAGGTGCCGAACTGGAACCCCCTGTCCGTGGTCGGTCAGCACATGCAGCAGGCCGGCGCCACCCCTGCCCAGGCCATGGGCTTCACCCTGTGTTCGGCATTGCAGTACGGCCGCGACTGCCTGCAGCGTGGCCTGGATCCCGACGATTTCCTGCCGCGCTTCACCTTCTTTTTCGACATCTCCATGAGCCTTTTCGAGGAGGTCGCCAAGTTCCGTGCCGGTCGCCGGTTGTGGGCACGCCTGACCCGTGAGCAGCTCGGCGCGACCACCGACCGGGCCCGACGCTTCAAGTTCCATGGCCAGACCTCCGGTGCCGACCTGACCCGGCAGCAGCCCCTGAACAATATCGCCCGGGTCACGACCCAGGCCATCGCCGGCATCCTCAGCGGCCTGCAGTCGTTGCACACCGATGCTTATGACGAAGTGATCAACGTTCCCAACGAGGACCCCGCGCGGATCGCCATCGCGACCCAGAACATCCTGCGCGAAGAGGCGGGCTTGTGTGACGTGATCGATCCGCTGGGCGGGTCCTGGTATGTCGAGAAGCTGACCGACGAGATGGAAAAGGCGATCGTGGCGGTCATCGACACTGTCGAAAAGGCCGGCGGCATGTTCGCCGCTGCCGAGTCGGGCCTGGTCCAGCGGATGATCGGGGAATCCGCCCTGGCCTGGCAGGACCGTGTCGAAAACGGTGAGCAGAAGATCATCGGGGTCAACTGCTACCGGGTGCCCGAGGAAAAAGACAGCCACGTTGTGCCGCCGACTGTGCGCCCGGCGAAGGACAAGATGCGTGCTCATGTCGAGCAGTTGCAGCGCTTCAAGGCCGAGCGCAGCCAGGCAGCGGTCCAGCAGGCACTCACCGCACTGGCCCGGGCCGCCAACAGTGCTGACGACAATGTCTTCGCCAGAGTGGTCGAGGCCACCGCTGCCGGCGTGACCCACGGCGAAGTGATCGCCTGCCTGCGGCAGGAGCTTGGTGTCGGCCAGCCGTTGATCGTCGACTGAATTGAACACCC
>DCXP01000031.1:0-314 GCA_002327725.1 Proteobacteria bacterium UBA2133
GAAAAGGCGCAACCATGGCTCGACTGCCCCGAACGACGTCCTTGTCTGTTGAGAGCATAAACACTTACCTTCGATCGAATCCCAAACTGGCTGAATCAGAAGATGACCTGCAGGTTGCTTCGAAAGATCGGGTCACATATCGTCAAAAAACAAGACATTAGTTGGTGGAGAAAAGTTGAAACCATTTATGGAAGAAAAATTTGCTTTAACAACAGGAGGCGGTACAGGTTTAAGAGCTCTCGGTTGGACTGCTTGTCCTGAGTCGCTTTTGTATCCGGCGAAGACGTTATTCTGACCGAAGGCTCGAAGCCGTA
>DCXP01000031.1:674-6359 GCA_002327725.1 Proteobacteria bacterium UBA2133
GGCTGGGCCCCATCCCGGCCGGAGGTTATTCCCCTCAGGCCTCGTAGACGACCTTGCCGCCAACGATGGTCTTGACCACGCCGATGGTTTTGATCTCGTGGGGGTCTACTGTCAGGATGTCCTTGTCGATAACGCAGAAATCGGCCACCTTGCCCACCTCGATGGAGCCCTTGACATCCTCCTGGTGATCCTGCCAGGCGCCGTTGATGGTGTAGCTTCTGATGGCTTCCTCAACGGTGATGCGTTCCTCAGGGCCGCTGACGGTGCCCGAAACCAGGCTCTCGCGGAGGACGGCGTTCTCCACTCCCAACCGCCAGTTGGGCACGGTTATGGGCGCGTCGGAACTGGAGGTCAGGTTGAGACCCGAATCGATGGCCGTCCGCATCGGCCACTCGTAGGCTGCCCTCTCATCGCCGACCACGGCCGGTTCAAAGTCGGAGATCATGGCTTCGATAGTCGGCTGCATGGCTACGCCGCCCTTGATCCCGGCCAGCTTCTGACATGTCTCCGGGCTGATAAAGTCGGCGTGGACGACATAGTGACGCGGGTCGCCGCCTGGTTTTTCGGCCAAGGCCTCGACGTATCCGTCCACGGTGGCGTCGATGGCCCGGTCGCCGGTGGCGTGAACCGCGATCTGATAGCCATGGTTGTGGACCAGTTTGATCATCCTGATCAGGTTGGCCCGCTGTTCCTCGTCGGTCTTCCCGGGCAGGACCGAGACGCCGTGTCCGACGTCACCGCTGATGTAATCCTCGTTCATCCAGGAGGTGTAGGTCAGGGGGATGCCGTCGGCAAACAGTTTGATGCCGGGGAAGTTGAGCCATTCAGGATCGGTGTCCCGGGGTATGGGAAAGGATTCGAGGCCTTTTTTCAAATCGTCGTAATTCAGGGCCCCGTAGTCGCCCAGCAGAATCAGGATAGTTGCCCGGGCGGCCAATTGATCGCTGTCCAGCAGTTCCCGGTAGATGTCTATGAACTCGGCGCTCATAACCCCGTAGGCGTAGGCTTCGCCGCCGGGTCCGATGGCCGCGTCGGTGAAACTGGTGATCCCGTTGGCGCTCAGGAGACCGATGGCCGACAGGAGGGCTTCTTTCTTTTCCTCCCTGGTCAGGATGGGCACGAACTTGGTGACCAGGGCCTGGGCCCCCAGTTCCAGAAAAATACCCGTCGCCTCGCCCTCGGCGTCCCGCTCGATCACGCCTGAAGGGGGCTCGGTGTCGCTGGTGATACCGGCGATTTCCAGGGCCTTGTGGTTGACCAGGATGGTGTGTCCCGAAAAATCGGTCAGGATGACCGGGTTGTCGGGCGAGACCGGATCGATGTCCGAGCGCCTGGGGAACATCGAAGGGTCGTTTTTGCATTCCACCAGCGAGCCCTGATCCCAGCCAAAGCCGCGGATCCACTCACCTGGCTCAACCTCGGCCGCCTTGACTCGGACGGCCTCGACGATATCGCCGATGGATTGAACGTGGGGGAAGGACATATCCAGGGCCAACGGCGGTCGGGTCGCTCCAAAAAAGGGAGCATGCATGTGGGAGTCGTTGATCCCCGGTAGCATGGTCCGGCCATCCAGGTCGATCACCTCGGTGGCCGGTGTGGTCAAGGCCTTGACGTCGTCGTTGTCACCCACGGCGACGATCCGGCCATCCTTGACCGCCACCGCCGAGGCGATCTCGAAGTTTTGATTTACGGTTATTACCTTGCCGTTTACGATGACCAGATCGGCTGCGGAATTTTCCATTTATCCCTCCTGCTCCAGATATTCGCCGCTCCGGGCTGGCGCAACGCCCGACTCGACCTTGTTTGAGTGCTACCGACTGCAGGAAGTATAAACAGGCTGGCTAAAGGTTGCGAATGCGGCTATGCGAGGTGGTGTCAGTTCGCCAGTGTTATGCCCACTCGCGCTGACGGCGAGTTCGATCCGGTCATCGGGCCCGAAGGCAATAAGAGTGTGGACTACTCCGAGAACCCCACTAACACTGTAAACCTCTCAGCCTTTTCTGCTAGGTCTGGCAAGGCAGCCTTTAATAGACCCACAGGAAACGGCCTCCATCTCCTTTACGGCCTGAACCATGATCTGAACCTCCGGTACCAACTCCCCGTCTTCGCCATAGATGAGCGGATAGGGATTGTCATCGAGGCCTGGCACGATCTTCATCCGAACCGGGAAGTCATAGCTACATGCATTTCCGACTTCACCGGGGATCATCGGATACCGCCTGTGGTCGAATAAGAGAACGCCGATGGCTTCCCCATAGTAAGGCTTTCCGCCAACGACCTTCGCTCCGCTATCGCTAAGCACCGATATAACCATTGTGGGCGAGTACCCCTATCAGATTGAGCAGCATGCGCGCGCCAAATTGCGAGGTCAGATTGGAAACGTCGAGCTCCGGCACCACTTCTACAAAATCCATACCAACAACCTTTCCTTTGCGGGCGAGGCCGCGCATCAGGTTTAAGGTCTGATAGTAAGTGACACCACCGGGCGTTGGATAGCCAACGCCCGGTGCGATAGACGGGTCAAGTCCATCTGCGTCTACCGTCAGAAAGTAACGTTCGGCGGCCGGGATCTGGTCAACTACTGCCTCGATCCCGACCTCATGCAGTTCCTCCGCACGAATCAGAAGGCTTTTGCCGTATGCGGTTACATCCGCGACCTCCTGGCGCATGGCACTACCTTGACCGCGCAAACCGATCTGAGCCATTGACGATACCCACGGCATTTCAGAGGCCCGCCGCATAGGACTGCTGTAACCTTCACGAAGTCCGTCTCGCTCGTCGACCCAATCGAGATGTGCGTCGATTTGTACAAGGCAAAGCGGCCCTTGTTTTTCGTAGGCCCGCAGCACCGGAATCGTCGTTCCGTGATCACCGCCGATGACAATCGGTACGGCCCCTCGTTCAAGTATGGTCCGCACGGTATCCGTAACCATCTGTAGGTACTCGGAGAAATTCTTTTCACCGATAACCGCATCACCACAATCGACGCAGCGAATATCGCGGCCGGCGAACAGCTCGCCGCCGAAGTCGAAATCGTAATGATCGATCTTGGCGTAGGGTACTGATCCGCGTCGGATCGCGCCTGGCGCAGACACACAGTTGTAACGCGAATGACCCGGATAAGGGCTCAAAAGAGGCACCCCCAGCACCGCGACATCCGCGTCAAGCGAGGTCACGTTATTGCAGATCGGAAACCCCGCAAACGTGGATCCATCGCGGTTTAGACTTGGCGACACAATAATCCTCTCATTAGGAACCGGAACAATCTCAGAACATGCGCGCGGCGCTCTGCCGGCCATTCGAGCGCAGGAAATATAAACAGGCTGGGGCGGAAATCACCCAGTTTGCGCTCGGTCGAGAGGAACTCCGGGCCATTCACGAATCTAGAACTGATCGCGGTAGTCCCCTTGTTTGCGCGTGAGCGCTGAAAGTTCATGTCTGTTGGGCCCACAGTTCCGTCGTGAGGTAACGCTCGCCGGTATCGGGCAATATGGCGAGCAGCTGCGTGTCCTTTGCGCTGTCGCGCCGGGCATAAGCCAGCATACCCACTACTGCGGCCCCGCAGGAGATACCACAAAAGATGCCCTCGCGTTCTGCCAGTTGTCGGGCGATAGCCATGGCGTCATCGGCATTGATGGGGATCACCTCGTCGTAAGCGCTCTGATCGAGCGTGTCTGGGATGAAACCCGGTGCAGTGCCCATGATTCGGTGTTTGCAGGCGATACCCTGGGAGAGGATGGGTGAGGCGTCGGGTTCGGTCGCAATGATGCGGATACCGGGGATTGCGCCTCGCAGTACCCGGGAAAGTCCAGTCACGGTGCCGCCGGTACCGGTGGTGCAGATAACGGCATCAAGGTCTTTGCCGAAGTCCTCGATGATCTCTGCAGCGGTTTTTCGGTGCGATTCCGGGTTGGCCGGGTTGTAGTGCTGGCCAACGAAAAAGTAGCCTTTTTCTTTTTCCAGCCGGCGGGCTTCTTCGATGGCGCCAACCGTGCCTTTGTCTGCCGGGGTCAGCACCAGTTCGCTGCCATAGGCGCGCAGGATGGCTTTGCGTTCCTCACTCATGTCCTCGGACATTACGAAAACGGCCGGGTAGCCTTTGACTGCCGCGACCATGGCCAGGCCAATGCCGGTGTTGCCCGAGGTGGGCTCGACGATGGTGTCACCGGCTTTCAATACGCCCCGTTCCTCGGCATCCTCAATCATTTTGACCGCCGGTCGGTCCTTGACCGAGCCGCCAGGGTTGAAACTCTCGAGTTTGACCCAGAGAGCCGCCGCCTGGTGGTCGCTGAAACTGTTGAGGCGTACGACCGGGGTTGCGCCCACGGTTTGCAAGATATTGTCATATTTCATGAGGGGATCGTAACGGCTCAGGTGCTACGGGGAAATGTTTTTCACCCGGTTAGTTAGCCGGTGGGGGAAACGCTGACCAGGGCCGCTGCTGCAGGGTCAGTGCGCGGGTGCTGCCGGTGGCGAGGCAGGCCCGGTAGCCGGGCGCGGCAGTGAGGTCGTACAGCCGGGTGCGTTGCAGGTCACTCGGCAGCCACGGCGTTGCCTCGAGCCGGGCTGGCTGATCGGGGTCGACGCTGACTGCAAACTGAGCCAGTGGCAGGGTCAGCCCGCGGCCATGCAACTTGATGTAGGCCTCTTTGCGCGTCCAGCAGGCAAAGAAGGCTTCCACCTGCCTTGCTTCATCGAGTGCGGCAAGGTGGGCCACTTCGTCCACCGAGAAAAACCGTCGGGCGAGGTCTAGCCGACTGTGTCGGCCTGGCGCGCGCAGGCGCTCGACATCAATGCCGACTTCACAGGCTGATGTGACCGCCAGGTAGACCCAGCTCCCGGCATGGGAAAGATTGAAACGCAAGCCGCACTCCTTCGCCAGATTCGGTTTGCCGTGCCTGCCATAGTGCAAGACTACCGCTTGTGGCGTGATACCAAGATAAAAGCCCAGCACCATGCGCAGCGCACCACGCGCGGCGCTGAAATTGTGACGGTCGCGGGCAAAGACGAAACGGTCTGCCCGGGCCAGTTCATCCCCTGCCAGTAGCGCGCGGAATGTGGCCAGCGTATCCGGGTCGCCTGGCACAGCCAACGTCCAGACGTGAACTTCATCTTGCGGCAAGTGGTTGGTGGTTGCAGTCATTGGGCGTAATGCTATGTGCCGAGCTTCCCGGCAGGCAGTAGCCTGGTATATCAGCCTCGGGTTGCCGCAGCAGGAGTGCGGGCAAAGATAATTAGGGCCACACCAACAAGTACAACTGCGCCGCCCGACAGTACCACCAGCGAAGGGCGTTCACCCAGCAGGATAGCGGCACTGACGATGGTGAAAATGGGCAGCAACAATAACACCGGCATGACTTGAGATACCGGATTGCGCGCAAGTACGCTGTACCAGATGCCGTAGCCCAGTGCAGTCATGATGACGCCCAGGTACAGCACGGTGCCCCAGCCGATCCAGCTGGCATGCAGGACGGCATTGATGTGGCCGCTCTCAATGAGCAACGATCCGAGCAGCATCTGTGGCGCGGCAAAGACACCGATCCAGGCCACGGCAGTCAGGCCGCTGATGCGGCTGCTAATTCTCTTGAACATGATCTGGCCGATGGCCCAGGTTAAGGCGCCGCTGGCGGTCAGCAGCACGGCGAACAGTTGGCCGCGCAATTCGGGCTGGCCAGCGATCAGGAC
>DCXP01000060.1 GCA_002327725.1 Proteobacteria bacterium UBA2133
ACTGGAGCGCTGCTATACCCAGTTCTCGAGATATAACCAATCCGGATGCGGAGCGTTTAACTCCAGTTCTCCAGAAGGGTTCTATGGCATTTCGGTCACCTATGAAATCCCAGCTGGCCAATCAAACGCTACGGGATTCACCCTTGCTGCACTTCGGAAAGAAAAGGCAGACACAACCCCAACGATTGCTGAAGCTGAAGCCCTTGATCCAGCCTGTCCAACCCTAACCTTAGATCACACAGGATATCAGGACACTTCTGGACCCGATCAAACTAAATGTTGGTAGCGTGCACTCTCCGGAATGGGCCTTGCGTAAATCCAACCAAAGGTGTCGCCCCGGGAATACGCCGCGCAGAAACCGCCGTTGAAAATAATCCGTGCTTGCCGAATCGTTCTCGCGCCACATTCAGCGGGACGAAGCGAATGGCATCACACGGCTTAATGTCGAGAGCGATACGGGCATGCTGCGCCTGACCGACCTTGGCTGGGAACACGGTTCCGTATCCCGACAGTTCTACGAAATCACCGACGGCGAGCCCAACTCCAATAAAGCGCAGCTGCACTGGACGATGCGCTTTCGCCGGCCTGACACGGGGCTGGATGTCCGGACCGAAACCCATTCCACCCTGCAGTCGACATCAACCGATTTTCACTTCAGCGCGTCGCTGGAGGCATTCGAAGGCGAGGACCGGGTCTATTTCAGTGAATGGGAAAGAAAATTTCCCCGGGATTTAAATTAAAGCGCCAGACCCCGGCGTCTGGCGTTTATCTTTTGGCGGCAATCGAATCCGCGATGATGCACAGCATCTCGAACATCAGGTTGGCGACCGTGACACAGGTGATGTCCGTGGGGTCATAACACGGCGACACCTCGCTGATATCCGCGCCGATGATGTCCATGCCCTGCAGTGAGCGCAGGATGACCTGCACGTCCCTCGGAATCAGGCCTCCGATCTCGGGCACCCCGGTCCCGGGCAGATAGGCCGGGTCGAGGCCGTCGATATCAAGCGAGATATACACCGGGCCGCCTTTCAGTACTTCGTGAATCCGACGGATCGCGGCCGCGCGGCCCATCTCTTCGTACTCGTCCATCGTGATGATGCTGTAGCCGACGTCATAGCCGTACTGGATGTCCTGCGGCGTAAAGCGGCTGCCGCGCATACCCACCTGGATAGCGCGTTTGGGGTCGATCAATCCTTCTTCATAACCGCGGCGCATGAAGGTCGCATGGTTCACCTTGTCACCGCAGATCTCATCCAGCGTATCGGCGTGGGCATCAAAATGCAGTATGCCCACAGGCTGATCCACCGCCAGCGCCCGCAGAATCGGCAGCGGAATCGTATGATCACCGCCACAGGCGATCGGCACGATGTTCGCGCCCTTCATCTCGCTGAAAAAGCCCCTGATCAGGTCAATCGACTTGTCCTTGCTCATCGGATTCACGGGTGCATCGCCAAGATCAGCAACGTTGCAGATCTCAAAAGGCCGGATACCGCTGGTGGGATGAACCCGACGGATCAGTCGTGACATCTCCCGCACGCCGGCCGGGCCGTGCCGCGCCCCGGTGCGGTGGTTAAGACCCAGATCAAAGGGCACCCCCACGAGACCCACGTCGACTTCTTCGATGATCTCCCGGGTGACCGTGCGCATGAACGTGGCGAGGCCCGCAAACCGGGGCACCACAGAGGGATCGACAGGCTGATAATCTTCTCGGTTGTTCATTTGCTTCTCCGCTGAATCCCTAAAGAGGGTTAGCCGTTATCAAATGCGTCCCGCCATCAATCACCAGCAACTGTCCTGTGATCGATAGCGCCTGCAGCCCCAGCCAGCACACCGCCTCGGCAACATCGGCCGGCGTCACAATCGTTTGCAGCGGCGAAGCGGCCGCGACTTTTTTCTTGAATGCTGACAGCGCTTCTTCTGAGAGTTTTCCCGAGAGCCATTTTGTATCCACAAAACCCGGGCAGACTGCATTGACCCGGATCGATGGTGCCAGATTCCGCGCCAGTGACAAAGTCATCGTGTTAAGCGCCCCTTTGGAAGCGGCGTAGGCCATGGAAGACCCGATACCGCTCATGCCTGAATGCGACGAGACATTCACCACCGCGGCACGATCTGACTTTTTCAGATACGGTACCGCCGCGCGGGTCATCTGGTAACTGCCGGTCACGTTGACCGACATGATCTGATCAAAATCAGCGTTATCAAGCGCCTCCAGATCTTTCTGATCGGCAAACCGGGTAACGCCGGCGTTGTTGACGAGAAGATCCACCCGGCCGAAAGCATCCATGGTCTCCTCAACGATCCGCCGGCACTGATCATCATCGGCAACACTGCCCTGAATCGAAACCGCCTCGACACCAAGGGCCTGGCATTGGGCAACGGTCTGGCCTGCGCCTGCGCCGCTGCTCTGGTAACTGACCGCAATCCGGCAGCCTCTTGCGGCAAACGCCGTAGCGCACGCCGCGCCGATTCCCGTTCCGGCGCCGGTGACGATGGCGACAAGGCCGTCAACATCAGCCGCGCTGGTGCTCATGAAATTCCCTGCTGGATGTATTCGCCATGATTTTGCCTTGCGCCTGCAACCCCCCCTACAGGATGAATTGCCTTCCTGACTCGCTGCCTGATCATATAATTCCCAGCGAACAAATCAACCTGGAAACGATCAGGATTTTTATCCCCGCCCGGCCATCGTCCGATGAATCCACGCTGTATTACCTGACCCGGCGGCGACGAATGCGATCTTTTTCTGTAAACCTCATTCCATGAGCAACACACAAGCCCCTCGATTGCCCGGTGCGGCGCCGCTGGTCGGAGGCGGACAGGATGTTTTTTACGCTTACAGCAATATCGTGCCGCGGCCCGTCATCACCCGCGCCAAAGGCATATATATGTGGGATGAAGACGGCAACCAATATATCGACGCCTCTTCAGGGCCGGTGGTCAGCAACATCGGACACGGCAATGTTCGTGTTGCCGATGCCATGGCCGAACAGGCAAAGCAGATGGATTTCGCCTACTCAAGGGTTGCCCGGCATGGGCCGAACATGGCCCTGACCGACCGGATTGCTCGATTCGCCGGCCCCGGGTTTGAGCGGGTCGCCTTGTCCAGCGGCGGCAGCGAAGCGATGGAGATTGCCGTCAAGTTTGTCCGTCAGTATGTGCTTGCGACAGGCGCGCCCGAGCGACGCCAGCTCCTCACCTGCCTGCCGTCCTACCATGGCGGGACGATAGCGACGCTCGGCATGTCGGGAGATGATGCCCTGAGTGGTTTCTTCGATGGCTTCGGCATGACCAGCCACAAGGTACCGGCACCTCTCAGTTACCGCCTGCCTGGGTCACATACGCTTCAAAGCTATACCGAGTTCGCCCTTGCGGCACTCGAGGCAAAAATCCGGGAGCTGGGGCCGGATACCGTGCTGGCCTTTACCGTTGAACCGGTTGGCGGTCTCGCTACCGGCTGCGTGGTCCCGCCGGTGGCGTACTTTCAAGGCATCCGCGACATCTGCAGCCGGCATGGCATTTTTTTGATTTTTGACGAAGTGCTCTGCGGCACCGGCCGAGGGGGTAAATTCCTGAGCGCACATCATTATCCCGATGCGCTGCCGGATATTGTTGTCATGGCCAAGGGTCTGGGCTCAGGCTACGCGCCACTGGGCGCGACGCTGTTTCCGGCAAGTCTGGTAGATCATTTGTCGGCGCTCACCGGCTTCAACTTCTCGCATACCTACAACGCCAACCCGATTACCTGCGCCACGGGACTTGCGGTGCTGGATGAATACGAAAGACTCAATCTCATTGATAACGCCGCTGTGATGGGCCGCTACCTCAAAGAAAGCATGCGGGCGTTGGCGGATGAATTCCCTGTGATCGGCGATGTCCGCGGACAGGGCCTGCTGCTGGGCGTCGAACTGGTCGCGGATCCGGCCAGTAAGCAGTCGATGAGCCCGGAATTTCTGCCGACCGAGAAAATCCGCATCCACGGCCTCAACAACGGCCTGATGCTCTACTCGCGCAGAACGGCGGGCGGCAGGTATGGCGACTGGTTTCTGCTGGCGCCGCCGCTGACCATCACAAAAGACCAGTGCGATGAACTGCTCCGTCGCCTGCGAGCGACCCTGGGAGATTTTTTCGAAGACTGGTCTCATGAAACGAGCCGTAACCGTTCGGAAACTGAGCCTGCACTCCCGGATTAGGTAATATAGGAGATCCACCCAGGAGCGAAGGACCAACGCCATGACCCAGCCCCCTGTTCCCTACGACTTTCTTCCGACCGTCGATGCCTTCAGTGTGGCCAGCGACAACATCCGGGACGGCGAAACCCTGGCCATGCCCCAGGTCTCGGGGATTTTGGGTGCCGGCGGCGAAGATATCTCGCCGCATCTGGCCTGGACCGGCGCCCCGCCGCAGACGCAGAGTTTCGTGGTGACCTGCTTCGATCCCGATGCGCCCACCGGCAGCGGCTTCTGGCACTGGGTGGTGTATGACATTCCCGCAAGCGTGGCTGAACTCGCCACCGGCGCGGGCACAGCGGACGGCGCCGCACTGCCCGCCGGCGCAAAACAGTTAAAAAATGATGCGGGCCTGTATGGTTATCTCGGCTCAGCGCCTCCGGCCGGCCACGGGCCGCACCGTTATATCTTTGCCGTTCACGCGCTCAGTATTGCAGAGCTGCCGATCGATCAGAACACCTCACCGGCGGTCGGCGGCTTTAACATGTTTGGCAATACCCTGGCGCGTGCGCTGATCACGCCGGTTTACGAGCAGGCCTAGCCCTGCATTACCATCGGCTGTCACGAAGAAGGTCGCCTTAACTGGTGGCCAGGGGCGGAATCGAACCACCGACACGAGGATTTTCAGTCCACTGCTCTACCAACTGAGCTACCTGGCCTTTGGGGAGGAACCACAAGCGGGGGATGGGATTACAAATCACCCACGGGGTTTCGTCAAGCGCGGGTCATCTCGATCGCGCGAATGATCAGGAAAGATCGAGTGCGTAGGGCTTGAGTTTTTCGATCGGAATAAGTTCAAGCGTGCGGATGTTGGTCCGCGAAAGACAGACCTTGCAGGCCACGCCCGCGTCCAGTGCTCTGGCATAGGAACCCGCACACACGCACCAGCGCTCGCCGGACTTGGGTCCTGCGAAACCAAACCGTGGATGCGGGTGTGACGAGGTCGTTACCATCGGGATCAAGTTAGAGAGATCGTATTCTCTTTGCTGTTCAAGCAGACTTTAAATGCCTGTTTTCCGGGTTGCGTCATCGTGCCGGGGCTCCACCGGCGCCACACCGGCAGTGCTATAGTGACCGAAAGCTACCACGCAACGCGACCATGAAATTCTGCAGCCAGTGTGCCGCCCCGGTCAGCCTCCGGATACCGCAAGGGGATAACCTGGAGCGGCATGTCTGTGATGTCTGCGGGCAGATCCACTATCAGAACCCCAAAATCGTGGCTGGCTGTATTCCCGAGTGGGAGGGACGGATCCTGCTCTGCCGGCGCGCCATCGAACCGCGCCATGGCCTGTGGACCATCCCTGCAGGATTCATGGAGAACGGTGAGACCGTCGAACAGGCCGCGATGCGGGAGACCCTGGAAGAAGCCTGCGCCCGGGTCGAGATCAGCGGGCTTTATGCCGTGTTCAATATTCCCCACGTAAACCAGGTGTACATGATTTTCCGCGCCCGGTTGTGTGACGGTGAATTCGCGCCCGGCACAGAAAGCCTTGAGACCGTGCTTTTTGACGAAGACCAGATTCCCTGGTCAAAGATGGCCTTTCCGGTGGTGATCCAGTCGCTGCGCCGGTATTTTTCAGACCGGCCCAACAATCACTTTCCGTCCTTTGTGGATACGGTGACGCCGATACGGCGCTAGAGCGGACCGCGCGGGTGTTCAGGTCAGCGCTTCAAGGTCCGGCGGCGCGTCCGGCGGACTCGTTGGCAGTTTCAGTTTCTGCAAAAGATCTCGCAGCGCGCCCTGTACTGCCTCTTCCATGGTCGGGTGATAGAAGGGTTTGCGCAGCAGCTGCAGTACGGTCATCTGCTCGTCAAT
The DNA here is from genome assembly GCA_002327725.1 of Proteobacteria bacterium UBA2133. GTDB lineage: Bacteria > Pseudomonadota > Gammaproteobacteria > Arenicellales > UBA868 > UBA868. The sequence continues at coordinate 6,049 of DCXP01000060.1, forward strand.
GCACCAGGCCAGAAGATGCGCCAGATGCTCTCCCCGTTCCGCTACCAGCGTGGCGCCCAGAAGTACGCCGCTTTTTTTGTCCGCATACAGGCGAATGATGCCCCGGTTGGCGCCCATGATCAGCGCCCGTCCCACCGGGCCGAGACGCATCTCCCCGGTCTCAATCTCGTCAGGATTGAGGGCGTCAAAGGCGACGCCTACCGAGCAGATGTTCGGTGCGGTAAAGGTAATCGCCAGCGGTGTTTTCCGGGCAAAAGCGACGCTCGTTTCGCGCGCGGCGTTGTAGCCGGCGATGCGTCCTTCGGTGGCCGCTTCATGCAGCACCTGATCGGTGCCGCTGATGTCTCCTGCGATGAATACCCGGCTCTCGCCACAGCGCATGGTCGTCCGATCAAAGACCGGCATGCCCTGATCATCAAGTTCAACGCCTGCTTTCTCAAGCGCCAGCCAGTCCAGGTTGGTTCGCCGGCCCATCGCCGCCAGCACCTTGTCGACCACCACCGACTGCTCACCGGCGCTGACGCGGATGCGTCCATCTTCCTCCTGCAGCTCGGCGGCGTGCCCGAGCCACAGCGGAAAAGCGCGGGACATCACTTCGATTGCGCTTTGCCGGGCGTTCGGATCGGCGAGTCCGGCAATCGTTTCCAACTGATCAATACCGGTAACCGATACCCCCAGTTGCGAAAGCGCCTGGCCCAGCTCAAGACCGATAATGCCAAGGCCGACAACGGCGACCGCGTCCGGCAGATCCTCCTGTTCAAACAGTGTATCGCTGGTGAGAATCCGATCACCAAAGTCTACCCAGGCCGGAGGCACCATCGGACGGGTACCACAGGCGATGATTACGCTCTCGGCATGAATCACGTCATCACCCACCTGCAGGGCGCCCGGTGCAACAAAACTTGCGTAGCCGTCCAGGAATTCATCGCCCATCTGGTCGGTGCTGCTCCCCAACACCCGATCCACCAGAATATCGCGCAGGTCGCGGACATGCTCGAGAATGTCCGGAAGATTGGCAGACAGCCCCTCGCCGCCATCGATACCTTCCCGGTCGAACAACTCTCGCCGGTGCAGATCGTGTGCCACCTGGATCAGCGCCTTGGAAGGCATGCAACCGACCCGGGCACAGGTCGTGCCCAGTTCACCGCCATTGATCAAAACAAAGGTTTTTTTTGCCTGGCGGACCTGGCTCACGGCAGCGAGCCCGGCTGTGCCGGCACCGATGATGGCGACGTCTACGTTTCGCTCCACGAGGCCTTGCTCTCCTGCACGCTCGCTATCACGTCTGATCGAGAAGATCCACGAGTTGTGCCAGATCTTCTACCACGGCATGCGGGGCGGTCTCATGCGACCACGAGTCCCCGTTGCGATTGACCCATGCGCCTTTAAGCCCTGCCCGCTGGGCGCCGATGACATCCTCCACAGGATGGTCACCCACATGCAGCACCTCGGAAGGGTCCGCCTCGAGGAGTTCACAGGCCATCTTGAAAATCACGGGATCGGGCTTTTTGACGCCAGCCGTGCGCGAACTGATCTGGCCGTGAAAGAACCGGGCGATACCGAGGCGCGAGATATCGGCATTGCCATTGGATACCACCAGCAGTTTGAATCTCTCGCTTAACCGGGAAAGGGCCGGGACGACATCCGGGTAAAGCGTCACATCGTGGCGAAGATCAAGAAAACGCGCGATCAGATCGTGTGACGCCGCGGGATCATAGCCATAACGCTGCAGCAGGGATTCAAAGGAAACCCGCCGCAACTCCGTCAGATCGTGCGCAAGGTCCGGTCGGCGCTGGTGAATCTCGTTGCGCTTGAGACGCAGATCACCCACATCATGTGCTGCACCGATGCGTGGGAACTGTTCACAGATGTGTTCGTGCAGCACGGCCTCTGCCCTGTCGATGACCGGCCAGATCGCCCACAGCGTATCGTCCAGGTCAAAAGAAATGGCGCGCAGCGATTTCATGTGCCCAGTACATCTGCAAGGGCGCGGCGCAACTGTGCAACGCACGACATTGCCGGGCCGACCAGATCGATACCGCTCACGGACCGGCCCCGCTCTGTCAGAACAGCGCGATCGCCCGCGGCTTGCGAGTGGTTGAGCTGTGCAAAACCGAAGTCTTCATTGAAGATATCGAGATCATGTTCCGGCACCGAACGGACGAAAAGGAATATCCCCTGGGAACTACCGCCTTTGTGCAGTTGGCCGGTGGAGTGCAGATAGCGCGGGCCGCTGTTGACGGTCACTGGCACGCCAAAGCGCTCACGCACGTTCTGGGCAAAGTCTTCAAGCACCTCGAAAAGTGCCGGGTCCGGCGGCAGATACGTCAGGACCGCAAGGTAGCTTGCGGCGGGTGCCGACGCCAGGCAGGACCCGAGTTCGCCGGGCGTCAACGCGGTACTGGATCCGGACAGGCCGTCTCCATCCAGCAGCCGGCGGGTTGCGCTCTTGGTCGCCGCCACGTCCGGTTCATCAAACGGATTCAGCTGCATGATGGACCCGGCGATTGCCACCGCAAAACACCATCGGAAAAACTCCCCGCCAAGATCGGTGGCAGTCTCCATCGCGATCCGCTGCGATGGGATGGCCGGATCGTCGGTTTCCGGGTGTTGCTGCCAGAAACATGTATTGTCTGCGGCGCCGAGGATAACCCTCGCCAGCCGGGATGCCGGCGCGGCCGGATCTGCGTCTCCTAAGGGCAGGATTCCTTTTTCTTCCTTGCCGGTGCTCTCTGCAATCAATTGCTCGAGCCACCCCCCGAATGCACCATAGTGTTCATCGATGCATAGCTGCAGACAGTCACGTCCGGCGAGATATTGCTCGGCAAGCCAGGTCCCAAGTGAAACGCCCGGATTCGCACCAACGTCATCCGCGCGGCAGCGCCCGGCCATGGCGGTGGCGCTTTGCGCCGTCGCCTTAAGATCAATGCCAAGCAGCGCCCCGGGTGCCATTGCAAATGCGGTCAGGGCCGCGAAGCGTCCCCCCACATCGCTTGGGTTTTCAACGCAGTCGAGAAAATAACGCTGCACCGCGAGATGGGCGAGCGGGCTGCCCGGGTCGGTGATCGCGATACATTGTGCACCGGGTTCCGCCACCCCCTGTTCTTCCAGGTTATCGAGTACCCAGGCGCACAGGGCCTGAACCTCGATGGTGGTTCCGGACTTGGAGGAGAACACAAAAAGGATCCGGGACCACGCGCGGTGTCCGAGCGCTGCTGTGATCGCGTCAGGGTGAGTGTTGTCCAGAATGGTGAGCGACAGACCGTCCCCGGACGGGCCAAAGATATCGGCCAGCACCTCGGCGGCCAGGCTGGCACCGCCCATACCGATCAGCACCACCTGGTTAAACCCGCGGCCGCGGATGTCGCTTGCCCAGCGGGTCAGTGACGCCTGGTTATCGACCAGCCAGCGGGGGCTGTCCAGCCAGCCCAGACGGTCGCGGATAACCGCCTGGGCCGCTTCATCGCCCGGCCAGAGTGTGGCATCGCGCGCCCATAAGCGCTCGGCAAGTGGTCCTGATGATGCTTCCATCAATGACGCGTCCACCGCGCAGGCACCTCACCGCGCTGCGGTTGCCGCTCCGCCCGCACCGACAGTCATGAACCTCAGGCGGCCGGCGGCCCGGCGGTCTTTACGGAATCCGGGACATCATCCGCGTACTTGGCAAAATTCTCCTGAAACAGCCCGGCGAGTTTTCTGGCCTGGCTGTCGTAGGCATCGGCATCCGCCCAGGTGTTTCGCGGATTGAGCACCTCGGCGGGAACCCCGGGGCATTCTGTGGGCACTTCAAGACCGAATATGGGATCGGTCACCGTGGCCACATCATCGAGTTTGCCGTCGAGTGCTGCGTTTACGATCGCCCGGGTGTGGTTGATGGCCATGCGCTCGCCCGTCCCGTAGGCGCCCCCGGTCCAGCCGGTATTGATAAACCAGACCTTGGCCCCGTGCGCCTCGATATTTTTGCCGAGCAGTTCCGCGTACTGGCGCGGGTGCAGTGGCAAAAAAGGACCGCCAAAACACGGGCTGAAAGTCGGCACGGGCTCGGTCACCCCCTTTTCCGTGCCCGCCACTTTGGCCGTGTAGCCGTTGATGAAATGATACATGGCCTGTGCCGGCGACAGTCTGGCCACTGGCGGCAAAACGCCGAATGCATCACAGGTCAGAAATACAATATTCTTCGGCTGGCCGCCGCGGCCGGTCATGGTGGCGTTAGGCACCTGGGAAATCGGGTACGACGCCCGGGTATTTTCGGTCAGCGAACTGTCATCAAGGTCGATCGAACGGGTCGACTCGTCCAGCACCACATTTTCCAGAATCGTGCCGAAGGTCCGTGTGGTCTGGTAAATCTCGGGCTCCTGCTCGGCCGAGAGTTTAATCACCTTGGCGTAACAGCCGCCCTCGAAGTTGAAGATGCCGTTTTCGCTCCAACCGTGCTCATCGTCCCCAATCAGGGTCCGTGATGCATCCGCCGAAAGCGTCGTCTTGCCGGTGCCGGACAGCCCGAAGAAAACTGCGGTACTGCCATCATCACCGATATTGGCCGAGGCATGCATCGACAGCACGCCCTGGCGGGGCAGCAGATAATTCATGACGCTGAAGACAGACTTCTTGGTCTCGCCGGCGTAACTGGTGCCGCCGATGATGACCAGTTTCCGGGAGAAATTGACAACGATGAAGGTGGATGAATGGGTGCCGTCGATCTGCGGATCAGCGGTAAAGCCCGGCGCGTTGATCACGGTAAAGCCCGGTTCATGTCCGGCCTGCTCCTCATCGGTCCCGGCGATAAACATGTTGCGGGCAAACGCACTGTGCCAGGCAAGCTCGTTGATGATCCGTACCGGCAGACGGCGGTCGGGGTCAACGCCGGCAAAACAATCCTGAACAAACCATTCTTTGCCCTCGAGGTAATCGACCATCCGGGCAAACAGCGCATCAAAATGCTCGGGGCTGTAGGGTACGTTGACCTTGCCCCACCAGATCTCGTTCTCCGTGTTCTCGTCACGTACGACAAACTTGTCATTGGCCGAGCGGCCGGTATGCTGCCCGGTATTGACGACCAGCGGCCCGAATCGGGCCAGGAAACCCTCGCCCTTGCGGATGGCATGCTCGGTGAGCGTGGCCTGGGTCAGGTTCCAGTACACGGCTTTGGGATTGCGAAGGCCGTGGTTTTCAAGGCCATAAGCGCTGTGGGCTTTGGCGTCGGTCATGGTTACTCCTTTGTCATCACCCCATCAACTAAATACGCCTGATCGGAGCGCCACGGATATTGCTGTTATGGGCGCCGCAAGGGCATGAAGCCGCTGCCGGACACTATTGTCCGACGGCACAGCGGGATTGCGGGTTCGGCTGATGCCGAACCACAAACCGCGCTGGCGCGGTCGAGTGGCATTGTCGTTATGTCGGGCGGGGCAGCAGGCCGGGGAAATCTTCGGTAAAGCGTTCGAGTATAACAACTTTATCCGCCTTCCGGCGCTACCCAGTCCTCGGGCTCGTCTCCACCGTCGCCGAAGAGGAATGCGGTCATCTGCGCTTCGAGATACGCCCGGTGCTCCGGGTTGATAGGGCTCAGGCGCTGCTCGTTGATCAGCATGGTCTGGCGCGACAGCCACTGCTGCCAGCCCTCACGCGAGACCTCGTGCAGGATGCGCTGGCCCAGCTCCCCGGGCCAGGGCGCTGTGGCCAGCGGCTCGGCCAGACGTTTCAGTACCACACATTGAATCTTCCCGCTCATGACTGACTATCCAGTTGCTCTAACAGTTTCTTCACCGGGGCGGCCAGCCCACGTCTTCCGGGCGCCCCCGGGTGTAGCCAGGCGCGGCCCCGGCCCCCGATTCTAGCGCCCGCAGCGGCACTGACCCGCAACGGCTGTGGGCGGATCTTAAGGACAAAATGTGTGAAACCATGATGAATGACGGGTAATGCTGGGGACTT
>DCXP01000059.1 GCA_002327725.1 Proteobacteria bacterium UBA2133
GAACCGGTAAAGCACACGCCGCCGATCCGGGGGTCGGCTGCGAGCGCAGCTCCTACAGTTTCTCCCGGGCCAGGAAGGCACTGCAGTACATCCTTGGGTACACCCGCCTGGTGCATCAGTTCCGCTGCCCGCAAGGCCATCAGCGGCGTCTGCTCTGCGGGTTTTGCGATCACGCAATTACCCGCGGCGAGGGCCGCACTGATCTGCCCGGTGAAAATGGCCAGCGGAAAATTCCAGGGCGAGACGCAGGCAAAGACCCCCCTTGGGGTGATAGACCGCGAAAGATTTTCTGCCCGGCTTGCGTAGTAACGGAGAAAATCGACCGCTTCGCGGATCTCGGCAACCCCATCGAGCAAAGTTTTCCCGGCCTCACGGCTGGCAAGCGCCATCAGTTCGGCAAAATGGGTCTCATAAAGATCTGCAGCCCGGTTGAGCCGCGCACCACGCATACTCGCCGAAAGCTGCCGCCAGGAACCCAGTGCACTCTTGGCCCGCTCAATGGCCGGGTCGACATCCCCGGCTGAAGCCTCATGGATAACGCCCACCTGCTCCTTGGGCTGTGCAGGATTGCGCACTTGAAGCGCCGTGCCGCGAAGGGGTGGCGTGGCATCCTGCAGCGGCTGCCAGACCGAACCTGCAAACGGCGCCATCTCCTGTTGCAGGGTCTCGACGGAGTGCCGGTCTTCAAGATCCCGCCCGGCGCTGTTGCGCCGTGCCGGCTGGTAAAGATCGGCCGGCCGGGGGATCTTCGGGTGTGACGGCGCATTCGCCACATGGCGGATCTGGTCCAGAGGGTCACTGACGACGTCGGCGGCGGGGATGTCGTGATCGAGCAGTTGATTGACGAAGGAACTGTTGGCGCCGTTTTCCAGAAGCCGCCTGACGAGATAGGCCAGAAGATCACGATGGGCGCCGACCGGGGCGTAAATCCGGCAGGGATAACCCTGTTCTTCCCGGACCAGCCGATGCAGCGATTCGCCCATGCCGTGCAGACGCTGAAACTCAAAGGACTCGTCCGGACCCCCCGCGAGCGCCATGACCGTCGCCATTGTATGGGCGTTGTGGGTGGCAAACTGCGGATAAAAATGCTCACGCCCTGCAAGCAGTTGCTTTGCGCAGGCCAGGTAGGAAAGGTCTGTGCCAGCTTTGCGGGTGAAAACGGGGTAGGTCTCAAGCCCCATGACCTGGGCCCGCTTGATCTGGGTATCCCAGTAGGCGCCTTTGACCAGACGGACCATGATGCGCCGTTGTCGGCGTTTTGCGAGGGTATAGAGCCAGTCAATGACCGCTGCGGCATCCAGGTGATACGCCTGCACCACCACGCCAAAGCCCTCCCAGTCGGCGAGTGCCGGCTCATCCAAGAGCGCCTCGATAATGTCCAGGGTCAGGTCGAGCCGCTCACTCTCCTCGGCATCGATGTTAAAGCCCATCGAGGCACTTCGCGCGAGTTGCGCAAGTGCGCTAACCCGGCCCAGGAGTTCCGTCATGACCCGCCCGCGTTTCCCATGCTCAAAGCGCGGGTGCAGTGCCGACAGCTTGACCGAGATTCCGGGGTTCTGACGGACGGCTGTCGGCGAGCAGCCCGGCGCAAGCGCAGAGATTGCCTCGGAGTACGACAGGTGATAGCGCCTGGCATCGGCGTCTGAGCGGGCAGCCTCGCCGAGCATGTCATAAGAAAAGGCGTACCCTTTCTCTTTAAGTGCGCCGGAATGTGCAAGCGCTTCGCCGATATCCCGGCCGAGCACAAACTGCCGGCCCAACTCTTTCATCGCCTCACCAATGATCACGCGCACCGCCGGCTCACCGATCCGCTTCACGGTGGCTCGCAGGGTGTCGACGATCCCGCTCGCGAGATCAGGGTTCAACAGTTTTCCGGTCAGCAGCAGGGCCCACGTTGAGGCGTTCACCAGCGACGAACTGGAGTGATTCAGATGCCGGCTCCAGCGCCCGGGCACGATCTTGTCTTCGATCAGCGCGTCGATGGTGATGCTGTCGGGGACCCGCAGCAATGCCTCGGCGAGGCACATCATGCCGACTCCCTCATCGGTGGAAAGCCCGTATTCCGCGAGAAAGGCCTCCAGCAGATTGGGCGACTTCTGTGCGCGGACCTTTTCAACGAGACCAAGTGCGCGGCCTTGTATCTGGTCCTGAAAATCAGCGCCGGGCTGCCAGTTCCCGAGCAGCGCATGGATGCGGGCCGGCTCTCCCTCGCGCCGGATCAGATGAATCTGCTGCCGGGCCTTGTCTGAAGCGGTGTTCACGGTCAGAAATCTTATGAGCTACCGTAGAAGCCCTCTTGATATCTCAGCCGGCAAGCGGCCAGAAAAACAAAATAGCGGGGAGACTTACTGCCACAACAAGGATCTCAAGGGGCAGACCCATGCGCCAGTAGTCACCAAAGCGGTAGCCCCCGGGGCCCATGACAATGGTGTTGTTCTTGTGGCCAATCGGGGTAAGAAAAGCGCAGGAGGCGGCCACCGCAACCGCCATCAGGAAAGGATCGGGGTTGAGTTCAAGCCGCCCGGCAATCTCAAGCCCGATGGGTGCTGCGATCAGCGCAGTGGCGACATTGTTCAGCACATCCGAAAGACTCATGGTGACAATCATCAGGATTGCCAGCACCATCACCGGCGCAAGACCTTGCGTGACGGACAGAATCCATTGCGCAATGAGTGCAGTTCCCCCGCTGCTTTCCAGTGCACTGCCGATGGGTATCAGCGATCCCAGCAGAACGATCACCGGCCACTCAACCGACTCATAGACTTCCGTCGGTTTCACCAGCCCGAAGACCACATACACTACCACCACGGCCCCAAGCGCGACCGAAAGATAAAGCCAGCCGACGCTCGCGGCCAGGATCGCAAGAGCAAACGTACCAATAGCAAGACCCGCTTTCTGGCGCTGCAGCACGGTCAGGCCGCGGTCTGCAAGGGCAAGGCAGCCCAGCCACTGGACCGCGTGATCAAGCCGGTCTTCCACGCCGTAGAGCAGCAAGATATCCCCGGGGAGTATCCGCAGTTTGCGCACCCGCTCACGAAAGGAACGGCCGCGGCGCGAGACCCCCAGCAGCATGACCCCGTGGCGGTACGCCAGCCGAAGATCCGTCGCCGAGCGGCCTGCGATTCTTGCCCCGACCGGTACCACCGCCTCTGCAAGCGCCATCGACTCACCCAGCAGTTCTACCTTCTTGTCCGGATCACCGCTGCCCAGCCGGGCAGCCCCCACAAACTGCTCGATCGACTCGGCTGCACCTTCAAGGACCAGGATATCGCCTTCCTTGACGATTTCCCGGCGGGCGGAACCGGCGAGCCGCACATGATTGCGGATGAGCCCCGTGATGACGACGTCGTGCTCTTCAGCGAGGGGGAAAGCCTCGCGCAGGGGCGCACCAATCAGTTTGCTGTTCTCGGTAACCGACGTCTCAAAGACATAGCCGGCCAGGTCGGCAAGCGCGACGGCAGGGTTCTCCTTGCGCCGGCCCGACGGCAGCAAGCGCCAGCCCGCCAGCGCAACAAAAAGCACCCCGGCAACCGCCACCACGAACCCCACCGGTGCAAAGTCAAACATCCGGAACGGATCGCCGAGCGCCTCCTCGCGTACCGTGGCAACCACAATATTAGGCGGCGTGCCGATTAAGGTAACCATCCCCCCAAGGATGGTCGCAAAAGAGAGCGGCATCAGGGTGAGCCCCGGGCTGCGCTCGGCCTTGCGGGCAGCCTCGATATCGACCGGCATCAGCAGTGACAGCGCGGCGACATTGTTCATCACCGCCGACAGCAGGCCCCCGACCCCTGACATCAGTCCGATATGGGCGCCGACCCCCTTGACCCCGGCCACGCAGACCCGGGCAATGGCCTCGACAACACCGGAGTTGAAAAGACCCCGGCTGACAATCAGCACCAGGGCAATAATGACGGTCGCCGGATGGCCAAAGCCGGAAAAAGCCGCCTCCACCGGAACCACCCCCACAATGAGCGCCAGAACCAGCGCTGTAAAGGCCACCAGGTCGTAGCGCACACGCCCCCACAGGAGAAATCCAAAAACGGCGAGCAGCAGGCCGAAGAGAGTGAGATGCTCGGTAGCGAGGGGCATGGCAGGCAGCGCCCGGGTCTCAAATTTCCTATTTCGGCGCCAGCCGGATGGCGCCGTCGAGCCGGATCACTTCGCCGTTCAGCATCTCGTTATCGATAATGTGTGAAACGAGATCGGCAAACTCCTCGGGCTTGCCAAAGCGCGATGGAAACGGCACCTGGCCCGCCAGACTCTCCTGGACCTGATCGGGCATGTTCAGCAGCATCGGCGTGCCGATGAGTCCCGGGGCAATGGTCATGACGCGAATGCCGAAACGCGAAAGCTCACGGGCGGCAGGTAAGGTGAGCGCCACCACGCCGCCCTTGGAAGAACTATAGGCGGCCTGGCCGATCTGTCCTTCATAGGCCGCAACCGAGGCGGTGTTGATGATGACCCCGCGGCTGCCGCTTTCAGAAAGGGGTTCCAATTCCGTCATCCGGGCGGCACACAGGCGCAGCACATTGAAAGTACCCACCAGGTTCACCTTGATGACCCGCTGAAAAAGATCCAGGTCATGCGGGCCCTCGCGGCCGACGATCCTCGATGCCGGGGCAATCCCGGCGCAACTGACCGCAATCCGCGGTGCGCCCCACTGGTCCGCAATCTGCTGTAGGGCTGCTTCCACCGACTCTGCGCTTGAGACATCCGCTTCGAGCGCCCATCCGCCTATCTCATGAGCCGTTTTCCGGGCGCCGTCCATATCACGGTCCAGCACCGCGACCCGGGCACCGCGCTCACAAAGCATTCGGGCGGTCACGGCACCCATCCCGGATCCGCCGCCGGTAACAAGTGCAGGAAGATTTTCAAGATTCATCGGCTTGCATCCTTTATTGCTATTGCTCGCTTAACCATACCGGATTAGACCATGCCTTGCGGCCATCGTCGCCGGACCCGGTGCAGCGGGTCCGCAAGCGTTACACGGCTGATGTTATCCTTCGCGTGTATTTTTGCACAGGCTCCGGACCCACTGGCGTCGTGATAGGAACGTCGTTCCCGTCCGGACCGCGTTATCCTTGGTAGAACCCTTCCTGAGGCAGTTATGAGCGAAACGCAAAATATGATTGAACGCGAATCCATGGAAGTGGATGTCGTCGTCGTAGGCGCAGGCCCCGCCGGACTGGCGACCGCCTGCCGGCTGATGCAGCTTGCGGCGGAAAATGAGCACGAACTCAGTGTCGTGGTGCTTGAAAAAGCCGCTGCGGTCGGGGATCACATTCTCTCAGGTGCCGTGATCGAACCCACCGCGCTGAATGAACTCTTCCCGGACTGGGCGGAACGGGGCGCACCGCTGAATACCCCGGTGACCCGCGATGAGATCTACTTTTTCACGGGACCGCAAAAAGCCGTCAAGATTGCGCATGCTCTGGCACCGCGCACCATGCACAACCACGGCAATTACATCGTCAGCCTCGGCCAGGTGGTGCGCTGGCTGGGTGAGCAGGCCGAGGCGCTCGGGGTCGAGATTTACCCCGGCTTTCCTGCCAGTGAGGTGCTGTTTGATGACACAGGTGGGGTCAAAGGCGTTGCCACCGGGGAGATGGGTCGGGGCAAAGACGGCGAGCCCAAAGCCGCTTATGAACCCGGTATGGAACTGCACGCCAAGTACACGGTGTTTGCCGAAGGCTGCCGGGGGCATCTTGGCAAGCAGCTCATCGAGCAGTATGCACTTGATCACGACCGCTCTCCTCAGCACTACGGCATTGGCTTGAAGGAGTTGTGGCGGGTCGACCCTTCGCTGCATCAGCCAGGGCTCGTCATACACGGAGCCGGGTGGCCTTTATCAGAAAACCAGGCCTCGGGCGGTGTATTCCTCTACCACCTCGAGGACTGCCAGGTCGCGCTTGGGCTGATTGTGGATCTCAACTACGCCAACCCTTACCTCAGTCCTTTCGATGAGTTGCAGCGCTTCAAAACCCATTCGATCATTGCGCCGACCCTGGCAGGCGGCGAACGGCTCTCCTATGGCGCGCGCGCCATTACCAAGGGCGGCTTTAATTCGCTGCCGAAGATGTCCCTGCCCGGGGCCTTCCTCGTTGGATGTGATGCCGGCACAATGAACTTCGCCAAGATCAAAGGGACCCACACCGCGATGAAATCCGGCATGCTGGCGGCGGATACCATCATCCAGGTGCTGCTGGACGGAGACCCCGGCGGCAAGGACCACACCCATTACGATTCGCACATGCGCTGCTCGTGGCTCTATCCCGAACTCAAAGCCGCGCGCAACTTCGGCCCGGCATTGCACAAGTTCGGGCCGTATCTTGGGGGCGCCTTCAATTATGTCGACCAGAACTGGCTGCGCGGCAAGATGCCGTTCACCCTCAAGGACCGCTCCTGGGATCATGCGTCACTCAAGGAAAGCGGCAAGGTCACGCCGATTGAATATCCCAAACCCGACGGCGTGCTGACCTTCGACAAAAACAGCTCGGTGTTTCTAAGCAACACCAATCACGAGGAAGACCAGCCGGTACATCTTTGCCTCACGGATAGTGAAATTCCGATCAGAACGAATCTGCCCAAGTGGGCGGAACCGGCACAACGCTACTGCCCGGCCGGCGTCTACGAAATCGTCGAAGAAGGCTCAGAGCAGCGCTTCCAGATCAATGCGCAAAACTGCATTCACTGCAAGACCTGTGATATCAAGGACCCGAGCCAGAACATTACCTGGGTCACACCCGAGGGCGGCGGCGGGCCCTCTTACAGCGCCATGTGATTTTGGATCCCGAATACGTAAAGGGTATCAGCCGACAAACGCCCTTGCGTTCTGAAATATCCTGAGCCAGGGTCCGTGCTCACCCCAGTCCCCCGGGTGCCAGGAGTTGGTGACCGTACGGAAATTGCGCTCGGGGTGCGGCATCATGATGGTCACCCGGCCATCGGCTGCCGAGAGTCCCGTCACGGCGTCTGCTGATCCATTGGGATTAAACGGATAGCGCTCGGTAGTCCTGCCGTGGTTATCGACAAACCGGAGGCTTAACTGATTCCTGGCGCGAAGCGTCGTCAGGGCATCTTGGGCGAACTGCGCGCGGCCCTCGCCGTGTGCCACCACGACCGGAATCCGGGTGCCGGTCATATCTGCAAAGAGCACCGAATCGCTTGGCAGTACCTCGACCATGATGACCCTTGACTCAAACTGGCCCGACTCATTGGCCACAAACTGCGGCCAGTGCTGCGCACCGGGGATCAATTCCTTGAGCGCCGCCATCATCTGACAGCCGTTGCAGACTCCCAGCGCAAAAATCTCCTCACGGGCGAAGAACTGTTCAAAGCGTTCGCGCATTCTGGGCTCAAAGAGAATCGACTTGGCCCAGCCCTGTCCTGCTCCCAGCACATCGCCAAAGGAAAAACCCCCGCAGGCCGCAAGACCCTGGAAGTCTTTGAGGTGGTGGCGTCCTTCTTTAAGATCAGACATCGTGACATCCACCGCAGCAAATCCCGCCCGGTCGAAAGCCGCCGCCATCTCCATATGGCCGTTGACGCCCTGCTCGCGCAGGATGGCGACCCGTGGCCGGCTTCCGCCGAGGATGGCCCGGGTTGCAGGATTGTTCGCAGGATCAAATGTCAGAGTCGCACTGAGGCCCGGATCTGAAAGGTCCTTAAGGCGGTCGTACTCCTCGGCTGCACATTCAGGGTTGTCACGAAGCCCCTGCATCCGCGACGTCAGTTCCGACCAGATCTCGTGAAGACCGGTCCGGCTGGTCTGGAGCAGAACGCTGTCGTTGCCGGCAATACCAATGGAATCTCCGCCGTTCACGACCGATCCAATCGGACGGACCGAGGCGCCGATACGCGCCTTGTCGAATATGGTTTGAACCCGGCCCATCTCGCTTTTGCTCACCTGAATCACTGCCCCGGGTTCTTCGGAGAAAAGAAACGCCAGGGGATCATCGATACCGCCGATATCGATTTCGAGTGAACAGCGGCTGGCAAAAGCCATCTCCGCAAGGGTGACGACAAGCCCGCCGTCTGACCGGTCGTGATAGGCGAGTGCGAGATCATGCGCCAGCAGTTCCCGGGTCGCGGCGAAAAACGCACAAAGATCCTCCGGGTGATCGAGATCAGGGACTTCGTTACCGACCTGCCCGAATACCTGGGCCAATGCCGAACCGCCAAGGCGGTTTTTGCCGCGCGCAAGGTCAATCAGCAAAAGCACCGAATCTTCTGAGGTATCAAGCACCGGCGTTACTGAACGGCACACGTCCGCTACCGGTGCAAACGCGGTGACGATCAGCGATACCGGGGACGAAACACTGAAGTTGCCCGCGCTTTGGGTCCAGCGGCTGGACATAGACATGGAATCTTTACCCACCGGAATCGAGATGCCGAGTGCCGGGCACAGCTCCAGCGTGACGGCCTCTACGGTGTGGAAGAGCTCGGCGTCCTGCCCTGCCTCTCCCGCGGCTGCCATCCAGTTGGCACAAAGGTGCACATCTGAAAGTTCGCTGATGCCGGCGCAGGCAATGTTGGTGATGGCCTCAGCCACGGCCATCCGCCCGCTGGCCGGCGCGTTGACCAGCGCCAGCGGAGTACGCTCACCTATCGAGATCGCCTCGCCCGTCTGGCTGTCAAAACCCGCGGTGGTGATACCGGCATCTGCTACCGGCACCTGCCAGGGGCCGACCATCTGGTCCCGAACGACCTGGCCTCCAACGCTCCGGTCGCCGATGGTGACGAGGAAGGTTTTGTCAGCCACTGCCGGCAGCCGTAGCACGCGCTCCAGGGCATCGCTGATCGCGACGCCATCAAGATCGAGATCGGGATAGATGCAGGTCCTGCTGACGGCCTTGCGGTGCATCCTCGGGGTATTGCCAAAGAGCAGTGCCATGGGCAGGTCCACCGGGGATTCAGCCGCTAATACCGCACCACTTTGCGCTTCGGAGATTTCGGGACTCGTGAGGCGCAGCACCTCTTCAGCATCTGCTTCACCCACGATGCTGAAAAGACAGCGCTCGCGCTCACAAAGCGCTTTGAATGATTCGAGTTTCCCGGGCGCGACGGCCAGAACATAGCGCTCCTGCGCTTCATTGCACCACAACTGCATCGGCGACAGCCCAGGCTCATCCGACGGGATTGCACTGGTGTCAAAACAGGCGCCGAGCCCGGCATCGTGAACGAGTTCCGGCAGCGCGTTGGAGAGACCACCCGCCCCGACATCATGGATGGAGATGATCGGGTTTTGCGGGCCCAGGGCGATACAGCGGTCGATCACCTCCTGGCAGCGCCGCTGCATTTCCGCATTGCCCCGCTGCACCGAGGCAAAATCCAGCGCCTCGTCGCTTTTGCCCGAGCCAACACTGGAGGCTGCCCCGCCCCCGAGCCCAATCAGCATCGCCGGGCCACCCAGGGCAACAAGCTGTGCGCCGGGCGGAATCGTTTCTTTTTGGACGTGACACTCGCGGATATTGCCAAGGCCACCGGCAATCATGATGGGCTTGTGGTATCCGTAGCGCCGGGTAACGTCACCCCCGTCTGCAGCGACCTCAAGGGTGCGGAAATATCCGGAAACATTCGGCCTGCCGAACTCGTTATTGAATGAGGCGGCCCCGATAGGCCCCTCGAGCATGATCTGCAGCGGCGAGGCGATCCGTGACGGGCTCTGAAGCGGCAGCTCCCAGGGCATGGGAGCGTCCGGCAGTCGCAAATCCGATACCGAAAAGCCGGTGACACCCACTTTGGGTTTACCGCCCCGGCCGGTAGCCCCCTCGTCCCGGATCTCGCCTCCCGAACCGGTTGCCGCACCTGGAAACGGCGAGATTGCCGTCGGGTGGTTATGGGTCTCGACCTTGGCCACCAGATGCAGCGGTTCTGCGATCTGGCCGTATTCGCCGGCGATCGAAACCGGTAAAAACCACGAAGCCGGGTACCCGCGCAGCACCGCGGCGTTGTCGCTGTATGCACTCAATGTCTTCTCGCCGTGCCGCTGGTGCGTCGTGCGCACCATCTGGAAAAGCGAGGCATCCTGGGTCACATCATCAAGGGTCCACTGCGCGTTGAAAATCTTGTGCCGGCAGTGCTCTGAATTAACCTGCGCAAACATCATCAGCTCCGCATCCGTGGGGTTGCGGCCCATCTTGAGGAATGCATCCGCGAGGTACTCGCACTCCTGCTGACTTAACGCAAATCCTTCCTTTTCATTAGCGGCTTCGAGTGCGCCAAGGCCGCCGTGGATCACGTCGACGTACTCGAGCGGTGCGGGCGGTGCGGATGTAAATACCTGCTCGAGCAACTGTGGATCGTCAACCACTGACTCGGTCATCGGATCATGAAGCAATGCCGCGAGGTCTTCGCGGGTTGCCGCTGCGTTTGCCGGACCGTCGATATGCCAGGCGATGCCGCGCTCGATTCTTTCGATGGACTCAAGGCCGCAGTGGCGGGCGATATCGGTCGCTTTGGTTGACCAGGGGGACCGGGTTCCGAAGCGGGGAATCACCCGTATCGGGCTGCCCTCAAGAATCAGTGCCCGGGCGCTTTCCGAAGAGGCGTCCAGGAGGTTCTCGAGAACATCCTGCTCGGCAGCACTTAACCGCAGCGAACTGCCGACCAGAAAAAAGTAGTGTGCAGAACACGCACCCAGCGCAAGACCGCGCCCCTTTGCGCGGGCCGAGAGTTTTTCGACGTTAAAGGGTGTGAGGGCGGGCCCGCCGCCCAGCATCAGCACGGCGCGATCCCGAGCGGTTGATCAGGCCGCAATCGGCGCCTCAAGGTCGACGCCGAGCCGCAGGGCAACCTCCTCGTAGGCCTCTACCACCCCGCCGAGACCCTGGCGGAATCGATCCTTGTCGAGTTTCTTGCGGGTATTGGTATCCCAGAGGCGGCAGCCGTCCGGGGTAAATTCATCACCCAGCAGCAGCTGGTCTCCAAAGCGGCCGAATTCGAGTTTGAAGTCGACAAGAATCATGCCGCCATCGGCAAAGAGTTTGCTGAGGATTTCGTTAACCCGGAAGGTCTGCACTTTCATCGACTCCACTTCTTCGGGGCCGGCCCAGCCGAAAGAGGCAATATGGTAGTCGTTGATCATCGGATCATGCAGTTCGTCGTTCTTTAAGAAAAACTCGAAGGTCGGCGGCACGAGATCCAGCCCGTCTTCTACTCCCAGACGGCGGCACAGCGAGCCGGTTGCAATGTTACGCACCACGCACTCGACCGGAATCATATCGAGCTGCTTTACCTGGGATTCGTTGTCGCTCAGCAGCGCATCAAAGTGGGTGGCAACACCCTGCGCCTCGAGATACTCCATGATGAAGGCATTAAAGCGGTTGTTGACCATACCCTTGCGGTCCAGCTGATCGACCTTCTCGCCATCAAAGGCCGAGGTATCGTCACGAAACTCCATGATGAGCCTTGCGTCTTCATCGGTCAGAAAAACAGATTTGGCTTTGCCCGAATAGAGCTCTGCACCCTTTTTCATATCTCATCGATCCCGTTTGAAAATAAAACTCTTACAGCACTCCGGCATTGTTCATGGCAGAGCGGACCTCGTCGTGATGCTGGGCCGACAACGGCACCAGCGGCAGACGGATTCCCGCGCCGATCAGACCCTGCTGACCCACCGCCCATTTCGCGGGGATCGGATTGGATTCGACAAACATGGCTTTGTGCAGGTCCGCGAGCTGGCCGTTCAGTTGCCGTGCCGTGTCGGGGTCGCCCGAGATGGCAGCCTGGCACATGCGATGCATCAGGTTCGGTGCGGCGTTGGCGGTCACGGAGATTGTTCCCTTGCCGCCTGCCAGCATCAGCTCACAGGCCGTGCCATCTTCTCCGGAGTAGATCAGAAAACCCTCCGGCACCCGGTCAATCAGGTCTTGTCCCCGGTCGAGGTCGTTGGTCGCATCCTTGATGGCAACGATGTTTTCAATCTCGGCAAGGCGCAGCGTTGTATCGTTCTGCATATCGACCCCGGTCCGGCCGGGTACGTTATAGAGAATCTGCGGCACAGCAGCCGCCTCGGCAATTGCCTTGAAATGCTGATACAGCCCCTCCTGCGGTGGCTTGTTGTAGTACGGCACCACCAGAAGACAGGCATCGACACCGGCAGCGGCCGCATTTCGCGTCAGCGAAATCGCCTCCGAGGTCGAATTGGCTCCGGTACCGCCGATAACCGGAATCCGCCCCGCCGCCGCCTTTACCGTGCGTGCGATAACCTCTCCATGCTCATCGTGGTCGAGCGTCGCCGACTCGCCGGTGGTGCCCACCGAAACAATGGCATCGGTACCTTCTGCAATATGGTGTTCTACCAGCCGCTCAAGTGCGGCCCAGTCGACGCTGCCATCATCGTGCATTGGGGTGACCATGGCCACCATACTGCCTGTGAACATCTGGAAACTCCTGGTTTTGGACCCTCAGGACGTCAGAGTGTCGACGTTACGGAATACATCCGGATGGTACTTTGCGCTCATCCACAGCACAAGGCACGGCGCCGCTGCTCGGGGGTCTACCGGGGGTCGGGGCCTCAGCCCGAAAGGCGCCAGCGCAGCCGATTGCCTTTGATCTCGGCCCTGGCACCGACTGCAAGAGGCAGGTTGGGCGCCACATGCCCGAAGTCCCGGGATGAAAACACCGGGCATGGCGTCCGGGCCGCCAGCTCACTTAAGGTCCAGGCCTCTGAATCCGCTGGTGATCCCATGTCTGTGAAGCGGCCGAAAACGACCGCGCTGACGCCCGCCAGCAGGCCGCTGTCCAGCCACTGGCGCCAGCAGCGCAGAAGACGGGGTGCACTCTCGCCGGTATCTTCGAAGAAGAGTACATGCGCGGATAAATCCGAGGGGAGGTTAGGCGTGCCCACCAGATTGCTCAGCACACTCAGGCATCCCCCGAACAGGACCCCCCGGCACTCAATGTCAGCTGTTTTTCCGACGGGCTCGACCCCGATTTCACCCTCCCAGGGCTCATCCGACTTCAGCAGGCGGGTCAACTCGTCAATATCCGGGCCCCCCTGCCACAGCGGTGACCCGGGCATCGGGGCATGCAGCGCCGGCCACCCCAGGCGGGTGAAAAATGCGCTTTGCAAAGCGCTTAGGTCGGAAAAACCGATCAGCATTTTCGGCGGACTTTGCGCAAGCGCCTTCCAGTCGAGCCGGCTCAGAAGTTCGCTTGCGCCGTAACCGCCGCGGGCGCTCAGGAGATAGCGGTGAGCGCTGCCGAGCGCTGACTGAATCTGCCTGATACGCAGATCAGCACCATCGAGCGCCAGCCGTGCGAGCGTATCTTCATGCAAAGGCGTGTGGTCGACCTCAAACCCTGCATCGCGAAGTGCCTCGAGATTCAGGTTGAGAACATTGTCTTCCGGCGGGCCGGATGGCTCAAAAACATAAATCGAAGGTCTTTCCATCTTTGTTATCCGCTGCCGGCAGGGCTCCACCCCTTGGAATCAGGTCGCCAGCAGCGTCTTAAGTGGTCCGTTCCGGGCCGCCATTTCGTCGGTCTTGCCCTGCTCAAGAATCTTGCCCGACTCCATCACGATCACATCTTCAAAGTGTTCCACCGAACCGGCGCTTTCCAGTGCCCAGAAAATTCCCCGGCCGTGCATATGTTCTCGAATACTCTTAATCAGGTCGCCGCGTACGTTGAAGTCGAAAGGCGCAAGCGCTTCGTCGACCACCAGAAGATCCGGGTTTTTCATCAAGGCCCTGGCAAATCCCAATTTCTGGCGCTGCATGCTGCTGAGTTTCCCGCCGGATGTACCGACATCTGCATTCAGGCCCAGTTCGACGACCAGGGAGCGTAACCCGACCGCGGCGATGACCTCATCAATGCTGTTCCGGATCTTGCTGCGCAGTGCCGGTTTTCCGAAAGGCAGCGAGCCGAACAGCACGTTGGACTCGATGTCGAGCCCGGGGTTCAACGCCACAGGATTCAGGAAGTCGACCGACGTGTTTTCCTGTCCCAATGTCTCGCGCAGCAGTTTACGCACCTCGAGCAATTGCGCCTGGAGGGGTTCATCAACAATGCCCAGACGATGCTGCGCCGGCACCAGGCGGTATACGAAAGAACGCAGTGCTTCCTGGTCGGCCTCGGGCAACTGTTTCGGCGATTGGTCATCAATCGCCGACAGGCGTCGGAGGATTTCCTCAAGCACCGGCAGATCATCTCCACTGATCAGGCTGAAACGCTCGAACAGGTCACTGTCGGGGCTGATCCCTTCGAAAACCTCTGTCATCGCCTGTGCCACTCTAACGCCAAGCGCCAGAAAATCATCAAACAACCCGGCCTGGCGCAGAAGATCCGTCACCAGTGCATGCGAAGGCAGTTGCTCGGGTGCAAAACCGGGATCCAGCGGATAGCCGAACAGAATGTTCTGGGCAACCGAGATATTGACGTTGTACTTGTCAGGATCGAAAGTGGTTACGTCAAGACCCTTTTCCTGAAACTGCCGGCGCGCCTCGAGGATCTTCCTCTCGGTATCGGCATCGACCTCGGTATCGGCAATCCGGGTAGCAAGACCCATCCGGTAAACATCGTCTTCAAGGTTTGCGACCTGAAGAACCTGTCTCGCTCGCTGGCGAAGGTCCTCACCATCACGAAAACCCCCTGCTGTGAGATCCAGCCAGTCTGCCCCGGAATCATCCGGGCTGTTTCCCGAGGCCGTGGCTTCCCTGACCCGCCGCCCAGCCACGGTATCGCCCCCGGCATGGGCGTCCTTCGGGGCATTGAACAGGCCGTAATACAGGTTGTAGGCGATCGTTCCGCTGAATATGTAAGGGGTGGAACCGACCCAGCCGACGCGTCTTCCGGTGACCGCCTCCGCAGCATCCGCCCAGTTGAGACTCCCCATCTGGATATTGCCCGCGGTCGGCCAGATCAGCCGGGCCGCAAGCGCAGAAACATCGCTCTTGCCTGATCCGGCAGCCCCGACAACGGCTACATGGGAATCGAGCGGAATCGAGAAGCCGACACTGCTGACGGTATTGGCGCCCCCTTCTTCTCCGTAACTCAGGTTCTGTGCTTTCAGCTCGCCTGACAGTGGTTCGACTTTGTCCGGCGCTTCCAGCAGAGACTTCCTGATCATATTCTCGGGCTCGAACTGTTCGGCAACCTGAAGATATTTGACCCGGGTATCCTCGAACACCTGGTAAAACTTCAACAGCTCCTTCCAGGGAGGGCCGATGTCCTTGTATGCCGCCAGCACCGCAACCAGGGCGCCCAGAGAAATCTCTCCCTTGATCACCAGGTAGCCACCAATCGAGAAGAAAAAGAACGGTGTTACCTGCGCCAGGAAGTTGTTCAAAAACTTGATGAAAAACTTCCTGCGGTAAATCTCCTCGCGGATATCAAAAATCCGCCCCAGGTGTCCCGAGGTTCTTGCCCGTTCGAAGCGTCCACTGTCATTGGCGTGAATATCGGGTGCACCCTGCACGGTTTCACCGATGTGCGTCGCCAGGACCCTCACGGTCTTGACCCGCTGTTTGGAAAGGGCATTCACCTTCGCCTGCAGTTTCGGGATCAGGTACATCTGTGGCGGGTAAAGCGCTATTGAAGCCAGGCCCAACCAGACATCCTGCTGAAAAATAAACGACAGGTAGGTCAGCAGTAACGCGCCCTGAAAAGCAGGGGCCGCGATCGCGTCACCAATCAGGCCGCCAAGCGGTTCGGTTTCGGCTGTGATCATGGGGATGATCTCGGCCGGCGGGGTTCTGCGGATCTTGGAGGACGGAAAACGCAGGATACGGGCATACAGGTCAAAGCGGAACCGGCGCAGCATCCGCTCACCGAGCACACCTTTGTAGACATTGAGGTAGTACTTGAGCCCCCCGGTGGCGACCACGGCCACGAGGAATGCCACCGACAGAAGCATCAGGAAACTGATCTGGGTTACCTCAAAACCCAGCAACACTTCCGGCAGGTCTTTGCCGTCAATCGCCTGGTTGATGATTCTTTTGGGAATATCCAGCGAGATATAAACGAGCGGCATCGTCACCGCCGTCAATAAAAGGAGGAACAACTGACCGCGCAAGGTGTGCCGAAGCACATAACGATAGATCGACTTGTCTATCTGGGGATAATCTGAATCACCATCATCACTTCCCGCCGATGATTTCTCTTTTTTGGGATCGGTCATAGTCTGGTTTGCGCTGACAATCCGCCTCTTATAGCATACCCTTGCTTCTTATCGAACCTGCTCGCCGGTTCGGAATCACCCGGACTCTAAACTATGCCTGTTGCAGTTGTACTCAAAGGCTATCCACGACTGTCGGAGACCTTTATTGCGCAGGAGATACGCAGTCTCGAGCGCGCCGGTGTGGATCTTCAACTGGTTTCCCTGCGCCACCCAACCGATCCGGCGACGCATCCCATCCACGGGGAGATCAAGGCGCCGGTCCTCTACCTGCCGGAATACCTTTACCGCGAGCCTCTGCGGGTGCTAAAGGGCTGGCTCACGAGCAGGAAACGCCCGGGCTACAAAAAAGCCCGCTCCATGTGGATCAAGGACCTGCAACGGGATCGCTCGGCCAATCGGATAAGGCGCTTCGGCCAGGCACTGGTGCTCGCGGCCGAAATGCCCGCAGCCACGTCGCTGTTATACGCGCACTTCATGCACACGCCGGCCTCGGTCGCCCGCTATGCGGCCCTGCTGAACGGGGTGCCCTGGTCTTTTTCTGCGCATGCAAAAGATATCTGGACCACCCCGGCCTGGGAGAAACGCGAGAAACTCGCGGACTGTGCGTGGGCGGTCACCTGCACCGACGCGGGCTTTACCCACCTTGGCGAACTTGCTCCGCCCGGGGCAAGTCTCACACGTCTGTATCACGGCCTTGATACTGCACGTTTTACAGATCCGGGCGCCCAAGGGAGCGTCTCTGACGGCAGCACTGCCCGGCAGTGCCTCAACATCCTGAGTGTGGGCCGGGCCGTGCCGAAAAAAGGCTTTGACGTTCTGCTTCAAGCACTTGCAGCACTGCCCGGTGAGTTTCACTGGCAATGGCAGCACGTGGGTGGTGGAAACGCGCTTTCCCCGCTTAAAAAAGCGGCTACCGGCCTGGGCCTGGATGAGAGGATCTCATGGCTTGGCCCGCTTCCCCAGGAGGCGGTATTGTCTCTTTACCGTGAGAGCGATCTTTTTGTATTGCCCAGTCGTATCGCACCGGGTGGTGACCGCGACGGCCTGCCTAATGTACTGATGGAAGCCGCAAGCCAGCGCCTTGCAATAGTGACGACGGACCTGCCGGGCATTGCCGAGTTCATCACTGCAGAGGTCCACGGCCTTCTGGTTCCCCCCGCTGATCCCAAGGCACTCTCTGACGCAATCTATCGGGCGGGGATCAATCCTGCCCTAAGGGAAGCGTGGAGCAATGCCGCGCGGCAGCGGGTGACCCAGGAATTCGATCACACCAATAACATCCAGCCGCTGATCTCACTTCTCGGCCGGAATCAGGGGGCGAACTGATGCGCATTGGGTTTTACGCCCCAATGAAGCCGCCCGATCACCCTTCTCCTTCGGGGGACAGAACGCTGGCGCGACTGTTGATGGAGGCGATGACGCTCGCCGGCCATGAGGTCCGGGTCATGAGCAATTTTCGCTCACTCGACATCGAAGGCGAGTTCGATCTTCAGGAAAACCTGAAGGCCCAGGGCGGGAAAGAAGCCGAGCGCATACTTAAAGGCCTCAAGAGCAGCGCGACCGAAGGAATTGACCTTTGGTTTACCTACCACCTTTTTCACAAGGCGCCGGATTGGTTAGGGCCCGAAATTTCGAAGACACTGGGCATCCCCTACGTGGTTGCAGAAGCCTCGTATGCGCCGAGGCAAAAGCGCGGCCCCTGGCGGGCCGGCCTTGTCCAGGTAGAGACTGCGCTTAAAAGCGCGGCGGGCGTTATCTCGCTGAACCCGCGTGATCTTGACTGTATTCAGCCTTTTCTGGATGCCAACGCCAGGCAGGCCTCCATACTGCCCTTCACCCGGCGGCGCTCACCCTCAGGTCAGACCCGCAACGAGTCAAAACAACAGTTATCGCAAAGTCTCGGCACCGATGCGCAAGTCCCCTGGCTCATTTCCATTGCCATGATGCGTAAAGGCGACAAAGAACGCTCCTACCAGCTGCTGGCAGCCGCGCTCGCGAAGCTTACAGATCTTCACTGGCGTCTTATCGTGATCGGCGATGGCGATGCAGGCGACTCGGTCAAAAACGCGTTTGCGCCGCTTGGCGAGGACCGGGTCTATCCCGTTGGGGTGCTGGAACCCGCAGTAACTGAACAATATCTCGATGCCTCTGAACTGTTTGCGTGGCCTGCAATCAACGAAGCTTTCGGGATGGCCATGCTTGAGGCGCACCGTCACGGACTGCCGGTGGTCGCGGGATACACCGAAGGGACCGCAACCATCGTCGAAGACCAGACGACCGGATTTCTGACAGAGCCGGAAAATGTCTCCGCGTTTGCAAAGGCAGTGCGGCGTTTGATCGAGGACCGCGGTCTGCGCGACATGCTGGGAAAAAATGCGCAGGAAAAGTTTCTTGCAAACCACACGCTGGCGCATGGATCGCGGACCCTCGATGTGTTTTTGCGCTCGCTGACATAACGATGAGCGAGATTCTTTTCATCCGGCATGGTCCTACCGAGTGGAACGAAGCGGGCAGAATCCAGGGAAGAACCGATGTGCCTTTGAGTGAAGCGGGCCGTGCTGAGGTTGCATCGTGGGCGCTGCCGGCACCTTATAAGCAGTGGCGCTGCTTTTGCAGCCCCCTGGCCCGCGCCCGCGATACCGCGGATCTGCTGGGTTTAAATGCACCCGAAATCATCGACTCCCTGCAGGAGATGCAGTGGGGCGAATGGGAAGGTCACACTTTGAAAACACTGCGCGAGATCGACCCCGGGGCCTTCATCCGCAATGAAGACCGTGGCCTTGATTTTCGCCCGCCCGGTGGCGAGAGTCCGCGCGATGTGAGAACACGCCTGGAGCACTGGATCGCGACGCTCTCAGGCAATTATCTTCCCGCCGTTGCCGTCTGTCACAAAGGGTTATTGCGGGCCGCGCTCAGCCTCGCCGCCGACTGGGACATGATCGATGATCCGCCGGAAAAACTCCGTGAGTCCTGCGCCCACCTTTACCGGATCAGCGACGGTAAGCTCGCCGTCAAGCAGCTGAACATCGCCCTTAAATCTTCCTGAGGCCTGCAGATGACTTCAAAGCGCGCACCGGACCTCGGCCTTGACCTGCCCGGTACACGGCAATCGATGCCGCTGCGCTGATGGAGAGTATGGACCGGTACGGCCGGCTCACGGTGTCTCCTCAGCAAGCCACTTCTGCACCAGTTGCACATCGCCGTCGCGGTAGTTGAGCCGGCCGTAAAACCCGCGCACGGCGAGGTTGTCGTGCCGGATCAACGCCTGAATCTTGGGTACGTCCCGCGCCCGCATCCACACCTCGGCCTGCTCCATGAGCGCCCGTCCGATACCCCGGTGGCGATACCGCGAATCCACCGCGAGGTAATAGACCCAGCCGCGGTGTCCATCACACCCCATCATCACGCTGCCGCAAAGTACCTGGCGACAGACTGCGACCCGCAGTTGTGATGACGGGTTCTCAAGACATTGACGGATGTCATCGCCAGGGTCGTTCCAGGGTCGGAGCAGATCACAATCGTGCCAAAGCTGCACCAGAGACTCGTGATCCGAAGGCAGGTACGCCCTGAATTCGACCCGTGGCTCAGGCGATGGGTTCATACCAGGAGATACTCCTTGAGCGCTTTCGCTGTCTGCGCCGCACCATCGCATCGCTTGGATGCGAAGCGTTGTGGCCCGGAGTCGAGCAGAGCGTCGATCCTGGCTGCAAGCGCACCACCATCAAGATCACGTTCATCCATCACCTGCGCCCTGCCGATACCCGACAGCCGCCCGGCACGGACGGGTTGTTCGGTCTCACCCCCTTCGCCGGTAAAGGGGGACAAAAGCGCAGGAGCCCCGCTCGCTAAAAGGTCAACAACGCTGTTGTACCCGGCCTGTGACACCGATAACCGGCAATTGCCCAGCAGACCACGAAAATCCGGGCGATTCGCCTCTACGGTCAGCTGATCACCGCCGATTTGTCGGAGCCGGGCGACAAAAGCCGGCTCGGGCCGGGCCCCGGCCAGGATCCGCCAGGGTACCTCCTGGTGTCTTGAAAGCGAACCCGCTTCGGCCGCCGCAAGATAGAGAGACTCTCCCGCGCTGCCGCCGCCGGCAGAGACCAGCACCTCGGGTTCCGAGTGCAGCGGCGCCTGACCCGGCGTCTTCGTTGCGCTATCCACGAAACCCGTGTAACTGAGCAAATCTGCGATCTCGCCCGCTTGGCTGAACGAATCACCAAACGGTATAAAACGCTCCTCACCATGGATCAGCACCTTTTCATAGTACTGCCGTAACCATGCAATCGTTTCCGCCTCGCGCTCCCGGGAGCGCCGCTGAACGCTGTCACGCACCGAGCAGATGACCGGGGTCCTGGCGGTGCCGGCCGCCTCAAGCAACGGAAGCAGTTCAAAGCGAAACCGGCGCCGGCCAAAAGGAAAGAGTTCTGTAACCAGTGCCTGGGGCCGAACTTCATGAAAGATCTCAAGAAGTTTATCGGCCCGAACTTTTTGTATCTTTTCGTTGAGTGGTCCGCCGTTGCGGTCTACCACCTGCGAGAATGAAAGATCCGCACTTTTGAGCGGTTCCAGCTGATGAATCCTGAGCGCATCGTCAGAATCCAGGTCAACGGGCAGTCCGCCGCTGACGACCTCGGCGTGCAAACCCTGATCCAGGCATGCCTGCGCGATTGCCGCCGTCCGGCGAAGATGGCCGATGCCAAGCAGGTGCTGAACGTAGAACAGAATCAAAGCGCCGGCCCGGCCACGCGCCGTCAGGCGATATCCTGGCGCCTGATCTTTTGCTCTGAAAGAAGCACGCTTGTGCGCTCGCAGATGATCCCAAGGCCCGACAGGACTTTGTCTGCCCCGGCTGCAGAAGGCAGGGGCTGATGCTCCAGCCTGCGCAGGGCCTGCGCCATCGCATCAGCAGAACGATCACCATCGCCATCCAGCATCGAGGCATATCCCAGCGAGGCTGCGCGGTGGGCGCGCAGCGTCTGCTCCATACGGGGAGTGGAGCGGGGAATCAGCAGAGCCGGCTTATCCAGCGAGAGGATTTCACAGAAGGTGTTATAGCCGCCCATCGCCACGACCCCGGCCGCGCGGTTCATCAGGAGTTCCATATTGGCATTGAAGATGATGGTCTGAACGCCCTCGAGTGCGGCGGATCGAAGTTGGAACTGCTGCCTCAGCGCCTGCGACATGAAAGGGCCCAGCACAATCACCACGGGCTTTGCAGGCCTGGGCTTTTGCTCGAGCGCACTCAGCACCCAGTCGACCAGGGTCTCGCCGTCCCCGCCGCCGCCGGGTGTCACCAGAATAAATGGCTCATGCGGAAGATTCACCGGGGCTTTGGCAATCGATGGGACCGCACGCTCCAGATAACCGGTATAGACCATTCTCTTAAGGCCTGCATCACTGACCCCGAGTTCCGCCAGTGGATTACCCATGAATCTCGAGCCGAATACCCAGATCTCGTCATACCATGCCTCGAGATTTCTGGGCGTACCCCGGTGATCCCACTCTTTCTTGAGGAGCACCGGATCATCGAGAATATCGCGAAGCCCCAACACCGTCGGCACGCCTTTTGCGCGAAGCGTGTTGAGTGTTTCCGTTACTTCCCCTCGAAGCCCCAGGGGCTCTTTATCCACCATAAACAAATCTGGAGCAAATGTATTGGCAGTCTGCCGGATGATCGAGCCTCGCAGCTGCAGGGTCTGCGACAGGTCAATATGGTCTGACAGCGAGGTGTAGTCGCCGCCCCGCAGTTTCACCACGCCCGGGATCCGCACGAAATCGACGCGGCTCTTGAAGTCGAAACTGCCGATGATGGGTGACCCCGAAACGATGAGTACTTTCAGGCCCGCGAAGTGATCGACCAGGGCATGGGCAATTGTCCGGCAGCGGCGCAGGTGTCCGAGCCCGAAAGAATCGTGGCTGTAAATCAGGACACGTTTACCGTTCAGAGCATCATTCATCGGATTCATCCCCGGTTGATGCTCTCGTTGCCACCATGATCTTGCCTGCCGCGCTTGCCACCTCGACATCCTGCTGGTTGCTGCAGCTGCAGGAGAGCCCTATCACCCCGCCCTGAAACCTGGCTTTATCGGCCATGTCGGTCACTGTCCACAGGGCACGCAGCGTGTCCCCTGGCTTTACCGGTGCGAGAAAGCGGCAGCTGTGCTCAAGATAGGCAATGGCGGTTCCTGAAAAGTAGATGCCCACAGGTGCTGCAACAAACGCGCTGGTAAACGGGCCGTGCAGGATGCGCCCGCCGAAACGCGACTGGCTGGCGAAAGTTTCATCGACGTGCAGCGGGTTGAAATCACCAAACAGGCCCGCCGCCGTGACCAGATGGGTCTCGGTAATGGTGAGTACATAGTCAAACTCATCGCCCACGCTGACTTCATCGTAGGCCCTGCCCTGTGGAATCCGCACACCACTCTCCCCAACGGTATCCGTCGAACCGGATTATAAGCCGGGTATCGGGAGCGCCCCGCTACCGCGGTTCCCCGCCCACGGTGACTCCACCGGAAGTTTACCGAGATCAGTTCCGGCGTCCGGGGTTTTGATACTGTAGCGTCCCATGGAAAGTGGATTTCCAATTGCGGGCATGCGTCTGAAAGACGCCTATCCCCACCCCGTCAGCCGGGTGCAGGTGATCGAAACCCATATCGCGCGGGTGATTCTGACAGGAAGATTTGCCTACAAAATCAAGAAGGCGGTCAACTTCAGCTTCGTCGATTTCTCGACCCTGGGCAAAAGAAAATACTTCTGCGATGAACAAGCCCGTCTCAACCAGCGCCTCGGCTGCGGTCCGGGCCCACTCCGGCCTCGAACGCAAGCGCCAGCGCAGAACGCGAGACGCATCCGATGCGGACGGTGCCGTGCTCGCACTACCGTTCACTGATAACGAACCTTTGACCCCGGCCGAGCGTGAACTCAGTCTCCACTTGGGAGATCGCCCATATGAGCCAGAAGCACTCTGGCAGGATTTGAACCTCACCTGACAGAAACCGATAAAGCCGTTAGGATTGCCGTCTCACTGATCGGGAGGTGTCGCTGTGCCCATATTCGAAGCGCAGCTCGAAAAAGACCGCGCCAACTTTGAACCGCTGACACCGGTCAGTTTTCTGCGGCGGGCTGCGCAGGTGGTCCCGTCTCATACGGCCATCATCCACGGCCAGCGCCGCTACTCTTACGCACAATTTCTGGAACGCTCGTCGCGGCTCGCCAATGCGCTGGCAGCCCGGGGGATCGGTCCCGGGGACTGTGTCGCCATCATGGGAGCCAATACCCCGGAGATGCTGGAGGCGCATAACGGCGTGCCGATGCTGGGCGCGGTACTGAACTCGCTCAACATCCGGCTCGATGCCAGAACCATCGCCTTTATTCTGGAGCACGGTGAGGCAAAAGCACTCCTGACCGACCGGGCGTTCTCCGGGGTCATTCAGGAGGCACTTGCGCTCATCGAACGCGAACCGCTCGTCATTGATATTGATGACTCCGAAAGCCAGGGCGGTGAGCTCCTCGGCGAGACGGACTACGAGACCTTTATTGCGGCGGGTGCTGGCGCATTCCCCGCAGGCCAGCCCGGGGATGAATGGCAGGCGCTGTCGCTGCTGTATACCTCTGGCACCACCGGCAATCCCAAGGGCTGTGTCTACCACCACCGCGGCGCGTATCTCAACGCACTCGGCAACATGTCGACCATGGAACTTAACCGTGAATCGGTATACCTGTGGACCCTGCCGATGTTTCACTGTGACGGATGGACATTCACCTGGGCGGTGACGGCGGCCTTGGCCACCCATGTCTGCCTGCGCGCGGTGGAACCCGCCGCAGTGTTTTCGTCTATTGCAGAGAACGGCGTTAGCCATATGTGCGGTGCCCCGATTGTCATGAATATGCTGGCGAATGCCCCGCGCGAGGTCAAAACCCCTTTTCCCCAGACGGTGGAGATCGCCACGGGCGGCGCCGCTCCGCCTTCTGCCGTGATCGAGGCCATGGAGGCTGATGGGTTCCATGTCACCCATCTATACGGCCTTACCGAAACCTATGGCCCGGCAACGGTTTGTATTCCGCAGGAAGACTGGCCGGCACTGGCGCCGCAGGAGCGCTCGTCCCGGATGGCCCGCCAGGGTGTGCACTACGGCACGCTGGAAAACGCCAGCGTGAAGAATCCCGATACCATGGAAGATGTCCCGTGGGATGGGGACACCTTCGGCGAAGTGATGATCCGCGGCAACACCGTCATGAAGGGCTACCTTAAGAACGCGGATGCAACACAGGCGGCCTTTGCCGGCGGCTGGTTTCACAGCGGCGATATCGCGGTGCGCCACCCGGACGGTTATATCGAGATCAAGGACCGGTCCAAAGACATCATTATCTCCGGCGGAGAAAACATCTCGAGCCTCGAGGTTGAAGAGACGCTGTACCGCCACCCCAAAGTGCTGGAAGCCGCGGTCGTCGCAAGACCGGATGAGACCTGGGGTGAAAGTCCCTGTGCGTTCGTGACCCTGCACGAAGGAGAACAGGTGGAACCCCAGGAGCTCATGGATTTCTGCCGTGACAACATGGCGCACTACAAGGCGCCGCGCACGGTGGTCTTTGGCGAACTGCCGAAAACCTCAACGGGAAAAATTCAGAAGTTCGTTCTACGGGAAAAGGCGCAGAATCTCTAAGCCGCCTGGTAGCGCGAAGGTTTCCCCCAAACCCCGATCACCCGCCCGGGCTTACGGCATCGCCCGGCCGGATCGCTCCGCCCGCCAGAATCTCGCAGCGCAGTCCCCCTTTATGGGTCAACTGTTTAACGAGTCCTGGAATCCCGAGGCGCTTCTGCAGGTAGGCACACGGCTCGCAGAGTTTTACGCCCCGTAACTGAACCTCGCCGACCGTGAATATCCGGCCTTTGAGGGAATTGAGGCGAATTCCCCTGGTGATCACATTCCGGCGAAAGGCCGTCACCGGCAGGTCGGTGGAAAACACCTGATTGAATTCATCGATGGCTTCGGATTCGATAAGCGTCAACTGGGTTTCGGGCGATACACCGAAAGTGCAGTAACGGTCGCCTTCGAGCCCGGCCCCCGCCGTAGCCACTGCTTCGGGAACCTCGCGAATGGCTCCACCCTCAGCCGCCGAAAGGCACACAAGCACGACCTCAGCCGGGGACCGCATACCGGTCACCGCCTACAGCGGGATGTTGCCGTGTTTGCGCCAGGGATTTTCAAGATGCTTGTTGCGCAGCATCAAAAGCGATCGACAGATGCGGACACGGGTTTCACTCGGCAGAATGACGTCGTCAATGAACCCCCGATGCCCGGCGACAAAAGGATTGGCGAACTTCTGGCGGTATTCTTCCGTTCGCTGGGCGATTTTGTCCTCATCGCCAATGTCCTCGCGGAAGATGATTTCAACCGCCCCTTTGGGTCCCATGACCGCGATTTCGGCGCTCGGCCAAGCCAGGTTGACATCACCGCGCAGATGCTTGGATGCCATCACGTCATAGGCACCCCCATAGGCTTTCCGGGTAATCACGGTCACCTTGGGCACCGTACACTCGGCATAGGCATAGAGCAGTTTGGCACCGTGCCGGATGATTCCGCCGTATTCCTGCGCCGTGCCGGGCAGAAAGCCGGGTACATCGACAAATGTCACGATCGGGATCCCAAAGGCATCGCAGAACCTGACAAAGCGCGCCGCCTTGACCGACGACTGGATATCCAGGCATCCGGCAAGCACCATCGGCTGATTCGCAACCACGCCAACGGTTGACCCGCCCATCCGGCCGAAGCCGATCAGGATATTGCCGGCAAAGTCGGGTTTGAGTTCGAAAAAATCGCCGTCATCGACCACCTTGGTGATCAGTTCATGCATGTCGTAAGGCTTGTTCGGATTATCCGGCACCAGCGTGTCCAGCGAGGGCTCTGACCGGTCCACCGGATCAACCGGCTCACGCTGGGGCACGTCGTCGACATTGCTCGCCGGCAGAAAGTCGACCAAGCGGCGCAAACCCAACAGCGCATCGATATCGTTGTCGAATGCGCCGTCGGCAACCCCGGAGCGGCTTGAATGGGTGGTCGCGCCGCCGAGCTCTTCATGGGTGACCGTTTCATGCGTGACGGTCTTCACCACCTCCGGCCCGGTCACGTACATATAGGAAGTATCCCGAACCATAAAGACAAAGTCGGTAATTGCCGGCGAATACACGGCACCGCCGGCACAAGGCCCCATGATCATCGAGATCTGCGGTATCACCCCGGACGCCAGCACATTGCGCTGGAATACCTCGGCATAGCCTGCGAGCGAGTCAATTCCCTCCTGAATCCGCGCACCTCCGGAGTCGTTCAGGCCGATCACCGGCGCCCCCACCCGCATGGCGTGATCCATGACCTTGCAGATCTTCCCCGCGTGTGCCTCCGACAGCGATCCACCGAAAACGGTGAAATCCTGACTGAAGACGAACACGGTACGGCCGTTGACCGTGCCGTGTCCGGTCACCACACCATCACCGGGGACCGCTTTTTCAGCCATGTCGAAGTCGG
Source organism: Proteobacteria bacterium UBA2133 (assembly GCA_002327725.1). Classification (GTDB taxonomy): domain Bacteria; phylum Pseudomonadota; class Gammaproteobacteria; order Arenicellales; family UBA868; genus UBA868. The sequence goes on from DCXP01000059.1 coordinate 26,653, forward strand.
CGCATCTATGCTCGACGAAGACGTCCCATTCTTCGAAACTGCTTTCGTCCAGCAGTACCCCAATCCGCTCGCGGGCGGTGAGTTTGCCCTTGGCGTGCTGCGCCGCAACCCGGTCCTGGCCTCCGCCCTGCCGTGCGGCTTCGCGGCGCCGCTCCAGTTCCTCGAGAATCTCACGCATCAGCTGCTGTCCTGTGGTCTCGGTATCAGGCCAAAAACCTCCCGGGCGGCCTGGAGGATCGGTGTGCCCGGGCCGAAAAAGGCGGCGACACCCAGAGCCGAAAGGCTCTCGCGATCGGCCTTGGGAACCACGCCCCCAAGCACCACCTTGATATTGCTGTCGCCGTCTTCGGCGAGTATTTCGAGGACCTTCGGCACCAGCGTGGTGTGCCCAGCCGCCTGGGAGGAGATGCCGATCACGTGCACATCGTTGTCCAGGGCCTGCTGAACCACTTCCTGAGGCGTCTGGAACAACGGCCCGATATCAACATCAAATCCCACATCGGCAAAGCCCGTTGCAATAATCCGGGCTCCGCGGTCATGGCCATCCTGTCCCAGTTTGGCAACCAGAATACGCGGCCGCCGCCCGAACTGATCCGCAAATACCGCGACATCTTTGCGCAGCGCCTGAAAAACCTCGTCCTGCTGATAAGCTTCGCCATACACGCCTGAAATCGTCCTGACCTCGGCCTGATAGCGGCCGAATACCGCTTCCAGCGCAAGCGAGATCTCGCCAACCGTTGCCCGCGCCCGTGCTGCTTCTATTGCATACTCTAGCAGGTTGGCCCCTGAACGCCCGGCGGCGTCTTTGAGCGAGTCCAAAGCCTGCTGACACTGCCGGTCATTGCGGCTCGCGCGTACCGCTTCCAGTCGACCGAGCTGTGTCTTCAGCACCTGGGAATTATCGATGCTGAGGATGTCCACTTCGGTTTCGTCAGGTGTTTCATAGCGGTTAACACCCACAACGACTTCCTCGCCGCGGTCAATGCGTGCCTGACGACGGGCAGCGGCTTCTTCGATACGCAGTTTGGGAATCCCGCTGATGACCGCCTGCGTCATGCCGCCCATGTCTTCCACTTCATCAATGAGGGATCGCGCGTGCGCCGCGAGACTGGCGGTAAGGCTCTCCACATAATAAGAGCCTCCCAGTGGATCGACCACGCGGTTAATGCCGGCCTCCTCGCGCAGGATCAACTGTGTATTGCGCGCAATATGCGCCGAAAAATCGGTCGGCAATGCCAGCGCTTCGTCAAAACTGTTGGTGTGAAGAGACTGGGTACCGCCGAACACAGCCGCCAGTGCCTCAACGGTGGTTCGGATGATGTTGTTGTAAGGATCCTCACTGGTCAGGCTGACACCGGAGGTCTGGCAATGTGTACGCAGCATCAGCGAGCGTGGATCTGATGGATTGAACTTTTCTTTGATCAGTTGTGCCCACAGAAGCCGTGCTGCCCGTAGCTTTGCAACCTCCATGAAGAAGTTCATTCCGATACCAAAGAAAAATGACAGACGGGGCGCAAACCGGTCAATCTCAAGACCGCTGGCGACTGCGGTGCGGACATATTCGATGCCGTCGGCCAGGGTATAGGCGAGTTCCTGAACCGAAGTCGCCCCCGCTTCCTGGATGTGGTACCCGGAAATCGAGATCGGGTTAAAGCGCGGCAGGTGCTCTGCCGTATAGGCAATGATGTCAGAGACAATCCGCATCGATTCGCTAGGGGGATAGATATAGGTGTTGCGGACCATGAACTCTTTCAGGATATCGTTCTGCAGCGTGCCACAGAGACTTGCCTTGCTCGCCCCCTGCTCCTCCCCCGCCACGATGAACATGGCGAGGACCGGAATCACCGCGCCGTTCATGGTCATCGAGACCGACATCTGATCCAGCGGAATGCCGTCGAAAAGAATCCGCATATCCTCCACAGAATCGATAGCGACCCCGGCCATGCCGATGTCTCCCGTTACCCGCGGATGGTCCGAGTCATAACCGCGGTGGGTGGCGAGATCAAAGGCAACGGACAGTCCGCTTTGCCCGGCGGCGAGGTTGCGCCGGTAGAAAGCGTTTGACTCCTCGGCTGTTGAGAAACCCGAGTACTGGCGAATGGTCCAGGGCCGTCCCGCATACATGGTTGCCCGCGGCCCCCGCACATAGGGCGGCAGTCCGGGCAGGCCGTCCTGGTGATCCAGGGCTTCGAGATCGTCCCGGGTGTACAGGGGTTTGATCCGGATTCCTTCAGGCGTTGCCCATTCAAGACCGTCCGGTGTGTCCCCCGCCAACTCGCGGCTCGCGAGGTCCTGCCAGGATTTCAGAGTCTGATCAACTGAATCGTTCATCGACTTCTGGTTAACGGCTTCGCGGCAGCCCGACCCCTGCGAGTGCATCCGTGATTTCATCCAGGATTGCGGGGTCGTCGATCGTAGCGGGCATCTTCCATTCCTCACCATCGGCGATCGCCCGCATCGTTCCGCGAAGCATCTTGCCGGAGCGGGTCTTCGGCAGACGCTTGACGATGAGTGCCTGCTTAAACGCCGCCACGGGGCCGATCCGTTCGCGGACCATCGTGACGACCTCTGCGCAGATCTCATCGGCCGGGCGATCACAGCCCGCGCTCAGCACCAGAAAACCCAGCGGCACCTGCCCCTTGAGATCATCCGCCACACCGGTTACCGCGCATTCGGCAACATCGGGATGATCCGCCAGGACTTCCTCCATCGCACCGGTAGAAAGACGGTGTCCCGCAACATTGATAATGTCATCGGTCCGCGACATCACGTAGACATAGCCGTCGGCATCAATGATGCCGGCATCCGACGTGTTGTAATACCCGGGAAATATGCTGAGGTAGGAGTCGAAGTGGCGCTGCCGTGCATTCCAGAGCGTCGGAAATGTCCCCGGTGGCAGCGGGAGTTTCACGGCAAGGGTTCCGATCTCTCCAGCCGGAGCGGGTTTGCCGGCCTCGTTCAGGACCTTAAGGTCCCAACCCGGCACCGGCAGTGAGGGTGACCCCTCCTTGACCGGCAGTAACTCGATGCCGACGCAGTTGGCCGCAATCGACCAGCCTGTCTCGGTCTGCCACCAGTGATCAATCACCGGGACATTAAGTTTGTCTTCAGCCCAGTGCAGGGTGTCCGGGTCGGTCCGTTCGCCGGCGAGAAACAGGTAACGCAGTGGCGAAATGTCATAGCGGCCGATGTGTTCTGCCGAGGGATCTTCCTTTTTGATTGCGCGAAAAGCCGTGGGCGCGGTAAACAGCACGCTTACCTGGTTTTCGCTGATCACACGCCAGAATGCACCGGGGTCCGGGGTACCGACAGGCTTACCCTCGTAGAGCACTGTCGCATTGCCTGCAAAAAGAGGGGCATAAACAATGTAGGAATGCCCTACCACCCATCCGACATCAGAGGCCGCCCAGAAGGTTTCCCCCGGGTCGACGCCGTAGATATTTTTCATCGTCCACTTGAGCGCAACGGCATGGCCGCCGTTATCACGCACAACCCCTTTGGGCTGTCCCGTCGTGCCGGAGGTGTACAGGATATACAGCGGATCGGTTGCCAGCACCGGCACACACTCGTGCGGGACGGCCTTGGCGGTCTCATCATGCCAGTCAAAATCCCTGCCTGAGGTCATAGACGCCTGCGCCTGGGGACGCTGAAGGACAATGCAGAAATCCGGCTTATGCCCAGCCAGCGAGATGGCCTCATCCAGCAGCGGCTTGTATTCCACAACACGGCCCGGCTCGATGCCGCACGATGCGCTGACAATCGCTTTGGGCGTCGCATCATCGAGCCGCACTGCAAGCTCGTTCGCCGCAAAGCCGCCGAAGACAACCGAGTGGACCGCCCCCAGCCGGGCACAGGCAAGCATTGCGATTACTGCCTCGGGGACCATCGGCATATAAACAATGACCCGGTCCCCCTTGCTGATGCCGCGAGCGGCCAGCACGCCGGCAAAACGTGCGACCGCGTCACGCAGTTCGCTGAAACTGAAACTCTGCCGGAACTCGGTTACCGCTGAGTCATAAATCAGCGCGGTGCGGTCACCATTGCCCTCATCGACGTGCAGGTCAAGGGCGTTGTAACAGGTATTCAGCTCCCCGCCGGTAAACCATCGGTAATACGGGGCATCCGAGTCGTCCAGCACCCGGTCCCACGGACGGGTCCAGTGAATATCTCTAGCTGCCTCGGACCAGAAACGCTCGGCATCTGCGAGAGACGTCGCAAAGACTGTCGAATGGGAAGTGCCCGATTTTGTACTCATATTGATTTCCAGAGTCTTGTTCCCGGTCGCGTGTTTGCAAGATCCGAAGCGCCCACCATGACGGACCGGCTCCAGGGGTAATGCCAACAGCCTCTCTGATACACTCCTTCTGCCAACGCTGTACCAGATTTTATCCGTCACACTTGCGCCGGCGTATAGTCCGGCTCGAGCGTAATTGTAACGGTTTGTAATTGCTTCCCAAAGGAGTATCCATGAACTACCAATTTATCCTTGCAGAAGCCCGCGAAAATGTCGGGCTCATCACACTGAACCGGCCTGACGCCCTGAACGCACTCTCTGATGATCTTATGGACGAAGTGGGCCAGGCGCTTGGCGGATTTGAGGCGGATGATGCTATCGGTGCGATAGTCATCACCGGTAGTGAAAAGGCCTTTGCAGCAGGCGCCGACATTAAAGGCATGAAGGACCGCTCCTACATCGACGTGTATCTCGGTAACTTCATCGGCCGTAACTGGGAGCAGGTCACGCAGTGCCGCAAGCCTGTGATCGCGGCAGTAGCCGGTTACGCTTTGGGCGGCGGCTGCGAGCTCGCCATGATGTGCGACTTCATTCTTGCTGCGGATAACGCCCGGTTCGGCCAGCCCGAAATCAAGCTCGGCATCATCCCCGGCGCCGGAGGGACGCAGCGCCTGACCCGGTTCGTGGGCAAATCCAAGGCCATGGAGATGTGTCTGACCGGCCGTATGATGGACGCCGACGAAGCTGAGCGCAGCGGGCTTGTCAGTCGAGTGGTTCCCACCGCAGAACTTCTGGATGAAGCATTGAAAACTGCATCCGCAATTGCGGCCATGTCGCGGCCATCGGTATTCATGGCGAAAACCGCGGTCAACAAAGCTTATGAAACAACCCTCGCCGAGGGCGTTGCGGCAGAGCGGGTCATGTTCCAGTCGCTGTTCGCCACTGACGACCAGAAAGAAGGTATGGCCGCGTTTGCCGAGAAGCGGCCTGCCGAATTCAAGAACCGCTAGGTTATCGGCGTGCAGGTCAACGGCAATCACTTCCGGTCGATCTGGCTGGCCGACGATGAACCCCGGGTTCTCGTTATCGACCAGACCCTGCTGCCGTTCGCCTTTGAAATCCAGCCCCTGAGCACTGTCAGCGAGGCCGCGCTCGCTATCCGGAACATGGTTGTGCGCGGTGCGCCCCTCATTGGCGCCACCGCCGCCTGCGGGCTTTATCTCGCAGCCGAAACTGATGCCCTTGAGGCCAACCTTCGTAAGGCCTGTCAGGAACTGCTGTCGTCCCGGCCGACGGCTGTGAATCTGCGCTGGGCGCTGGATCGGATGCTGCCGCTCCTTCTGGCCGAACCTGAAGCGGCCCGCAGCAGTCTCGCCCGGAAACTCGCTCAGAGAATCTGCGATGAGGATGTTGCCACCAACAGCGCGATCGGCGACCACGGACTGGAACTGATATCCAAAGCCGCAAAGTCGTCCCCGGGCCGTGCCGTCAATGTCCTGACCCACTGTAATGCCGGCTGGCTGGCGACGGTCGACTGGGGTACCGCGCTCGCACCGATCTTTAAGGCCCACGATGCGGGAATCCCGGTTCATGTCTGGGTGGACGAAACCCGTCCGCGTAACCAGGGCGCCTCTCTGACCGCCTGGGAACTGGGGGCGCACGGGGTCGCACATACGGTAATTGCAGATAACGCCGGGGGTCACCTGATGCAGCAGGGAGAAGTAGACCTTTGCATTGTCGGCTCCGACCGGACAACCCGGACCGGCGATGTCTGCAACAAGATCGGCACCTATTTAAAAGCGCTTGCAGCCCATGACAACGGCATCCCCTTCTATGCCGCGCTGCCGTCGTCAACCATCGACTGGACCATCCGGGATGGCATCCGTGACATCCCAATCGAGGAGCGGCCAGCGGAGGAAGTCAGTCACATCAACGGGCGCGATAACGCAGCAGGCACGCTTGTCCGCGTTCGCGTGATTCCGGACGGGAGCTCAGCTGCCAACCCTGCTTTTGACGTGACGCCACGAAGGTTTGTCGACGGCATCATTACCGAACGAGGCGTTGCGAAGGCCTCTGAAGAACATCTCACCACCCTCTTTCCACAGGAAGCAGCAGGTCAACCGTTATAATCCCCGGCTGATCTTTTTGATACCGACTTGTCTGATTTGCCGCTTTCCGTGAAGCATTTCCTTCAGACCCGGCGTACTGCCTTGCCGCGGCTCGCGGGTGCAGCGCTGCTCGGGCTGTTGCTTGCACTGCCCGGGCTGTTGCTTGCACTGCCCGGCGCCGGTGTCAGCGCGGTCTCACAGGATGTGCCCGCCCTGGCTGCTGAGCCGCACCACGACCAAACGCTTAAGCTCGTCAACTACTTCGTTGAGCGCTACCACTACCGCAAGACCAGGCTTGATGATCCCCTGTCGTCGCAGATTCTGGACCGTTACCTTGATACCCTGGATGCCAATCGCAGTTACTTTCTCGCCAGTGACATTGAATCCTTCGAGCCCTTTCGCTACGAACTTGATGACTACCTGGGCGCCCACGACACCGACCCGTTATTTACGATCTTCAACAGCTATCGCACGCGCGTGCTTGACAGGATCGACTATGCCCTGGGCCTTCTGGACCAGCCTTTTGATTTTTCAGTTGATGAGGTTTACCCGTTCGACCGCACCGAGGCACCCTGGGCCATCGATAGCGCTGACATCAACGACCTGTGGCGACGCCGGGTAAAGAATGACTACCTCGTTCTCAAGCTTGAAGGCAAAGCGCCTCAGGAGATCATCAAGACGCTCCGGCAACGGTACCAGCAGCAGAAGCGGCGCGTCCTGCAAATATCCAGTCAGGATGTATTCCAGACCCTGGTGAATGCGTACATGTCGGCAATCGAGCCGCATACCGGTTACTTCTCACCCCGGGCGACCGAAAACTTCAAGATCCGGATGAGCCTGTCGCTTGAGGGCATTGGCGCCGTTCTGCAGACACAAAACGAATTCACCGTGATCCTGCGTGTGGTTCCGGGCGGCCCCGCGGAACTTGAGGGCAGTCTTCGTTCCGGCGACCGGATTGTGGGTGTTGGCCAGGGAGATACCGATCCTGTTGTCGATGTGATCGGGTGGCGCCTTGATGATGTCGTGGACCTTATCCGCGGTCCGAAGGGGTCCGTTGTCCGTCTGCAGATCCGGCCTGACCCAAAGACCGGCAATACCGAGTCGCGGATACTGGCATTAACCCGGGACGAGATAAAACTCGAAGAGCAGGCCGCGCAAAGCAGCCTGCTGGAAGTTCGGGGCGCCGAGAATGTCCGAAGAATCGGCGTGATCGATATTCCGACCTTCTATGTGGATTTTGATGCGCGGGCGCGCGGCGACAGCGACTACCGCAGCACCACCCGCGATGTGCGCCGGCTCATCGGCGAACTTGAAAGCGAAGGCATGGACGGGCTGATCATTGACCTTCGGGGTAATGGCGGCGGCGCCCTCGCGGAAGCGACCGCCCTCACCGGGCTGTTTATTGCTTCGGGGCCGGTCGTTCAGGTGCGTGATGCGCGCGGGCGGACCCGGGTTAACCGTGACCCGAGCGGCGACATCGCCTACTCCGGGCCGCTTGCGGTCATTGTCGACCGCGACAGCGCCTCGGCCTCAGAGATATTCTCCGGCGCGATTCAGGACTACCAGCGCGGGCTCATTATTGGAGAGTCCACTTACGGCAAAGGAACCGTCCAGAACCTGATTGATCTTGATCGATATTCCCAGGATCCGGAGCAGCCACTCGGGCAACTGAAACTCACCATTGCCCAGTTCTTCCGCGTCAGCGGGGCCAGCACGCAACATCGAGGCGTCGTCCCGGACATTGTGCTTCCGGGTCGCGGCGCCGATCTACCCTATGGAGAGAAGGCGCTGGAGAATGCTCTGCCCTTTGCGCAAATCGATTCCACGGCCTTCTCGAGTTACTCGGTTGAAAACCCGGGATATGACCTCGATCAACTGCGGGAACTGCACAGCCAGCGCATCCGTAGCGACCCTGATTTCGCTTATCTCGCCGGGCTTCGGGAGATTGATATTCCCCTGGCACAGGCCATAGAGATTTCTCTTATGGAAAGCCAGCGACAGAAGGATCGCGACCAGAGAGAAAACGAACAGCAGCGCATCTTAGACACGCTCAAGCAGGCGCACGGATACGATGGCGACTCAGAGGATGCGTCTCAGGAACTGCCCAGGGATGCTGTTCTGCTCGAATCCGCGCGCGTGCTCGCCGATATGAGTTTTGGCGCATTCGGTGGACGCCTGGTTGTCCAAAGGGTGGCTCCGAAGGTCTCTCCCCTTAGCGATGCAGATGCTGATACCACTTCCGCCGGCCAGTAGGCGCAACCTTAAGCGTAAGGCACGATGAACTTCTCAGCATTCGGAAATTTCCTGACCTCCGGCTCGGGGATTCTGACGCTCATGGAAGATATCGACAGCGCCCTCACGGGATCGGCAGAGATGCGGCTTCTGGGAGGCGGTAATCCTGCACGGATACCCCAAGTGCAGAGCGCGTTCCGTGACGCCATGACGGAACTGCTCGCCGATGGCGAACGGTTTGAGCGCCTGAGCGGGGACTACGACGGCGCAAGAGGTAATGCCCGGTTCATTGATGCGCTTGCGGCGCTGCTGCGTTCACGGTGCGGATGGCCTGTGGGGCCTCAGAACATCGCCGTCACCAACGGCAGTCAAAGTTCATTTTACGTGCTGTTTCATCTTTTTGCCGGCGAATTCAGCCAGGGAAAAAAGCGGAAAATTCTTCTGCCGCTCGCACCGGAATACATTGGTTATGCCGATGTCGGTATGGGTGCAGAGCTGTTCCATACCTACCGGCCAACAATAGAACTTCGCGGTGAGCGCGAGTTCAAGTACCACGTCGACTTTGACCACCTGGATATTTCGGATGAGATCGGCGCCATTGCGGTTTCCCGCCCGACCAACCCCACCGGTAATGTATTGACCGAAACCGAAGTCGCTCACCTTCGGGAACTGGCTGCCCGGCACGGGATTCCATTTATCCTCGACTCTGCCTACGGCGGACCCTTTCCCAATATCATCTTTCCCCCGGTCGATAGCCTCTGGGATGAGAACACCATCGCGTGCCTCAGTCTTTCCAAGCTCGGGCTGCCGGGTTTGCGCACGGGGATCATCGTGGCGGACGAAAAAGTCATCCGCGCGGTAACCGCTGCCAACGCAATCATGTCGCTCGCACCGGGCAGCGCCGGGCCAGGACTTGTCTGCGCCATGGTGGAAAACGGCAGCATCCTGGATCTGTCGGATCGTGTGATCCGGCCCTATTATCAGGAGAAGGTAAAGCGGGCGGTCTCCTGGGTGACATCGGCCATGGGAGACCTCCCCTGCCGGGTGCACACACCCGAGGGCGCGATCTTCCTCTGGTTATGGTTTGCAGGGTTACCCATCACCAGCGAGGCGTTATACCAGCGCCTTAAACAAAGAGATGTACTGGTCATTGCCGGAGAGCACTTTTTTCCAGGACTGGATGAACCCTGGCCACACCGTCATGAATGCATCCGGATTTCCTACGCGCAGGACGCCGAATCGGTTCAGGCGGGTATAGGGATCATCGGTGAGGAAGTTGCGCGTGCATACCATGAAGGCGCGGCAAAGTCCGCCTGAATTTCTCAGATTTTTTCATTCCGTCAGACCCCGGTAGGTCTGCCAGATCAGACGAAAGACGGCGGAAAGCGCTTTCGCTCCTGTATCGATCCACTGATCGATATCGGCCGGGTCGAACCAGTCACCCCCGGACATCTCCTCGAGATTGGGCCTTAAGGTCTTGGCGGTATCTACCCGGTAGACCCAGGCGAACTCCATACCGGTGACATTCGATGCTTCGAGTTTGAACAGACGTTGCGGTACCCGGTCGAGTGACAGGCCGACTTCCTCTTCGACTTCGCGGACACAGCAGTCATCGTAGCTTTCACCGGCGTCCACGTGCCCGGCAACTGAAGAATCCCACATGCCGGGATGCTCCTTTTTATGCAGGCCCCGCTGTTGAAGAAATAATTGTCCCCGCGGATTGAAGACCAGCACATGCACAGCACGGTGGCGCAGCCCCTTAAGATGAATTTCGTCTCGTCTTTGCTCTCCGATCACCGCGTCCGATGCATCCACCACCGAAAGGATTTCTGCATCTTCAGGAGGGCGGCTCAAGGCGCTGAGTCCGAATCACTCGAGATTTCGCGACGGGGTTGCCCTGCGCGCTGCGATTGCTGCCAGACGGAGTCGATCCACACTGGAGCTTCCGAGGGCGGCAAAGTCGGTGTTCCGGCAATCAAGTCTGCAGCGCGCTCGGCGGCCATGATGGTTGGCGCGTTGAGGTTGCCGTTGGTAATGGTCGGGAAAATCGAGGAATCCACCACACGTAATTGTGCGATGCCCCGTACCCGGCAACTCGAATCAAGTACTGCACCGGGGTCATCATCGGCGCCCATTTTGCAGGTGCATGAAGGATGGTAGGCGCTCTCGACGTTCTGCCTGACCCACGCATCAATCTCGTCGTCCGTTTGCAGCGCCGATCCGGGCGCGATCTCCTCACCACGGAACCTGTCCATCGCCGGCTGTCCGAGAATCTCCCGGGTAAGGTGGATGCAGGCGCGCCAGTCGCTAATGTCTTTTTCAGCGGTCAGATAGTTAAACAGCACCCGGGGGTGCCGAAAGGCATCGTCAGACCGCACCGATACCGACCCCCGGCTCGCGGGCTTGTTAGGGCCTACATGCACCTGGAACCCGTGCCCGTCGAAAGCAGCGCGACCATCGTAGCGCATGGCCCCGGGCAGAAAGTGATACTGGATGTCTGGAGACTTGACCCCGGCTGAAGACCGGATAAATCCACAGGACTCAAAGTGATTGGTCGCGCCCAGCCCGGATTTGAACAACAGCCACTGAAGGCCAATCATGCCTTTGCTGAACATGCCCAACCGGGAGTTGAGCGATATCGGCTCCAGACAGCGGTGCTGAAAATAGACCTCAAGATGGTCCTGCAGGTTCTGCCCGACACCCTCAAGAGAATGCGCAACCGGGATACGGGCGGCTTCGAGCACCCTTGCGGGACCGATTCCCGATCGTTGCAGCAAAGCGGGCGAAGCAATAGACCCCGCTGAAAGAATCACCTCAGCCCGGGCATAGACCTCAAAAACATTACCGTCTTTTTCGTAGGCAATCCCAATCGCCCGGTCCCCCTCGAGCAGCACTTTTGTTGCCAGCGTGCCGCTGATCACCCTGAGATTCTTTCGTTGGCGGATCGGTCTCAGGTAGGCATGACTGGTTGACGCGCGGCGCCCGTTATCAACGGTCATGTGCATCTGGCCGAAGCCCTCCTGCTGATAACCGTTGTAGTCTTCGGTAGCGGGGTAGCCGGCCTCGATTCCGGCATCAATAAAGGCGCGGTATAAGGGATTGAGCTTCATGTCATTGCCGGCACATACGCTGAGCGGTCCATTGGCGCCACGATACTGGTCCGCTCCGCGGTACCAGGTCTCGGCACGCTGGTAATAAGGAAGGCACGAGGCGTAGTTCCAGCCGGCCGCGCCGTCCGACTCCCACTGATTGATGTCTTCGGCATGCCCCCGGACATACACCATGCCGTTGATCGACGATGACCCGCCGAGGCCCAGCCCTCGTGGGCAGTCCAGCACCCGGCCGTCAAGACCGGGTTCCGCCTCGCTCTGAAATCCCCAGTTGAAGCGGCGCGTGTTCATCGGCATGGACAGTGCCGATGGCATCTGGACGATGATGCTGCGGTCACTACCCCCCGCCTCAAGCAGGATGACGTTCGCATCCGGGTCCTCACTGAGACGCGCCGCCAGCACGCATCCGGCGGAACCGGCGCCCACGATCAGATAGTCACAATCACGCATATAAAACGTTCTTCAATCCTGTGCCGCCGAGGGCCTGCCGACACAAATCATTGGGGTCCAGCGCTCAACAGATCGCTTTTATGGTTCCGATTATTTCACGTTTTTATGAATCCCTGCTTAGCCCCGAATATCCCGCATGAGTGCAATCGAAAAATCCTGCGCACGATCCTTTTTTGCGCTAAATTGCCTGCGCTATGAAACCACCCCGTCTTCAGGTTGCGGATACTGAGGTACCCGCACGTTGTGTTGTGTTCGACAAGGACGGGACGCTGATTGATTTTCATGCGGTCTGGGGGCCAAGGCTCGTGCTGGGCGCCAAGACACTGGCAGCCAAGACAGGTCTTGGCGATGGCTTTGTTAACCATCTCTACCGGGCGTCGGGCTATAACGCCGACACCGGCGGGACCCTCGGCCAGGGGCCTCTTGCTACTGCGCCGCTGCATCAATTCACTGTGATTGTGGCCAGCGTTCTTTTTCAGCACGGACTCACCTGGGACCGGGCTCTTGCATTGAGTGAAGATCATATGGGATCAGCGATGACGGCCACACCAACGGCTCAGGAGATCATCCCCCGGGGGACAATTGGGGAATCACTGAAACGTCTCGTCGATGCTGAAATTCCGGCAGTCATCGCAACGACCGATAACCGCCTTGCTACCGAGATCATGCTGCATGAACTGGGGCTTGAACCCTTCTTTGCTGACGTCAGGTGCGGCGACGATGACGGTCCGGTAAAGCCCGATATCGCCGTGCTGGCCCAGATTGCGCACTCGCAAGAGCTTGACGTTTCCGAACTTGTCATGGTGGGCGACACCGTCAGCGACCTGACGATGGCCCGCAAGGCCGGAGCCGGTCTTTGCGTCGGTATAACCGGCGGTGCGGGAAGCCCCGCGGAGTTGCAGGCGCATGCTGACGTCCTGATCGGCGATATCAGTGAGATCCGCCCTGTTCCCAGCGGGTGATGAGGAACTCGTCAGTCCGGCTGACGCAAAAAATGCTCCTGAGTGGCCGACTCAATCGTGCCCGAACGCGCAGCACGGACACTTTGAATTGCAGCATCGGCATCCTGTCCGGACATCATCAGCAAGCGCGCAGCCACCGTCCCGGTCCGTCCTAAACCCGCGGCGCAGTGCAGCAGGATCCGTTCACCCCTGCACACAGATGAGAACCACTGCGCCAATGGCGAATTCTCTTGAACTGCATCAGACGGCGCACCGAGATCCCTGACGGGGTGATGCTGCCATTGGAACTGCTTCTTGAACTCCTCCGGTAATTGCCCAACACCCAGAAATTCGAACTCATGCAGCTCGACGAGGGAAACGATGAGATCCGGCTGCCAGTCGCTGACCATCGCAAGATCTTCAGCGAGATCCCTTTGACGATGCGCACCATCGCTGAACTGCTCGAGCCGGCCTGGGCAGCAGCACATACCTACGGCGCCCCCGTTATCGCCGATCGTGACGGTGTTTATCTCAAGCGGGGCGCCGGGGGATTGCACGGGCGATCCCTTTTACCAGGATCCCGTGTTCGGCATCGACAGCCAGGGTTCGGCGGGCGCCAGCGACTCACCCTTTTGCAACAGTTCGATGGAGATACCATCGGGTGACCTGATGAAGGCCATCCGTCCGTCCCGGGGTGGGCGGTTGATCGTGACGCCCTGGTCCAGCAGACGCTGGCAAAGGCCATAGATATCTTCTACCTGATAGGCGAGATGACCGAAATTGCGCCCTCCGGGGTAATCCTCCGGGTCCCAGTTGTATGTCAGTTCGACCTGGGCTGACTCGTCGCCCGGCGCTGCAAGAAACACATTGGTAAAACGACCCTTCGGCTCATCATACCGGCGCAGTTCAACCAGACCCAGTTTCGTGCAATAAAAGTCCAGCGATCCTTCGAGGTCACTGACCCGCACCATGGTGTGAAGATATTTCATTTTGTTGATCTATTTCGCGACAGATACCCGCCATGCCTGGGTACGGGACTCGACACCCCGGCTCAAAAGATAGTGCAGAATTTTCACCCCCGCCGCAGTGTAAAAGATCATCATCCCCATCGCTGCCGCCGGGGCGATGTCGCCCGCATCATCCATGTTGAGTACCGCAACAGAAGCCAGAGTGGTATGCGGAGAGTATAAAAATACCACCGCCGACACCGTGGTCATCGCGTTTACGAAAAGATAGATGCTGATATCGAGAATTGCAGGGGTACACACGGGCACTGTGACCCTGAGAAATGTGCGGTAAAAAGGCTGCTTCAGCGAAGCGGCAACGGACTCGAACTGGGCATCCATCTGCTTGAGGGCGGTAGTCGCTGTGAGGTGACTCACCGTGTAGAAGTGGGTAATGGTGCTGATTACCAGTATCGCCATCGTGTGATAGAGGAAGTTCAGCGGATTCGACGGCGAGTTGAAGAAAAAGATGTAGGCAAGACCCAGCACCAGTCCGGGTATTGCCATGGGCAGCATCGCCAGGAGCTGGAACGTCCCACGGATCGGGCCCAGTCCCTGACCTTTCTCAACGAGATAAGCACCCGAGAACACCAAAATGGTGCCGAATACCGCAGTGTAGGAAGCCATCTCGATAGAGTTGAAGTAACTGGCCCAACCCCCGCCGTCCATGAGATCGAACTGGTAATTACTCAAGCCCAGACTCAGGTTGTAGGGGTAGAATTTCACCAGTGCCGCAAACTGGCAGACGCCGAGAATCCCGACGATAAAAATGCTGACGACGATCGAATACACCAGCATGAGGTTATCGAACTTTTTGTCGGGGGAAGGCTCCAGGGGAACCGCGCGCGCTGAAAGCAGTGCTATCTGCTTCTTCTGAACGATACGGTCCACCACGAAGGCAAGGCCCGCGGGGATCAGAAGCACCACCGAAACGACTGCCCCCATCTCGAAGTTCTGCTGACCGATTACCTGTTTATAGATATCGGTTGCGAGCACATTGAAATCCCCACCGATCACCTTCGGCGCGCCAAAATCGGTGACGGACAGGGTGAACACCACAAATGCAGCGCTGATCAGTCCATACCGCACGCCAGGCAGCGTCACCGTAAAAAATATCCGGGCACTTCCCGCACGAAGTGCGGTCGCCGCTTCATAGAGTCTGGCATCGGCGATCGACAGCGCAGTGATGATGATAATCAGCGCATGCGGCAGCGTAAAAAAGACCTCTGCAATGACGATACCGATGGGTCCGTAAATATCATGACCGAACAGCAGTTCGTTAATCAGTCCCTGCCGGCCGAAAAGATAGATCAGCGCGATACCCGGCAGGAGCGAGGGAACCAGAATCGGGATCATCGCAACGGTTTTGAACACCGCCTTGCCTGGCATCCTGCTACGGGTCAGCGCATAGGCAAGGACGAAAGCGATCGTGACCGTAATGGAGGTGGTAACAAACCCGATAAAAAGGCTGTTCTGGATCGAATACACCAGAGATGGTGTATTGAAATACGCTAGGTAATTCTCAAGCCCGACGAACCCGCCCTTGGAGTCCAACGTGCTCTTGGAGAGCATTGCGTACAGTGGAAACGCCAATGCAACAATGAGGTAAACACCAATGACCAGGACAAACAGCCGCATCGCGCGGTCATCGGAACTCGATTTCCTGCGCAACATTGGCCCAGTTGTGCTGATCGCAACGCCCTTGGCGGTCATCAAGAGTCCAGGGAATAGAGCCTGATCTTCTCGGCTGGAAGCGTCACCGAGACCGATGCGCCCGGTTCCAGCGAAAGTCGGTGGGCTTCGCCTGTTGAGACATCGGCCTGAAGCCGGGTCTTCCATAGCTCAAGATTCAGCGTAACCCGGACAAAAGCACCGAGGTATTCGAGCGATTCGACCACTCCGAGCGTCTCGTTATTACTCCCCGACTCATCACCGAGGTGCAACTCGACATCCTCAGGCCTGATAGCCAACCGGACCGGCCTCCCCTCGCTCATGTTTTCTGTATCGACATCAAGCGGGACACCTTCACAGGCACATTGGCCGGCTGACGCTGTCCTGGCGCTGATGAAATTCATTGTGCCGATAAACTCCGCGACAAACTCAGAAGCGGGGCTCGCGTAAATCTCCTCCGGTGTGCCGATCTGTTCGATCACCCCGTGGTTCATCACCACAATCCGATCGGCCATCGTCAGCGCTTCTTCCTGATCGTGGGTGACCATGATGGTTGTGACAGCCAGGCGTCTCTGCAGCCCTTTGATTTCCATCCTCAGGTGCGCCCGCACTTTGGCGTCAAGAGCCGACAACGGTTCGTCCAGAAGCAGCAGCCCCGGTGCGGTCGCCAGTGCCCGCGCCAACGCAACCCGCTGCTGCTGCCCGCCGGACAACTGGGCCGGATATTTCTTTGTCTGATCAGATAAATCCACCAGCATCAGCAGTTCTTCGACGCGCCTGCTGACTTCATTGCGGCGGGAGCGCCGGCTCTCGAGACCATAGGCCACGTTTTTTTCTACCGTGAGGTTGGGAAACAGCGCATAGGACTGAAACACAATCCCAAAGTCACGCTCCGATGGAGGCAGCACGGAGATATCGGCGCCCGCCTGGGCAATGCTTCCCTGGGACTGGATATCAAGCCCGGCGATAGCCCTTAACAGGGTCGTTTTCCCGCAGCCGGAGGGACCCAGGAAACAGACAAACTCACCCTCGAAGACCTCAAGAGAGATATCCCGCAGTGCCGTGAACTGACCGAAATTCTTGGTCAGGTTCTCGATTTTCAGGAATGCTTCGCTCATTGTCGTTGGAATCCGCACGGACTGACCGAAGCCCCGCCGACCACCGGGGCCAGGGCAATCACAAAAAGAAACGGCCGATCACTGGCTGAACAGCGACCGGCCGTCGATCAGTCGATAATCTGACTCAGCTCTTCGGTTCCGATTTTGAATCGTAACGCTTCTGCCATTCGGCAAGGATACGTTTGCGGTTCTGTGCCGCCCACTCGAAGTTGTTATCGATCATGGCCTGCGGAATATTGTCCGGGAAATGTTCGACCGGTTTTGCAAGCCGCTGAATGCCGATCACTGCGTAGCCCTCGTTGTACATCTTGTTGGCTTTCTCAGTGACAGACCAATCCACCAGCGTTTTAGCAGCATCCAGTTTCTTGGTCCCGTTGACAATCGCGGTCGCTTCCATATCCCAGCCAATACCCTCGCTTGGAATAATGATCTCTAACGGAGCACCCGCCGCTTTGGACTTTGCGCCCCGGAAGGCAAAAGATACGCCGATCGCGACCTCTCCCCGGGCAGCCTGTTTGCAGGGTTTGGAGCCCGAATGCGTATAGTGATCGATATTCTGGTGGAGCTGGTCCATAAACGCCCAGCCACCTTCTTCGCCGAACATCTGTAGCCAGCTGGATACATCCAGAAAGCCGGTCCCCGACGAATTGGGGTTCGGCATGGCGACGTGGCCTTTATACGCCGGGTTGGTCAGATCCTTCCAGGAAGACGGCATGGGCAGATTATGTTTTTCCGACTCCACAGTGTTCACACAGACTGCGGCAACCCATGCATCCATACCGGTCCACGTCGGTGGATCGGACTTATCCCGGAACTTCGAATCAAGACCGTCCAGACCTTTGGGGGTGTACGGCTGCAGCATGCCTTCGCCTTTCATCAATAACAGGCTCGTGGCCGCCAGTCCCCAGATGACATCTGCCCGTGGATTCTCTTTTTCCGCAAGCAGCTTCGCTGTCACGATGCCGGTCGAATCACGCACCCAATTGATCTTGATATCGGGATGATCCTCGTTAAATCGTGCCGCGTATTTCTTGAGATCTTCGGCCTCGACCGCCGTATAGACGGTGAGGTCGGTTGCAGCAAAGGCGGTATAGCTGAGCCCTAGCGCCAACGCTGGCACCACACCCCAACGACTCCTAAACAAAATCTTTTTCATCTGTTCCTCCTATTGATGGTCTTGACATATTGCAGGTTCTGCACCCTGACACATATTATTATCATCATATTTCACGAATATGACACACCGTCGCATCATCTTAGTGCTTTTGACTGCCAGGAACAACAGCCCCTGTACCCTGCAATAGCCGACGGCAATTGGCCGCGCGGATATCAGCGGCTGAGGCTTATCTGCTGCTTCTCACGGTATCGATCCAAAGCGAGTTGAATCAGCTGGTCAATCAACGTGGGGTATTCGATACCGCTTGCCTGCCAGAGCCTTGGATACATGCTGATGGGGGTAAAGCCCGGCATCGTGTTTATCTCGTTGAGGAACACCTCACCGGAAGGGGGCAGCAGAAAATCGACCCGTGCGAGTCCGGCACCATCAATTGCACGGAATGCTTCCAGAGACATCTCCTGGATGCTGGCCTTTAGTGACTGCGAAAGATCCGCAGGCACGATCAACTGCGAGTGGTCATCGATGTACTTGGTGGTGTAGTCGTAAAACTCTGCCCCAGGGATGATCTCGCCAATCACGGAGGCTTTCGGATCATCGTTGCCGAGCACCGCGCATTCAAGTTCCCGAGCCTGCTCTACTGAGGATTCGATCATCATCTTGATGTCGTAACCGGCCGCAATATCCAAGGCGGTCTGCAGAGACTCAGCATTATGGACCTTGGAAATTCCGATACTGGAGCCGAGATTGACCGGCTTGACGAACATCGGATAACAAAGCGCGCTTTCAATCCGGCTCATTATCAATGTCCGGTCGACGTTCCAGGCGCTGCGCCTAACGACAAGGTACTCTGCCTGTTTCAAACCGGCGTTGGCAAAAACAGCCCGCGCCAGCTCTTTATCCATACCGACTGCAGATGCCGCAACGCCGGCCCCCACATAGGCGGCATCCGCAAGCTCGAGCAAACCCTGTACACAGCCATCCTCACCGTGCGGTCCATGTAAAAGGGGGAATACCACATCAAACCTGCCTTCTCCCGCTTGAGTCCCATCCAGGGCTGTCAGGTCCCGCTGACCGGCGCCCAACTGCACGGGCACGCCGCTACCCTCTATAACTTCGTCCTGTTCCAGCAACCGACGCTCACCGTCCTCGAGAACCCACTGTCCTGACCGTGAGATACCCGCGAGGACCACCTCGTAGCGGGAGGCGTCAATCGCCGCGTAAACGGATCTCGCCGAGATGACAGAAATCTCGTGCTCGGCAGACTGTCCACCGAATACCAGCAGGACTCGGGTTTTGCTCATTTGCGTTCTATGGCTTCGCGCATGTGTAGGCCAGATTCAGGCAAGCGCATCGTTAGCGTGTTGTGAGATGTAATCTTCGACATAGCCGGAAAAAACTTGCCCGGCTGCACGGGTGACATCGCCGCCACCGACAGGAAACTCAAGCCGTTCCCCGTCAAGCAGCGTCAGCGATACACACGGCATGACCTCGCGGGTTGCGCTCGTAATAAAGCACTCGGTCGCATCGAGCAGTTCATTGACATGAACATCTTCTTCGAAACTTTGCATCCCGGCGGCCTTGAGCGCTCGATGGACATGTTTTTTGGTCAGCCCTTTGAGGTTTCCGGAACCTGGGGTGACGAGCCTCCCCCGGATCAGAAACCAGACGTTACTGTTGGCCGCCTCGGTTACAAAGCCGTCACGATTGAGCATGACACAATCATCTGCACCCGCTTCTTTGGCTTCGGTGAGTCCCATAATGTTGTTCAGGTAGTTGCCACCCTTGATATTCGGGTCAAGTGCGTTAACCGGGTTGCGGCGAACGTTGGGAATCGCCATGTTGACGCCGCGCTCATAGAAAATCGGGTCCCAGGACGGCAAGGCTTTGACGATGATGACGTATCGGGTTTCCAGACCGGGATCAGGATACAGGTCTACGACCCCTTCCCCGCGCGTTATCTGATAACGCACATAGCCGTCTGACTCCCGGGACACGCCCGCCTCTATCGCCGTTCGGCGAATCTCTTCCAGAAGCTGCCCGCGCGTCTGGCTGATCCGCATCTGAATCAGCTGCGCAGAGTTTTCCAGCCGCTCGAAATGTTCTTCCAGAAAAAGCGGTACCGAGCGATAGGTACGAAACACTTCATAGACCGAGTCACCGTAAAGAAAGCCACGGTCCAGAACCGGTATGGAAGCCTTCGCAGCTTCGGTAATGGTTCCATCGACATTGACAGTTGACGCTATCATTAAACGACGCTCTCCCTATGCTGAATAAGTAAACACAAAAATCGGCTAAAACGTCATCCTGGACTAGGCGATTCTGAGCGAACACCATTATGATACCGCCCTTTTACCAAGCGCCTGCACACTCCCTGGTCAAGGCGTTCACACCCCGGACTGCGATATCCCACCCAACGCGGCTGCACCTTCCAGAAACCGGTCGGAATTCAGACACCCGATAGCAACTTAAGGCTATGCAGATCTCAACAATGCTCAAGGAGGGTCACCTCGGCCTCGCGAGGTCCGCGTGCCTTGTGGGGGGCGCCGTTTGGGGAGGCTACTGGATTCCACTCCGAGGTCTTGACGCTTCGGGGTTTTCAGGTGTCCTCGCGGCTGGGGTTATTCATGTGATTCCGGCGCTGATGCTCCTGCCGTTGATGCTGATAAGGCATAAAAGTCTTCGGCAAGGGGGGATTGGGCTGCAGGCGACGGGTGCGGCCATGGGGCTTGCGATCCTGCTTTACTCCACAGCGTTTCTCTACACCGACGTGGTCCGCGCCATCCTGCTGTACTACCTCACTCCTGTCTGGGGCACGCTCTTCGCGAGACTCTGGCTGGCCGAAAAAATCACCCTGGACCGGGTTTTCGGGATTGCGCTCGGTATAGCCGGGATGCTGATCATTTTCAACATAGACCAGGGACTGCCGCTGCCCAGAAACCTTGGCGACTGGATGGCGCTCGGCTCAGGAATTATCTGGGCCCTCGCGGCGACCTTGACACGCCGATACCCGGACCAACCCGCTGTAGATGTTGTTTCATCGTGGTTCGTTTGGGCCAGCGGACTGGCAATCCTGGTTATGTTCTTCCTGCAGGGCACTGTAAGCATTCCGCCGCCTGTTGCGTTCAGTTCAGTACTGCCGTGGCTTGCACCCCTGAGTCTTCTGCTTGTACTGCCGGTTTATCTTGCCATTACCTGGGGTCTGCCGCAGCTTAATCCCGGCACCTCCGGCCTGCTGTTCATGACCGAGATCAGTGTCGGTACGCTCACCGCTGCGTGGCTTACCAGCGAGATCATCGGCCCGCGTGAAATCATCGGCATCATATTGATTACTCTCGCCGGACTCGCTGAGGTCCTGCTGCCGATCGCAAGGCGATTTTTCAAGCATGTTCAAAGTTGATGAAACTACCTTGGGCGGGCGATTCTCACTGCGCTGCACAAATACTGATCCCTGTTTTACACAGTGACCGGCAAGCGTATCAAGGAAACGGCGAATCCTCGATAGGCCGACGCACGGGATCCTCCTGAGGGCGCTGTTGCAGTTCCAACTTAGGGCCGTCAAGGTTGATAAACCTGTAAATGCGCTGAGAATCCCAGGAAAGGGCGGGGTCCGGCACCAGTTCCACATGATCACCCCATAGTCCCTGATTGACCTCGCGGACGAGTTTCATCTGACCGGTGAGAGTCGAACTGAAATTGTAGTAGATGTCATCGAAGTAGATTACGCATCCCGATGGCAGGAACTCAAGCACACGCTCCAGAGCCGTGCGAGTGGAACTGTAGTAATCACAATCCATCCAGATCAGCATCGGCCGCCATTCCTGAAACTGATC
Source organism: Proteobacteria bacterium UBA2133 (assembly GCA_002327725.1). Lineage (GTDB taxonomy): Bacteria > Pseudomonadota > Gammaproteobacteria > Arenicellales > UBA868 > UBA868. The sequence continues at coordinate 48,468 of DCXP01000059.1, forward strand.
AAGCAACTCAGGTGTCAGTACATCTTCAAAGAGACCCTGATGCAACTGGTAATTCCCATAGCCTTTCTTCTGGCAGTAGGCATCTAACCACTCCCGATCGCCACGATAATGCCCGGCGATCCACTCATCACCCCGGATCAGCGCTGCGTCGGCTTCATGCTCCACCGGTGGTAAACCGCCGAAAGTGTCAAAACCATGCAGCATCACCCGATCCTCGAGACCCAGATAGCGTATCGCCATAAGGTGCTTGGCGAATGAATACCCTCCTGCAACGCCAAACTCCAGTATGGAAAACCGGCCCTGGTAGGTGTTGGTGAATTCCTTAAGCACCTCGTAGATATGGTCCATCCGATAGAACCCGCCCGCAGTGGCACGCAGAAACTTGCGGGGGCTATAGACCAGATTGAGATAAGTCCAGGTGCGCAACCATTCGCCGGGAATCAGGCGCCCCAATCCGCGAAGCACCTTAAAGAAACCGCCAGTTTGTTTCATAGATAAGACCTTTCGTCAGCAGAGACGATCTATTACCTATGCCGGAATGTGTAGATCCTGCCGAGACTGGGTGATGTACATCTGGATTTTAAGACTTGGCACGGGTGGGAACTAGACCCACAGTGGCTCAACCAGTTGCGAGACTCACCAATAGCCGTCGGCTGCAACAAATATAGATGATCCGTTGTGACCCTGAATAGTCCGGCCAAACTGTGTCAGACAGGATGCTTTGACGGTCAGGACAGTTCCAGCTCAACGCTTGGGTTGTCCGGCAGACCGCTTTCCGGCACGATTTGCCGGATGCTCGGGAAAGGGTTCTCCAGGAAGCCAGACACTCCATTTCGGAAACGGTTCGCTGCCCTGGCTTCCGAGCTTTGAATCACGGGACTTCGGGAAATCAGCCTTTTTACTGACCTTCGGGTGGCGCCGGCTGAACCAGCGATCCCCTGTACGGGTCGCACTGCCCTTCTCGCCGACGTCTGCGCCCTTTTGTGTCGTATAGGTTTTGTCGTATTCCAACGCTCTGCCCTTGGGATGGCGCGGGAACGCCTTACGCTCCACGCCATCATGCAAAGCGGATAATTTTACTCTTATGCGCACACCTATGTGCGCCCCCAGTGGGAGGCGACAAAACTTCCCGCAAATCCAGGGCTCACCAATGACAAGGTTTTTCACGACAGCGACAATGCGGTTACAGCGTCGTGGGCCGACGGCGAATACACCGAAAAACAAAACCCCCAAAGGCTTTCACCCTAAGGGGGTTTGG